>JACMRH010000146.1 GCA_014376535.1 Cytophagales bacterium | reverse complement strand
TGTAGTGCTACCGGGAATCGAACCCGGGTTACCAGGATGAAAACCTGGCGTCCTAACCCCTAGACGATAGCACCATTATTTTTGGGATTGCAAAGGTATCATCTTAGTGTATTCTTGTCAACATATTTCCAATAAATATTTTTAAAATATTCACTACAGGGTTTTTTGTGGTTTTACTTATTAAAAACCTATTTTTGGCACAAATAATATTTTAATGGCAACCAATAGAACTTTCAGTATGATTAAGCCTGACGCTTTTGCAGACGGGCACACAGGTGGTATCCTAACTATGATCAACGAAGCAGGATATAAAATTAAAGCTATCAAGGTAATAAAACTAACAGATGAGAAAGCTGGTCAATTTTATGAAGTACATAAGGAAAGGTCTTTTTTTGGTGATCTTAAAAGGGTGATGTCGGCAGGTCCAATAGTTGCTTTGGTTTTAGAAAAGGAAAATGCTGTTGCAGATTTTAGGAAATTGATAGGTGCAACCAATCCAGCGAATGCTGAAGAAGGAACGATAAGAAAAAAATATGCAAAGTCTCTGGAATCCAATGCAGTTCATGGATCTGATTCTGATGAAAATGCAGCATTGGAATCTTCTTTTTTCTTTTCCCAATTTGAAATAGTATAACTTCAATCTTCCTTTCGATTGGCAAACTCATACCAAATGTTTTTTGTTTTCTTCAGCAAAGCCCTAAAATCTCACACAATATTATTTGTGTTAGTTATAGGGCTTTTTGTCTGTTGTAAAAAGAAGATAGAAGATCCTTCTGTTCCCGACTTAAGTTCCGTTAAGGAACTCAGCATTGCAGAGGCTGACTTGAACTCCATTTTTTTAGACGTTGATAGTATAGTTGCATCAAACTCAGTTTCATTCGGTAAACTTTTCAAAAAGGACACCTTAATTAATAGTTATAATAAATTCATTGAATTAACTTATCAAACTGCAGATAAACTTAGTACAACAAGGACCGGAAATGTAAAATGCTTCTTTAAGGGTAGCAAAAAAGTAGGTGATTACCAAGATTCTGTTCTTTTTGAAAATACAAGAATTAATGGCAGGCTTATAACAGGTTATTTTTCTACAAATCAAAAGCATGATTTATTTAACTTAAATACATGGTTATTCGAATTTAATTCATCTGGATATGCAGAAAATTCAAAGGGAGATAAAATCAAATTCAAAACAGATTTTGCAACAAAAATCAAGATTGGAAATGTGACAGGCGATACTGTAAAGGGTAAGAAGGGCGATTTCTGGTATAGTTCAGGTAGCTGGTTAGGAACAGATAGTCAAGGGCAACTGTTTTCAGTCAAGACTGCTTCAACTTCACCACCTTTAAATGCTTCATCCTTAGTTATAAAAGCAACATGTTCAAATCATTATCCCGTTCAGGGAGTTCAGGACTTTTTTAATGCAAGTCAAAGTATCAATTACAGGGTTAATTTCGGAGGTGGGGCATGTGATTCTTATGCTTCTTATTTAAATGAAAAAGGGTTAGAGTACATATTCTTCATAGAATAGAATGCAGATATTTTATTGCTGGTAGTTTTAATTTTTACCTCCGGATTTTTTGGGTTATTTTGCGGATAAAATCTGCTCGCTTTGGAAAATACCCTCCCCACTTTTGATACTGCAAAAAAACTAGGATTACTTGAATCGGAATTTGAAAGGATAAAAGAAATTCTTGGGCGCACTCCTAATTTCACAGAGTTGTGTATATTTTCAGTAATGTGGAGCGAGCATTGCTGCTACAAAAATTCTATAGTCTGGTTAAAAAAGCTGCCAAAAGAATCTCCACTTATGTTAGCAAAAGCAGGTGAGGAAAATGCTGGTTTAGTAGATATTGGAGATGGCCTTGCCTGTTGTTTTAAAATTGAATCACACAATCACCCTTCCGCTCTGGAGCCTTTTCAGGGTGCAGCCACCGGTGTGGGTGGAATAAACAGAGATATATTTACAATGGGTGCCCGCCCAATAGCCCAATTGAATTCATTGCGCTTTGGTAATCCCAATCTTGAGAAAACAAAATGGCTTGTAAAAGGTGTCGTTAGAGGTATTAGCAGTTATGGAAATGCTTTTGGTATACCAACTGTTGGTGGTGAAGTTTATTTTGATGATTGCTATAATGTTAATCCCCTGGTTAATGCTTTTTCTGCAGGGATATTAAAAACAAACATGGTTGCCAAAGCCACTTCGTATGGAGTTGGTAATCCTGTATTCATAGTAGGATCTGCAACTGGGAAAGATGGCATTGGTGGTGCATCGTTTGCATCTGAAGATTTAACTGAAAAATCTAACGAAAAGCTTCCTGCAGTTCAAGTAGGAGATCCTTTTCAGGAAAAACTTTTACTGGAAGCCTCTTTAGAAATAATTGAAACAGGGTATGTTATTGGTATTCAGGATATGGGAGCAGCAGGAATTATTTGCTCTACTTCAGAAATGAGTGCTAAAGGAGAACATGGAATGGATGTTTGGCTCGACCGTGTACCAACCAGACAAGCAAATATGCAACCATTCGAAATCCTCCTTTCTGAATCACAGGAAAGAATGCTGGTGGTAGTGAAAAAAGGACACGAAGATGATATTAAAAAGATCTTCGATAAATGGGATCTTCATTGTGCACAAATTGGAGTGGTGGTAGAGGGCACAAGAATTACCTTCTATCAAGGAGTGCCAGAAGAATTGCATTCAGTTTTAGAGTCGCATTTCGCCAATCCCGTTAACAGTCAACTGTCAACCGTTGAGCAATACAAAGTGGCCGATGTTCCAGCCTTTGACCTTGTTCTAGGCGGTGGGGCACCTGTTTATCATAGGGAATACAAAGAGCCGGCTTATTTTAATGAGTTTAAAAAATTCAATATAAATTCTATTCCTCAACCAACAAATTATGTTGAAGTGGGAAAATCCTTGTTGAACCTGCCGAACATTGCATCTAAAAGATGGATTTATGAGCAATATGATTCCATGATCGGAACATCAACTTTAACAACTAATGCACCTTCTGATGCTGCAGTAGTAAATATAAAAGGGACTAAAAAAGCTATTTCTATTACAGTTGATTGTAATTCCCGATATGTTAATGCTAATCCAGAAGAAGGTTGTGCTATTGCGGTAGCAGAATCTTCCAGAAATGTGGTTTGTTCTGGAGGCCTACCTGTTGCAATTACAAACAATTTGAATTTTGGCAATCCTTATAATCCGGAAGTTTACTGGCAATTTGTAAATTCAATTATGGGCATGAAAAAAGCCTGTGAGAAATTTGGGACGCCCGTCACTGGTGGAAATGTGAGTTTCTATAATCAATCTTCAGATCAAGGCCCAGTGCATCCTACGCCTACAATCGGAATGCTGGGTTTATTGCAAGATATTGATAATCATATGACGCTTGATTTCAAAGCCCCTGGCGATCTTATTTATCTGATTGGAAAATCACAAAACTGCATCTCGAGCTCTGAATATCTTTACAATCATTTAGGCGTAAAAGAATCGCCATCACCATGGTTTGATCTGGACTACGAATACAAAGTTCAACAAACCGTTATTCAGCTAATCAAACGTAAACTTGTTCGTTCAGCGCATGATATTTCAGAAGGTGGACTCTATGTAGCTCTTGTTGAATCTTCTTTTAACCATCAACTCGGATTTGATATAGCTTCAGATAAAAACTTTAGAAAAGATGCCTTTTTATTTGGTGAAAGCCAAAGTCGAATAGTGGTTTCTATAGACCCGGACAACAAGCAGGAATTTGAAGAATTCTTAAAAACTGAAAATACAGATTTTTCTGCATTAGGTGCAGTTATTTATGGCAACTGCCTTGTAGATAACGAACATTTTGGAAATACTTTTGAATTGAGGCAAATTTATGAAGGAGTTCTGCCTGCATTGATGAATTAGAATGATTGATATAATATTTCGTTACAGGCAATTAGTAAAATTTGGACTTATAGGTGCAGCAAATACCTTATTTACATTCTCCATTATTTTTATTTTAAATAAAGTTTTGGGGATAACATATCTGATTGTTAACCCGATTGCTTATTTGCTACCAACCATCAGCAGTTTCTACTTTAACAGGAAATGGACCTTTCGAAGTGAAGGAGATGTAAAAAAGGAAGGATTGTTGTTTTTTGTAGTGATAGGTGTTGCCTGGCTTGTTCAATACTGTCTTGTTTTTCTCCTGGTTGAGAAAATGGTTACTGACCCATTAATTGCCCAGATTGTGGGGATGATTGTATTCACCGGCTTGAATTTCACCGGACAAAAATTTATTACATTTAAAAACTAATTTCCTTTTTTTCTCAGAACCTGCAACCCTTTGTAGGCTAAAAAATTCGTCCTTCAAACTTTTGTTGAGAGGCAAGGGCGATTTTCAAATTGTTCTTTCTAATGAATGCGTGTTTGTTTTCCCAACGAACTTCGTACCAAATGTCTGTATTGTCCCAAACATGCAGTCTGGTACCCTTTTCGAGAGTAGCAAGTACATCAGAGCCAGCTGAGGGTTTGCTCATCACCAGGGCTTTATTTTGCATAATAATACCCTTGTAGGAAAACCGGTCAGAGTAATTGATAAACAAATAAACAAAGGCAGCCATAAAAAAGAAGAGATAAGGACTAGTAATCGGGATTCTTTTGAAAACAACCCGGTTGGTAACAATGGCCAGGAAAAAGGCAAACAAAATTCCTACCAGACCTAAAATAATTTCTGTTTTGTACCTGAAATACAAATAAAGAAAATAGTTAGAATCGTCATATTCATACCCCGCAATCTGACGTGTTTCAGCCAGGGATTCCATCTTCTTCAGGATATTTCTTGTCGGATAGTTCACATAATATATATTCAGAAAGAAAAGAGCTTCCGGAATTTCGCCAGAACCTTCTTTAATGTAGGCCATTTTTAGTAGCATTCTGGGGGTATGGAAACCATTTTCAAAAATATTATTGTACTTAATAAATGCGTCAGAATACTTTTTAGCCGTAAAGAGGGAATCAGCAACTTTAAGGTTAGACTTATTAGATTGAGCAAACGCGTTGGTATTCAGGAGAATGAAAATTATTGTTAAATATTTATGAACTGACTTTTGCATTTATGACGTGTATTAGTACCTTTGCACTCCCAAAGTTAAAAAACGCTTTTAATTCTGGAAATAAAATTAGTTAATGATTCCGTAGCTCAGTTGGTAGAGCAATACACTTTTAATGTATGGGTCCTGGGTTCGAATCCCAGCGGGATCACATTAGTAAAAATAACCACCTGATTATCAGGTGGTTATTTTTTTTGAGTTCTTTTTATAGCCCAATCTTAATTTTTAGCAACCTATTTTAAGCTTTTGCAGTTAAGAATACCTGATTTTACTGGAATTCCAGCTGACAATCCTGCCTTTGTTGGTCTTCCAACATCCTCCCGTTGTTGTGTCTTTTGACCAACAACTTTTAGCATCTTGCCAGTGAATATTCGTTGGTGAAAACACCAACAAAGGCGGGGAAAAAAATCAATTATCTTTGAATACTTAACAGCTAATAATTGAATCATGGAAGAAGTATATAATCAAATAGTAACTCATTCCGCAACAGTAGCTACTACTGCAGCACAACTATTAGCAGCTTATAAGACACTAAATTCTCAGGTTGCAGAAAAAATCTTTAACACTGTTAGTAAATTTTCCGGAATACTTCTCAAGCCCTGGCTTGATGGTAGGCAAGCAACATCAGATGCGAAGACTTTAGTAACAATGGCAAATGCAGAGGGTGAAAAGATGAAAATTTTAGCAAAAAGTTCTGCTGAAGCTGATATTATTACTGAAACTGTCAGAAGTGACCA
>JACMRH010000145.1 GCA_014376535.1 Cytophagales bacterium | reverse complement strand
GAAACAGATTTAATGGCGATTTTGTGCAGCCATCCCATGCAGGGCAGGCGTTTTATCTTAGCAATGTAGCTTTATGTAATGCTCATCCCGAATGGTTTAACGGTCAACTTGGAAAAGAAAGCGGTAGAATAAGAGTAGAAATACCCGAAGCCGTACAAGCGTATAAAGATTGGTATAAAAGGATGCCCAATTTAACAGATTCATTTATTACAATAAACACAGACCCCGAGGATGGCAGAGGTGGCAGTGATGATCCTTTACCACCAAACGGTTTTCAAGGTATTAATAATTGGAATGCCTCGGATAAGTGGTGGTATTTTGCAAATGAAATAGCAAAAGATTACGACAGCAACAGCACAAAACTTCACATAGCTGCCCTAGCTTATGGTGATGGCGCAACAAATACTTTAGTACCTAAATTTCCGCTTAAAAAGAATGTATTCCCTGTAATCATTCCTTATGCTTTTCAAACAGCATATCTACCAAAAGAAATGATACGGAAATGGCACGCAAATACAGCAGGAAATATGGGTATTTATGATTATTGGAACATTACTCAATGGAGTTTAGGATTGCCACAATTTAATATCTACAACATACCAAAACTTTTATCTTTTTGGCGTACTAATGCGATTAATTGTATTCAACAAGAGACAACAGATGCAGGTGGCCCAACCGGGCATATGTTTTGGCTAACAGGGCAGCTTGAATTTGATACAACAAAGAACTTTGATACACTTTATCATAAATATTTAACCGATTGTTTTGGCAATGGTTGGAAGCCAATGAAAAATATGTTTGACAGATGGAGTTTAAATTATCAATACAACCAAGACGTAAATTTTAGCTTAAAAGATTTAAAAGATGCTACAGATGCAGT
Source organism: Cytophagales bacterium (assembly GCA_014376535.1). Lineage (GTDB taxonomy): Bacteria > Bacteroidota > Bacteroidia > Cytophagales > UBA9547 > UBA9547. The sequence goes on along the minus strand of JACMRH010000145.1, from coordinate 789 downwards.
AGTAATAAACGGCCCTGAATGGAAGCGAATAAATGATTTAAAGGCTTATGTACATTTTATGAAGTTAATGGCGCAACGAAACGGAACACAATCAAAAAATGATAGCATTTATCAAGACGTCTATTCTATACATCAACGAATGTTAGTGCAGACCGTAGGACTTACTGGACAACATTATTTAGGGCCAGACCCACAACCTATTTCAGATCATCAATTAACAGAGGCAGAAATTGAAAAAATATTTGCGGCTGATCTTGCGGCATTGCCAGTTGAATATCCTATTAGTAACATGGTTTTTGATTATGATAAAGCCACCTATGTCAACAGTATTCCATTAGATTCTTGGAAGTATGGTATTTTTTCGGGAGCAAGATTTAAAGCAACATTTAAGGGAAAGGTATCAATTAATATCGGTGCTGTGGGAAAAACACAGGCAAAGATATATACAGAGGATTCTATTTATATAAATGAGTCTATAAGCAAAGAAAATTCTACGTTTAAAGAAGTTGTAGATGGTGAAACATGGAATACGAAAAACTATCAAATAGATGTTACAAAAGGACAAATAATCACATTAAGCACTACCTATGGTTGGGGTAGAATAAAACCTATAACACCTGGAATTATATTGTTTTCAACTCCCGCACCAAATGATTTTGACAATGCCCAATACCCAACCAAATATTTTTATGTACCAAAAGGAACAACAAAGATTGCATATAATGACGGAGAACCACAGCCGACAAACGGCAGAGGTTATTTAGTAACGCCCGATGGTATTTCATTAGT
>JACMRH010000144.1 GCA_014376535.1 Cytophagales bacterium | reverse complement strand
TCTTGAAGCGGGCCGAGATGGGAAGCTCCATCTACCCAGGCTGCATCGGCATATGGTTGTTTTTTAGCAAAACCAACCCTTTGGTAAAAGAAAAAGCGTACCGCCTGTTTTAAAACCATGTTGTAAACATCCTCTTTAATATCAAAGTTGTAAGACTTCACATTTTTCTGAACGTCGAGGACATAATAAGAACCAGGAGTACTGACAGAAGAAAAGTCAAACCACCATACTTTGTCTCCAGCAACGGTATCTGTTTTGCCATTTTGCCAAATAGTGGGAGCAGCTGTAAGCACTTTTGAATTGTTTGCAGAATTGACAAGAGAATAAGAATTACCCGGGGTAAAAGATTCAGCTTCATCATTTCCCATTACAGGATCCCGAAGCACCGCTACTTTTTTGGCTGTAGGTCGGTAACCGAACTGGTCAACGACAATGTATTTGGAAACTGTTTGGGCAAACATAATATTTCCGATCAAGGAAAGGAAAAGGAAAAATGTTAGTTTAGATTTTAGCATTGTTTTTATTAATTTATTTATTATTTGTGCTTTCGTATGAAAAAAAGGCATTAATGAGAACGCACTATCATTTTTGCGGTACTTCTGGTAATTCCTTCGAAATGGTCGAATAAATACATACCGGCTTTGAAATTGCTGAAGATCACATATGTCATACGAACCGAAAATGGAATTATTGGCATTGCCGCGTGCAGAAATAACAAGTTTGTTGCCGTTGATCATATATGCATAAAGATTCTCCGTATTGCTGTAGCTATTCAGCAGTTTAGGATCCCGCGGGGTTTCTGATGTCATAGATAATGAATCCTTTCCCGAAATCATGGGCGGAAGTGACTAATAAGTTTCCTACTGCGTAAATGTGCCCGATCTGTCTGGGTGTGTTTATTTGCTTAACTAACAATGGATTATTAATATATGACACATCGACCAAATCAAACCCTTTGCTGACATTGGCAATGAACTTGTATGGTGCTTGCCAGAAAATTTGCCAGGTAGACTTATAATCATCATGGGCATATCCACTCATAACATGTCTTTTGGTCTGTACCGGATTTTTAGGATTGCTAAAGTCCCAAATCTGGAATCCAAAACCGTATTGAAAAACAACATATCTATCGTGTTGAGGAAGCGCGTGTTGCTCACGAAAAGTGGAAGTACAACTATCGTTAATAAGGGTAATCAGCACCAGATTTCTTGGATTGGAAACATCCCAAACCAGAATTCCTCCCGGAGGTTTTCCGCTATCAGGTATAAAAGTAGTTAGTAGGTAACCATTTTGCATGGTTCCAATATTTGACCCGTAATGATTCACCTCAGTATAGGTCCAGATAGCTTTATATAATTCTGAGCTGTTGTATGTTAAATTTCCAAAACCTGGCCTTGTTTGAGCCATCAGTAGTCCTGGTATCAAATTCAAAATGGCAATTATTGCTAAAAATTGTTTTGCAATAGTTCTCATAACTTTATTAAGCTTTTAACTTCTTGTTTACCTCCTTGAATTATCCTCACCAGATAAGCTCCTTTTGAGAGTGCAGAACCTATATTTTTCGAATCAAATCCTGAACCAGTTTCTACAGTAACACCTTGAATATTTAAAATCTCATATTGAAATAGGCCTGATGTATTGACCAAAGAACTATTTTCAAATGGGTTAGGATAAATTTCTGTTTGGGTGATATTTTCAGATTGTTCAATTCCGGTAACCGTTGTTGAAGTGATTTCCCATAATTGCGTATTTGCATTAGCCCAAGGACCGAAGTTCAACGTTGCTGGATTCTTTGTAGTTGGCTCCATGTAATCGCCGCCCCCTGATTGGATCACCCGGAATTTACCGCCACTTGCTGGCAGAATTATAAAGCTCCGATCTCCACCTGCGCCCCAGTAACCAGTGAGGTGCAATGGCCCAAACCAGGTATCCCATGTCCAGTCGTTTTTTGGCAAAGCTATTCGATATTCGTTCCCACCTAAGTGTTGGAGTTTCCATGTCTGTGAGGCTGAATTGGAGGCAGCAGCTGTGATGAGTGTATTACTTGTGTTTACGTCAAGTGCCTGTCCGGTTGCAACATTCTTCATTCTATAAATACCATCTGTAAGTGGCCCAATGATAGTTGGCGACAATTCTATCCAGTTTAAATTAAACCCTTGGGTTAATGCTGTGATGCGAAGCTTTTGTAGGCCCGAACCTAGAAGTACACTCTTTGTTACTGTTGTCCAGATTTGCACACCACCTGTATTTGGTAAGTCCCAAACTCCTGTCAAATCTTCCTTTCCCCTTGCTGTTATCTTTAGTTGTCCTGGATTAAGACCTGCTACTCGTAGTCGCAGATCATATACCCCTGCTACAGGCGCCTGAATGGTATATTCAAGCCAATCATCTTTCGCAACCCAGCCAATGTTATATCCTCCATTTACATCTGATGTTGTTTCAATGCCAACTGTTTCAGTTGTGCGGTATTGGCCACCGGCATTACTTGTATTTGCATTAAAATATGCTACGCTTTTACCACCGTTATCAAAGTCCTCTGCCTGAATTCGCAACGTGCCGTTCAATTTATTGTTCACATAATCAGGAGTCTTTCTTATCAGACCTCCATTGCCGAAAATGCTGCGGTTTGCAGGGAATGTCCCATAATCCGGTATCCAGGAAAGTCCGGAATTAATTATCCTGTCAGTATAAACGTTAGGAGCTGAAACATTATCAGAAACACCTGAGGGAGCGATGTAAGCAAAGGCGTTCCAGGAAACACCCAGGCGCTCCAGAGCTGCTGTAAGTTCAATATCAAAACCTCCTCTGTTGTCTCCCCAAACATACCCGCCATACTCAGTCATAAACATGGGGTGACCTGCTTTGATTAGGTTATCTACAGCAATTTCAGTGTCTCTTGCACCTGCATATCCATGAAATCCTACTGCCATATTAGTCCAAACAGCTGTTGGATTGCCAAACACTGTCTGGTTAAATGCCTGGATATCTTTGATGGCATTATCTGATGCGCCTTTGCCTGACATAACAGAATAGCTAAAAAGCAATACCGGTGTGCTAGGTGCAAATTGACGAATGGTATTATAGCAGGCAACCTCCATATTGACCGCCCCGATTGGTGTAGCAGTGGCAGATGAATAAGGTGGTCCCCAGGCAACAGGTTCGTTGTGGATTTCAAAGATCACATGCGTTTCATTGGCATAGCGTGGTGCATAAAACTTCCAAAAATCGATTGAATATTGGAAGTTATAATTTCCATTGTTCGCTCCATTGCCAATAGTTATGACCAAATACAAGCCTTGGTCACGTGTATCTTTTACCATTCTGTCAATCCTGGCAGCAGAATAACCTGGTGCCGTGCTTCCTGCTTTTGGATAGTTTATGTCAAAGGTTTCCCCATAGAGATGTATTGTGTTAAAGCCAAGGTTTTTAATATTGGCAATCTCGTTGGTTGGTGCAGGATTTCCCCATTCAGAGGAGGTGTATGGGCCACGTAACAACCTGCCGTTGTCTGCTACAAAAGTTGTACGGGCAGAGTTAAGTACAGGGCGGCCGCGCATAGCACAGAGGGCTGATTCTGAAGTCAAAAAGACCAATACAAGGCCGTATCTAAGACGATATAAATTTTTCATAATTATTGTTTTAAAATTTTTTTAACATGTTTCCCTTTTCGATCTTGTACAGAAAGCAGATAATTTCCTGAATTAAGATTGGCTCCTGCTGTGTATTCATCCTGACCTTCACCTTCTTCTAAAACAGCTCCTTTCAAGTCAGTAATCTGATATTGGAATTTCCCCTTATAACTGATTTTTAAACCTTCGTTATTAAAAGGATTTGGGGAAACATAATCATCTATAATTTCAGACTCCTCCAAACCAGTAATAGTAGCTGGGGTGAGATAAATACGGTAAGCATAAAATTTATTGGTAACGTTGACTGGCACCGTAATGGTACCATTTGCAATAGTGTAAGTTGTTGTAGAAATCGCCGTAGTGCCCGAAACAGGAGTGTCTTTATCCGCCCATGGCACATATTCCAATTTTGCAACGACCTTTGTTCCGAAGAAAGCTGGGATACCGCTGATTGCCACATTCACCATTCCTGTATAATTTCCTCCCAAACAAACACTTGCATATATGGCTGTCTGGTCAAGGTTGGCAAATCCATCAATGCCATCACTATTATCATTTGGAGGGGTTACGCCCATCATGTTACCGGTCATATCTCCATACCATTTGTACAGATGCCAGCCACCACCTTTTTGATTGTTTGCAGTTAAAAGACTGCCTAGCCTACCGGGCAGCCCAGTGAACCACCAGGATATACAGGCGCTCTCTACCATTTTGCGCTCAAACTTTGCAATGAAGGGAACGGAATACCCGGGGCAACCTTCGTAAGGATCACTTAATTTTGAAGAATATTCATTGATACTAATTGCTCTTGGAGAAAACCCCAGGCTGATTTCTAAGGCACGATAGCTGTCGATTGTGCTACTTAGGCTTGCAGCTCCCCATTGGTGCCAGCAAATGATATCAGGTAAACAATTGTTGTTTTTGCAATAAGTTAAAAACGCTTTCATGCTTGAACTGTTGTAGTAAGAATAGGAAGGCCCTATAATTTTGGCAGTTGGGTCAAGTGACTTGATCTTATCAAAGGTCGGCTTCCAGCAAACCGAATGAAAATCTCCGTTGGCAGCTTGCCATGTTCCATCTGGTTCATTCCAGATTTCATATCCATAATAATTATTTCTGCCAGATGCCTTTTTGCTATTGATGACCGTTGTTACGCTATTTAAATAACTTGTTAGGCCGGGCCAGTTGTATGGCCAACCCGTCAAAATGTCAGGCAAGCGAATCATTACTTTACCTGTTGTAGAGGCAATTTTTGCTGAAATAGGAATTGCAGCGGCTGCTACTCCTTGCTGATGACCGGCACCGCTCAAAGCTGGCTGTGTAAATACAAATGGTTTTAAGGGAGCTATTAAATTTGCTACATCAGCTGGCAATGCTTCCGTTATTCCATAAAGTGATCCTGAAGCACAATGAGTTACAGGTCTGATGGCATTTGAAAGATTTACTTTCAAAGTTTGCTGAGCGAATGCGTTTATTGAACTCAGGAAAAGTGCCAGAAGCAAATAATATATCGAGTATATTTTCATGTTTAAGATTTATATAAAATTGAATAAATTACTGTCTTACAACTTTTTGAACCAATCCTCCATGTTCATTTTCAACTGAAATCATATAAATCCCGGGAGTCAGTTGAATACCTATGGATTGTAGGTCTTTGCCCATGCCTTTTTCAACAATCAATCCTCTCATGTCTGTGATCTGGTAGTTGAAGTCTCCTTCTTTGTGAATTCTTAAACCGTCCACTCCGAAAGGATTAGGATAAACTGCAGATTCCTCTTTTTCAGTATCTTTTTCAATACTCGTCACTACTGATTTTTGAGCTTCAGTAATATTTGCACCCACCCGGAAAAAATCAAAATCAGCGTAACCTCCTGCAGCTTTTGTTGCATAGGAAAACAGTCCGAAACGATATCCCATAAAATGGGTCAGATCGTAGTTCATCTGCATTGTGTTTCCTATTGCTGTCCAGGTGGTGCCATTCAGGCTGTAAAAGAAGTAGGCTTTATCAGTTCGGTTCGTAAAATCAAAATCGATTCTTAAATAAACTGTATTCTGGTTCAATCCTATGTTGCCTGATTCTACAGGAGTCGTATTAAATCCTTTTGCAGTTGACATTACAATAGATTTATTTGTTCCAGACATTTTCACCCCAACGAAACCATAGGTGTTCTGCAAGGCTAATAACCCGGCATAGTCACCGTCTTTCATTCCTGACACATCCAAAGCGACGTATCCTGAACATTTAGGGCCAAATGTTCTTTGTGTTAAGGTGTTAGTTGTATGCAAGACATTTGGATCGGTACGCTCGTTTGTAAGTCGGAGGAAACCACTTTTTTGCGTCAAGGACCAGTAGTTGTTTTGAGGATTATGGTTCCATTGCCATTGAAGTTTCAAAGGTGGAGCTACACTGAATTCATCTGAATCGATAATCCCTTTAATTGATCCACTGCCTTTAGGAATATCTGTTGTAGCTGGTACTTGTCCGTTTACACCCACCGTCGGCCAGCCATC
>JACMRH010000143.1 GCA_014376535.1 Cytophagales bacterium | reverse complement strand
TAAATCTTTAAAGGATACACCAAACATTTGATATGAGAAGAAACATGCTGTAAAAAATATGTAAGACAGCAAGAGTATATTTGATTCAGCGGAATAAGACTTTCTGATTTCTTTCATGGGCTTAACTTTTAACAAGTTATAATAAGGAACGTTGTATTGAAATTAAAAGTTACAATAGTTATTAAGGTATTGCAATGACGTCCCGCTTAAATTTTGATTAAAAAGCATATTTTCAAAAATAACACCTACTCTATATTTGCCAGTCTCTCCTAGCGTTCTTAGCTGTTAACATTATATTTGCAAAGTAAATCTACTCAATGAACGACACTAGCTTTAAATTCTTAGAATCTTATATCAACAATGCTTCTCCTACAGGTTTTGAAACAAGTGGCCAGCATCTTTGGCTTGAATACCTAAAACCATACATCGACGAGAAAATAACTGATAACTACGGTAGTGCCGTTGGGGTTATAAACCCAGGACAGCCTTATAAAGTTGTGATTGAAGCGCATGCTGACGAAATATCATGGTTTGTAAACCACATTACCGATGATGGTTACATATATGTTAAAAAAAACGGAGGTTCTGATCAGCAGATTGCTCCTTCTATGAGGGTTAATCTTCATACTAAAAACGGAATTGTAAAAGGTGTATTTGGATGGCCAGCAATCCATGTACGCGAGAATGATAAAGAACCAATACCAACATTAAAAAATCTTACTATCGATTGCGGCTGCGCCAAAAAAGATGAAATCCTTGCAAAAGGAATCCATGTTGGAACTGTAGTAACATTTGATGCAGATTTTTTTGTGATGAATGAAAAATTCTATGTTGGCCGTGCTTTAGACAACCGGATCGGTGGTTTTATGATTGCCGAAGTGGCACGCCAGTTGAAAGAAAACAATATAAAACTTCCTTATACACTGTATGTTGTAAATGCTGTACAGGAAGAAATTGGACTTCGTGGAGCAGAGATGATTGCAAACCGTTTAAAACCAGATGTAGCAGTGATAACTGATGTTTTTCATGATACTCAATCACCTCTATATGATAAAAAAACCAGTGGAGACATTGCCTGTGGCAGAGGGCCAGTTGTTACTTATGGACCGGCAGTTCAGAATAATTTGTTGAACATGATCATTGATGTCGCAGACAAAAAAGGAATTACAATTCAGCGAGCTGCTGCTTCAAGGTCGACCGGGACTGATACAGATTCTTTTGCATATGCCAATGGTGGAACCCCTTCCGCATTAATCAGCCTTCCATTAAAATACATGCACACAACAGTGGAAACTGTTAACAGTGAAGACGTTGAAAAAGTGATCCAGCTGATGTATGAGTTCTTGCTGGAACTACAACCAGGGCATGATTTCAGGTATATAAAATAAGGCTTTAAGCAGTATCTCTGATGTTTTTATTCAGAGATATTGCTTTTTACATTTCTATTTTATAATGTTTAGTTTAATAATCTTTGATTGATCACCGGTAAACGTTTCAATCAAATATAAGCCGGAATTAAGCTCAGCTACATTGATTTCTGTAATACTTTGTGATTGCACAATTTTTAATATCCTTCCATTTAAATCCCGGACAACAACTTTATTGCAAGGTGCGATTTCACCCTTTATCGAAAATTCATCTGTTGCTGGATTTGGATAGAGATATACGGAATTGGTAATAGAAATATTCTGTGGTAGGGATGTAAGAATTTTACAATTATTAAAATTACAGGTTCCATTTAAAGGAATTCTAAAAATGTATGGTGCATCAGACATATATGCTAAACTTTTTCTCAAACTGTTGATCGTATCTGGAGCGATTAATGGATTTGATTGTCTTACCCCAGAGCCAACTATTGTTAACTCGTTACAACTGTTTAGAGTAGATGTCAGATACACATCATTCTTGTATTTACTACCCATCCTTTCGAACCAAAGCACATCTCCAGATAAAATATCAAAGCCCATAACAAACAGGTCAGAGCTTTGGCCGCTGTTTAACCCAATCCCTGCGGTACCCCCTTCAATTTCTATTCCGTATTGAGACTTTCCTACGAGTACTACAACATTCGTATCCTGACTAGGATATAACTCATAAATTACTCCTCCTATTATTTTCCATTTCCAAACAAGGCTACCACTTCGGTCAATTTTCTTTAAAATGGATATCTTTTCTCCACAAATAATAAGTGGCTCATTCTGAGCCGATTTTATAGTATCGAGTATATAGGTTCCGCCTGCCTGAAGGACTGATATTTTCTCTCCCTTATTTGTAAACAACGCAAGAGGTTTAGATTCCTTTATTGTTTGATCGTGGTAATATCTAAGACTTTTTATGCCTTCCAACCTTACAGATTCCCATTTGGATTTTACAATATCGACTGTAGCAGTAAATTCGGTTCCCACATTTGGGTTGGATGCTCCGGTGTTAAACTGAATAGGGCTAACAAATAAACTATCAAAGTACGAGTCTGTCTTTAAAATTCCATAAACTGCTATTTTCTGATTTGGAAGTATAGATAATTTGGGGCCTAGTAACGTAGAATTATATGTTAAGCCAGATGGGTTGGTGATACAAAGTCCCTCTACAGCAGCACGATAGGGAACATTTGTATAATCAAAAAAACTTTTTCCAAATCCGGCTAGAGCTTTTATGCTGGTACCTTTATCATTAATTTGAATAATTGCATATTCTCCGATTTTTTCAGGATTAAGCATTGAAACAGTCTGTCCTAAATGGTTTTTCCAAACTGCTTTATAAAAGAAACGTCCACTCAGATATAAATTACCATCTGAATATTTTATATCTGACCCTCCTAATCCAAAATAATACCCGTCTGATGATTCTTCTGAGGAGGAAAGAAACCAAACCAATTCTCCATTACTTGATATTTTCGCAACAAAAGGATGTGTAGATCTACGCCCTCCATGGGTTATTTTAATGCCCATAAAAGTAAAACTAATCGCTGTAAAATTTCCTGTTACATATATATCATTGTTATCATCTAAAGTGGCGGAATTGATAATAAAACAGAAATAATCATAAAAGGGATCATGTACAGCTGGTTTTATTTCCCATATCTTTTTACCCTCTTTTGTTTGCTTGTAAATAAAACCAACATCAATATCATTATTGTCAGAAGCACAACCAACATGAACTAAATCACCTTTTGTATCAACAACTGAAGACAAAATAATATGATTGTTATAGAATCCTAATTCAGAGTCAGTTGTATCTAGTAAGCATATATTATCACCTAGTTCATCAACCTTACTAATAATTGTTACGATTTTTTCTAAAGTTTCAGTGCATCCCAATATGGAAGTAGCGGTAACCTTATAATTGTGAGTTCCAGTATTGTTGTATGTTAACAGAGGTACGTCTCTTTGCTTAAAAATTTTATTGTTAACGTTCCATTCAAAAAAGTCGCTGTTCGATATCAGGGTTCCGATCACAGGTTCATTCTTATAAAAGTAGTCGTTCATTTGAATTTGACTTTCAATAATTTTGGTTTTTACATCCTTACTGGCCAAATTAACACTATAGCGATCGACATTACACCCATATCTGGAAACAGCATAAACATTTAGCGTTTCGCCAGAATTGCTTAAAATTTCTGATGTAGTTGTTAAAGTGTCTAAATTACCATTTGTGAAAAACTTTGGGAGCTGAAATATTACTTCCTGTAAAAAAAGTGGAGTAATAAATTAATCCTTTTACCGGTTTGACAATTTTTACTACAACCGGTGAATTAAAACATACTGTATCAGGAATAATAACCTTAGTTCCATAAACTGGAACGGGCATTATTTGAAAAGTTTTAGAAATTATTAAACTATCAGCCTCACAATGTGAAGATTTCCATCTTGTTCTAAATTTGAAACTCAGTTTTACTGATGGAGATAAAGTAGGTGTATAGTAATTGAGAAAAAAATCTTTGTCATATTCTAATGAGCTTTTAACTGTGTCATTAATTAAAAAATCAACATTGTAAGCCTTATTGATGTTTCGAAGTAAAATAGGAAATGGAGCACTTCCGCAAATAGTGTCTTTGGTAAATGTCCAATCTATATCTTTTGCATTATAAGTAATTTTGTTTGTAGGTTCCACCAGAAGTTCTTTTGGCACATAAAAATCGCAATACTCATAAGAAACTATCGATGGAATTCTATTATTGTATGACGGTGAAGCAGTTCCTTCCGGAGTTACATCCCTGCCCGACCATATACCTCCTGGTGGTATTGCACTTAATTGAACCAATGAGCCCTCACAAACAGTTGTCAGTGGGCCAACTTGTAAATCGTTTAATTTGGTGTTTTTTACAATTTCGATATTTGACTTTGGTCCTAAACAACCTTTGCTATCCAAATGACGAACAAATACAAGAGCAGGATCTCCAACAACCAATTTTGAACCTACACTGCCATCGTACCATATATACTGACCAGATAATGGTGTATTTACCTGATAAGTAGCACTATATAATTTTGCACATAAAAAATTTGTCCCTTCTATTAAGCTGATTAAGGATGAAGTGGTATTGGTTTGGGTAACTTTTAAGGTCACATTATTTTGCATCTTTAATTCAGGACAGCCAGCTTTTGCCACTATTACATTTAAGGTATTTGCCCCAAGCGTAATATTATTAGCAGGAATTTCTACTTTAAGCAAGCTTCCATTCCCTGAAATGCTTTTTATCTTATTCCCACCAGAAACTACAGAATATGTAGTATTTAATTGGGAGTTATTTATGCTTATAGTCTGAGATTTACCATAGCAATCTTCATTTATCTCCGTTGATATTATAGAGTTTAAGGAAGGCGGAGTGCAATTTTGGTAACCATTCTGATCAATCAATATCGTGCTCTTAGATACTCCGCTACCAATAGCGTTGTTTCCGCCCATGATGATGACTTTTCCATTTGCCAGCTTATTTATTGTATACTCATGGGCGCCTATGTTATTATAAATACCACTGGTCCATGATCCTGTAGAAGGATTGAATTCCTGAAAACATTTAGTATTCTGAAAGTTGCCAACATCGCCAATCCCATAAGTAAGAACGTGACCATTGTCCAGAAGTACTATATCATCTTCTACAGAATTTGAAAGTAAGTTTCCAGTTGATGTAACTGTTCTATTTATTGGATCAAAAATCTCAGAAGAAATTTGAGCTTCTTTTTCCGGATAATTAGAACCAATAATAAGAACTTTCCCATCCTTTAATAAGATGCTACTATGAAATATTTTTCTTAGCGAAGTATGTACCAACAATTCGGTCCAACTATTAGTTATTGGAGAAAAGACCTCTAGCGTATTAGCATTCTGATCCCCTCCTATAGCCAAAACGTTTCCATCAGAAAGCAGTGTTAGTGACATGCCCATACCATGAAGCAAGTTCATATCCCCTACAAAATTCCATTCTTTTTTATAAGGGTCAAAAGCTTCACTTTTAGCATTCATTCCCCCAGCAACCAAAACTCTTCCATCCAATAGTTTTACAGATGCCCCATAACTATGTGACATTTGAAGACTGTCCGTTGCTATCCATTTGTTTAGTGAGAGACTAAAAATCTCACATTCTAAAATTCCATTCTTTATTTTATTGTTGCCTCCCACTACAAGTACATCTCCACTGTTTAATACAGCAGTCATAAAATTGTCCCTGGCTTCAATCATGGCCGGAGCAGGCTCAAATGAATTGGTAATGGGATTGTAATAAGTGCAACTATTTAAATATGTTAGATCACTGAAATAACCGTTATTTCCTCCGATAACCATTAATTTGCCATTGTTGAGTTCTGCGGCAGAATGCATTACTCTGTCTTCATCTAATGATGGGCCGGTAGTAACAGTGAATGTTTGGGAAAATGCACAATTAAATGCGAGAACTGAAATGAATACTAACCTATACATGATGTTTGTTTTTTGGCTATTGTAGATGTACTGAAATAAAATAATGTAATGAGCAGCTTATTAAGGTTTTAAACTTAAAAAATCGTCTTCCCGGTATATTCCACAAACAATTCTAAGGCTCTGGTACCAACCAGCGAATTACC
>JACMRH010000142.1 GCA_014376535.1 Cytophagales bacterium | reverse complement strand
GGGTTTGGATCTATTAATTTGTCATTTACATTATAATGCAGGTAATAAGTACCATCAGGTAATCCATCACCGATTACAATCCCTCTGTTTGCCCTGCCATCAAAATCATTTTGGTAGCCATCTTTCTCGTAAACCAGGTTTCCCCATCTGTTGTAAAGTTTAATGTCCACATTGAGTGGTACTTCAGAGCGTATAACAAACAAGTCGTTGGTACCATCATTGTTTGGAGAGAATCCATCCGGGATGAATATTCTATAAGGCTTTACGTCAAAAACCACAGTATCTTTTCTGCAATAGAAAGGATCAATTGTGCAATACTCTCTTGATGAAGTATAGTCACAAACATAGAAGATGGCTGTATCCTTACCTACGAAATCTTCCTTCGGTTTGTAAGTAAGATCTCCTTTATAAGTCATTGAGATCTCTCCGTTAAATGGCATCCTTAATACAGTATTGATGTATTTTTTATAAGGTACAATCAATGAATCCCTTAAATAAGACTTGTCAATGGAAGGCCATACATAAATAGTGTCCGTATCCGGGTCTGAATCATTGGCCAGGATATTTCCGTATGGAATCTGTTGATTTTTATATGTTGAAAATAACTCTGGTTTTACAATTGGCGGATGGTTTACAGGCAACACGTTGAAATAAAATGCCTTGTTAGCACATTGTGCATTAATTGCAATCTCTTCGCAGATATTAAATATGACAGTATCCTTGCCAATAAAACCAGGTTTCGATTTATAAGTATATGATCCTGGAGTTCCAGGGGTAAAAATAACTGTTTCCCCATGAGATGAAGGTTTAGATATTCCTATTACTTTCAGTTTATGGCCGTTTGTAGAGAAGTCTCCTTTTCGTTTATCCCTGTCTATAATTGTGTCCAGGATATTAAAGGTTCTATCCGTAAATGCACAAGTTCTGTTAAGATCAAAGTTTTTAACAAATGGTTTCTGGCAGATTACTGCTTTGAATAACGAAGGGCTTACTGCACAAATTTCAGATTTCACTGTTTTTCTGAAATAGAAGGTGTTTTTTAATGAATCAAGACTCTTCTTTGGGTACAATAAATTCTGGCTTCTCTGGTTTGGAATTAATGACCAGGGACCATTTTCTGTTAAAGCGAATTCCCATGTATAATTAAGTGGAACAGAGCCACCTGAAGCTGGAATTTGATTTATAAACCTCAACGTATCTCCTGTACACAAGGAATTGACCAAAAGACTGTCCTTCCCTGCAAAGACTGGCTGGTCAATAAATACTTTGAAGAAATCATTGGAAGTATCAGCTTTGCAAACACCTGTTGAGCTTACAATTCTTTTATAAAATGTAGTTTTTGAAATGGAAGGTGTGAGAGTACTTTCGCTAGCACCACTTAAAAAACTGTAAGGTCCATTTTCTTGTTCTGACGAAAACCATTGATATGTTGATGGCTGAATTCCACCAGTAGTAATTCCGCCCTCGATTGGGTTTATAACAGATCCTAAACATAATGACTGAGATTTTCCACCAAAGCTATTACCAGATATAGGGTCATTGATTTTTAATGTTATTTCCTGAGATGTTGCAGAAGGTGTTGTACAAAATAAGCGTGGATCTGTAGTAGATATTGCTTTTACTTTTGCTTCATTTACAGGTTTGGTTATCACAAGTATGCTGTCAGGAACAGATGAAATTCTCTGTCCATTGTATTCCCAAACGATAGACCTGTTACCGGCTTTTTGAACACTTACCCTAACCTGCAAAGGTTTGTCGCTACAAAAAGTTGGGCTTAAGTCAGTTGTAATGTTAATGACCACAACTTCTTTCGGGAAAACATTTACTGTTACTGTATTGGCTGAAGTATCTGTACCGCAATCATCTTTTACTATCCTTTTCACTTTAAATGTTTTAGATAAATTAGATATTGAAAAAGACGGATTATTTACAATTGTGTCTTTGAATATTAAATCAGGCGCAAAAGCAATCCTCCATGAATAAGTTTTTAAAGGACTTCCGTTTGAAGGACTTAAAACAGACCTGATTACTGCACTACTTCCATTACAAACACTTGTGTCGGTACTTTGTATTGAGCCAGGGTTTAATTTAATATATTGTTTAATTAGGACAGGACCTGCAAAAACTTCATCACAAACACCTGTTCCATTTGATGCTTTTCTTCTATAGTAAGTATTTACAGTAAGGGCTCCAGGTAAAAGAGAATCAAGGGTTGCATTGTTGACTGCTGTCCAGCTCACTGCGTCAGGCGCGCTTTCCCATTGGTATTTAATACCTGTATTTCCTGTTCCACCGGTTGCCGGAGAAATACTTTTAATAATGCCTGGTATATTTCCTGCACAAACGCTGGTGTCAGTTAATTTGATCTCACCCGGACGCATTTGACCAGTAGTTTTTACTGAAACCTGATCTGAGGTGTTTTGACATTTTAAAGCAGAAAGGACAATTCTTCTGAATTGGGTTTCATCATTTATCGAAGGTGCATTTGATAAGCTTGAGTCTAAATCATTAGAAGTTGGAATATCGGTCCAGGTTATTCCGTTTAAAATCTGCCACTTAAATTTATATGGCCTCGTACCACCAGTTGGCGAAACCAAATTATTAAGAACAGGAGAAGTTCCTGCGCAAATCAAAGACAGTCCTGGTTTGATGCTTCCTGAAGTAATGGCTGGATCTACTGTTACTTTAGCAGTAGTTGTAGAAACATCATTGGCACAAGCACCACTAGAGGTTACAACTCTTTTATAAAAGGTTGTTTTTGAAATAGATGCAGGTGTAAAATCTTTGGTGTTAGTATTTGCTATATCAATAAAAGGCCCGGATTCAGAATTTGATTCCTGCCATTTAAATATATATTGCTTTAGACCACCTTTTGGTAGATTACCGACAATAGCGGAAGGATTTCCTCCTATACAAATAGTTTGAAATTGTGAATTATTGTCAAAAGTATTATCAGTAATAGAAGTATCGACACTAACCAAAACAGCAGCAGAAACAGAAATACATCTCAAAGAGTTAATTTTTCTCCTGAAATAAGTTTTCTGGGTCAGGATAGGCAGGTTTATGAGAGCTGGACCAGTTTCCTGTGATAAAATTGTCCAATCTATGTTGTTTATAGAGCTTTCCCATTGGTATTTCAGTGGAGAACTACCTCCAATTACATTTGAAAAAACCAGGTTTGGTATTTTAGAGCCAGAACAAATGACTGGTAAACTTCCCGGAGGATTGCTTGTGAAAACACCCGGATCTGTAATTGATGGATCAACTACAATTCTTACAGCTGAGGAAGTATCAGAACAAACACCTCTTAAAACCAATCTTTTAAAATAGGTACTGGTTGTCATAACACCCAGAGTTAAATCCTGAGTGTTTGAGGAGTTAATAGGAGAGTAACCTGTTTTTTCATTTGCCGATTGTAGCCATACAAATGTGATAGTACCTGAACCACCCAATGGATCTGATCCTGTTATTTTTTTAGGAGAACTCCCAGAACAAACAGTATCGTTACCTACGATGGTATTATTGGTAATTTTAGGTTGAATGGAGATTTTTTGACTAAGTTCTGTGTAACATTTGGCCCTTTGCAAAGAAGTATGACCAATACGGATTGTATAATCAGCTTCGCCTGAGTTTGAATTAACTTCCAATGCATCTGTATTATTAGAATTGATAGGAGAACCATTTTTATACCATTGATACAGATAACTAAAAGGGTCTATTGTTGGAGTAGCTGGAGAGGGAATTCCTTTTAATGTTAAAGACTGATTTTGCACATTGCTGCAAAATGATGTTTGTCCGGTAGAGGAAGCAATATTTATTGCAGGTTTGTTGCAAGGGCAATCTTTGGTGATTGATACTTTTGCTCTTCCGCAAGGATAACCTCCCTGAGCTGTAAATTTCCAATTAACTATTCCTGGAGTTGGGAAAGGTTTACTTTGTCCATAATCAATTTTAGATCCTAATATTTTT
>JACMRH010000141.1 GCA_014376535.1 Cytophagales bacterium | reverse complement strand
TCGCTGAGTACAGAAGAAATGATGAGCACTTTTCAGGCAAACAATAAAAATGTACTGGAAATAACCAATGATTTGAAATCTATCAGTAAAAATCTTGCAAATGGAAATGGATCTATAGGCAAATTGTTAAAGGATGAAACTATCTACAATAACATTTCTGCTACAACTGCTTCTTTACAAAGTGCGTCAAATAAGGCAACAAAAATGATGACAGCCATGTCAGAGTTCAGCTCTAAGCTCAATAAAAAGGGAACACTTGCCAATGAACTGGTAACCGATACTCAAGTATTTAAATCAGTTCGGGAATCAGTCTATCAATTAAATAAAATCGCAGATTCTGCTTCGGCGGTAGTGAATAATATGAAAAGGGCAAGTGAAAATACCAAAACACCTGTTGGGGTTCTATTGCATGATGAACAGGCTGGTGCAAATCTGAAAGCAACTCTAAAGAATCTTGAAAGTGGTTCTGCAAAACTCGATGAAGATCTTGAAGCTCTGCAGCACAATTTTTTATTGAGAGGTTATTTTAAAAAGCAGACAAAGCAGAAGACAAATCCTTAAGAAAGCAGGACCAATTAACAGCTGAAGGAAAATGAGTAGGGACTCAAAAGATGATGATTATTAAATAGTCAATATTTCTTCCACACTGGCACATGTCCTGAAGTAGATTTCAATATTCTCATTGTCTATACGTAGTAAGATAGCCTAACTACGTATTTTTTATTAAGTGTAGTGTTTTTGCAGCACATCATAACTCTAAACTTTTACTAAACCTTTGGAACCAAACTTGAAAATGTATTAATTTTTAAATAAATTCATAAACGGGAATTAAGTGTTATCTATGTTTAATTACTTTTATATCATGATAAATATTGCTTGGCCCCGTCTTCAAAAAAATTATCTTACTTATGAAAAGGATGCATGGAAAGTAATAGGTAGGAAAGTTTGGTATAATCATGTAAACAACCCAGACGACTTTGCAAATTCTTGTGCTATTCGGATTAGTCATGCTTTAAATCAAAGCGGAGTTCCAATAGTTTATTCAAAAGGGAAAACAATATTGGGGGAAAATCATTTATGGTATTATTACCGGGTTAAGGACCTAAAACAATTTTTGACAGACTGGTACGGAGATGCAGATATCAAAGTGACAGATAAGAAAGGGCTTGTCGGAAAGAAGGGGATAATTTGTTTTGATATTGATATTTGGATAGATGCAACTGGTCATTTTACCTTGTTTGATGGCAACAAAGCACTTGGAGGTGAACATGATTCGGATTATTACTTTAAAAATGCTTCTAAAATTTCTATATGGGTAAGCGAATAATTTCTCTTTTTTTTTATTTGAACCTCTTTCTTATTAGTTGTAGTCCTAAGGAGGATAATGAACTTCCCAAAAATAACCACCTTATAAAAAACAGAGATTACTTGCGGAAAATTGCCTTTTGCAGGTGCCTGGATTTGGTTGATAGCAATCTGAAAAAAGATGACTTTAGTTCAGGCATTTACTTTGAAAAGTCTGCTTATGATCCCGAGGCCTTAATCATATTAAACAACTTTGTAAAAGGAGCCAAACCTCAATTTAAAAGTTACGCAGACCATAAATTAGGAGTAGGAGAGTGCCTGGAACTATACGAAAGTGATACTTTGGCAAAACAAATCACTATGTTGGATTCATTATTAGGAAACGAATAATACCTCTACAAATTTCTGTAATAGTTTGAACAAGGCCTAAAAATTAGAATTCATACAACCGGTTTCTCTTTTTCAATTTAAAATACATAAAACTGTCAAATCCCAATAAGTAAGTTCCCTGAATCAATATGGAGGTTCCAAAGCCTTGAAGTTTTTGGTTTGTTTCCTCGTTCTTAGAATTAGAAAACAAGATCATTCCCGCACCTGAAGCAATATAGAAGATATCAAGGAGAGCGTTGACTTTAAAAATCTTACGATTTTTTGAATGAATTTTTAAGGCTTCTGTGAGGTTAGCAGGATAATTCTTTTTTGAGTAGCTTTTCCTGGCTCCTAATCCAAAAACAACCAGGTTAATAGCAGACCAGCTAACGTTCATTTGGTGAAAGCTTTTCGTTTGCAAATCATTTTCCTGAAACAAAGAATAAGTACTCCAGCCGGCGTTTGCCAATGACCATGCACCAGATACCAACATACCGTTCAGGTTAATTTTTCTCCTTTGTTTGTCCAATCGAACTGAAAGTGAATCCTGGCTGTAAGCCATACTGGCAATATGTAGAAAACATAATGCTATCACTAAGCGCTTTATCATTTTTGAGTTTTATTTATTAAACAAATTATTTTTGAGTTTGTTTTTATCTAAGATCAACAGTGAGTGGAAATATTTTAAACATTGGTTTGGATCGTTCAAATATCATTTTATGGCTTGATTTTTAATCTAACATCATTGATTGTATTTGTGTTATTTTAATTTAAAAATTTATGGAACATTTAGAAAACCTTAGTCCCGAAGAAAGCCACGAACTACTAACTGCTCCTGCCTATATTTCTTTGCTTGCTGCCACGCACGATGGGGAAATGGACGATACTGAAAAAAAGGCAGCCATTAAACTTACGCACCTTAAAACGTTTAGTTCTGATGAGTTTTTAAACAGTTTTTACAAGGAAGTTGAAACTAACTTTACCAGTTTGGTCGATGAGGTTTACCACGCCCTTCCTCATGATGCAGCTGAAAGAGAAATAGCACTTCGGAATAAATTACACTCAATAGAAAACATTGTAGCTAAGTTGCCGGCAGAATACGGCCAAAGGTTAAAGCACAGTTTTGAATCATATTCCTGGCATGTAGCACAGTCACACCGAAGCGTAAGTGAAGATTTTCTAATTCCACTTAAAATAAAAGGTCTTACTGCCTGATTTTGGCACAGATATTTTAATAGAAAAGAACAAGAGAATTTTCGAGGGCCCGGGCCAATAATTCCAAGCAGGAAAGAAAAGATCTCAAAAAAGGGAACCAGATGCTGGCTCCCTTTTTGTTTTTATATTCACTAAAAAATTCAAACTATCTTTTTTTAAATTTCAAATTGTAATTGACGGAAAGTTCGAAACTCCGGTTACTGTAAGAAGATGGATTTCCATTTATTTTAGGAAGAAAATTGTAACTGCCCATAATCTTTATTTTATCATTTTTAAATCCAGCGAACATATTACAGGATGACATTGTAGTTGATAATCCTCCACCAAAGAATATTTTTCCATAATTTAATTGAAGTGCCGCATTCAATTTATATAAGCTGATGTCTGAATAATCACTAGAATAGGATTTTTTGGGTCTTTTATAATAGGCGAAACCGAAATTAATTGATGGAACTATAGAAAATTTAGATGAACCCATTTTCATAATTTTAGATAAATGAAAACTAAGTATCGGTATTGAACTTTTAAGATGGATATCTGGATCCTTTTTACGGATTGATCTGGAATAACTCACCTCACTGGAATCTGTTATAATAAAATTTCCAGGGAAACCACCTCCTGAATAGAATCTATATCCAGAACTTGAATCAACATACATTCTATAAATTGAATAATTTTTCTCTACAAAATGGTTTTCTAAAACGAGACCCATTATTAATTTTTCAGAATTGTACAATAAGCCTAATGAAAGTTTTAAATCTTTAGAATATTGAAGCCTATCAGAGATCCTTTCAAAAGAATAATTTGAGTAATCATATGAGTTTTTCAAACCATTAAGAATTGAATAGTCAACTAAGTCAGATTTTATGTCAGAAATTTTGTAACCAATTGCTAATGATGGTGAAAAAGTTGCCCGTTTATCTCCATTTCTCTTTTTCAATAAATATTTAGGAGCAATCGTGAGATCTCCACCAATTGTCTGATATTTTAAAGTTGAGTTAGCATAATTAATACCATCACCATCACTTCCTTTAAAAGTATAAACAGTCCCTCCCAACCCTATCCCATATTTTTTAAGCAAATGGTCGAAGGATAAATAATTATTCTGTGATGGGGCACCATTTATCTGCCCAAAGTTAGTAACTGCTGCCAACCTGGCACCACCTGTTGATCCAGCAAATGAAGGATTTAATAGCAATGGTGCTTGATAAATATGGGAGAAGCCTTGAGAAAATCCTTCAGTTAAGGCAATGGAATTCAATGCAATAAAAATTATTACTTTTTTCATAGTTTGGTTTAATTGTTAAAATCCTGTGCTTTGAGGGACAATTTTAGACGTTGGTCTCAAACTGAACTTTTGTTTTGGGTAGTGTTTTTTCAGGTAGCGTCTTTTTATAGCTGGCTTTTCTTTTTCAGGTTTTAAAACCGTTATCATTGGCTCTTTTAAAACGGGTTCGTATTC
>JACMRH010000140.1 GCA_014376535.1 Cytophagales bacterium | reverse complement strand
TTTAACAGATGTATTATATAACGCTTCTGTTTATAAAGACAGCAAAGGAAAAATACTTGGCGTATTTGCCGCTGCCCGCGATGTTACCGAGCAAAAATGGGCAAAGGACTTACGAGTTGCTAATAAAGAACTTGCGTATCAAAACGATGAGAAAGAAAAGCGAGCAGCGGAACTGATTATTGCTAACAAGGAACTATTATTTCAAAATAAAGAGAAAGAAAAGCGTGCTGCAGAGTTAAATATTGCCAATCAGGAACTTGCTTTCCAAAATGAAGAGAAAGAGAAACGAGCTGCCGAACTCAATATTGCCAACAAAGAACTTGCCTTTCAAAATGAGGAAAAGGAAAAAAGGGCCACTGAATTATTTATAGCCAACGAAGAACTTATTTTTCAGAACGAAGAAAAGGAGAAAAGAGCGTCAGAACTGAACATCGCCAATAAGGAACTTGCTTTTCAAAATGAGGAAAAAGAAAAGCGTGCAGCAGAACTGATTGTAGCAAATCATGAACTTGTTTTTCAAAATGAGGAAAAAGAAAAACGCGCTGCAGAATTAAATATTGCCAATAAAGAACTTGCTTTTCAAAACAGGGAAAAAGAATACCGGGCCGCAGAATTGATTATTGCCAACAATGAACTGGCATTTCAGAATGGTGAAAAAGAGAAACGTGCTACAGAACTTGTTATTGCAAACAAGGAACTGCAATTTCAAAATGAAGAAAAGGAGAAACGTGCTGCCGAACTCATCATTGCGAATAAGGAACTGGTTTTTCAAAACAAAGAAAAAGAGAAACGTGCAGCCGAATTAAATATTGCGAACAAAGAACTTGCTTACCAAAACGAAGAAAAGGAAAAGCGTGCTGCAGAGTTAAACCTGGCAAATAGCGAGCTTAAAAAGGCTGAAGAACAGTTTAGGCTTGTTGTAGAATCTGCTCCCAACGCTATGGTCCTGGTCAATGAAGAAGGGCTTATTTCCCTTGTAAATAACCAGACTGAAAAACTATTTGGTTATGAGCGAAATGAACTGGTGGGCATAAAGCTGGAAATGCTTATACCGGAAAGGTTTAGGAACGATCATGATGACCATAAAAATACTTTTGCAGAAAATCCTCTCTTACGATCAATGGGGACTGGCATAGACCTATTTGCGTTGAGAAAAAATGGTACTGAATTTCAGGTAGAAATTGGCCTGAATCCGATAGAAACTGCAAAAGGAAACATGGTTCTTGCCTCAATAGTGGATGTGACAGAAAGAAAAATGCAGGAAGCCACTCTGAAAAAGCAAAACAAAGAACTTGAACTTTTTGCCTATGTAGCTTCACACGATTTGCAGGAGCCACTTCGTACAGTTTGCAATTATATGCAAGTCTTTGAAGAAGATTACATTGACCTGCTTGATGAAAACGCTAAAAGTTATTTAAATTCTGTAAATAACGCTACCAAGCGAATGAGCATTCTCATAAAATCATTACTCGACTTTTCCCGCTTGGGCTTAAATAAAAAATTGACGTACGTTAATATTAAAAAGCTTTTGGGCGATGTTGTTGCCGATCTGGAAACGACCATAAAAACATCAAAAGCATTGATTAATGTGGGC
This sequence comes from Cytophagales bacterium, assembly GCA_014376535.1. Taxonomy (GTDB): domain Bacteria; phylum Bacteroidota; class Bacteroidia; order Cytophagales; family UBA9547; genus UBA9547. The sequence goes on along the minus strand of JACMRH010000140.1, from coordinate 13,734 downwards.
AACATGCCTGACCTGAATGTATATGAAATAGAAATTAGACAGGTTTTTCAAAACCTGATTTCAAATGCAATTAAGTTCAGTAAAAAGGATACCTTGCCGAATATCAGTATTAAAGCAGTAAAAATTAATACAGTTTGGAAGTTCTCCGTAACTGATTCAGGAATAGGAATTGATCCTGTTCATTTTGACAGGGTTTTTAATATTTTTCAACGTTTGCACACTACAGATGAATATGAAGGAAATGGAATTGGCCTTGCGAATTGCAAAAAAATAATACAGATACACCATGGTGAAATCTGGATTGAATCAGAACTTGGAAAAGGGTCAACTATCAATTTTACGATACCAACTTTAATAGAATGAGCAAAGAATTGGGATGTATCATGTTGATTGATGACAATCCGGACGATAATTTCTTCCATGAGAGAGAGATTAAAAAATACAGGAAGACTACAAATGTGATAACTAAAGATACTGGCATAGGTGCTTTTGAATATTTACAAGCAAAAGAAAAGCCTAGACCAGATCTTATATTTTTAGATATAAACATGCCTGGAATGAATGGTTGGGAGTTTTTGCAGGTTTACAGAAAGCTGGACAAATCATTGCAAACGCAAATAATCATTATGCTAACCACCTCTGAAAATCCAGATGATGCCTCCCGTGCCAAAGGCGTTGGATATGTTTCTGACTATCTTACCAAACCATTGACCAAAGAAGTTTTTGGGACAATAATTAATAAGTATTTCAATGATTAGAAATTTTAATATTGATATACTACCTTCTTTGCCAATAAGGATCATTCTTGCAGACGATGATAGTGATGATTGCTTCTTTTTCGGAAAGGCATTATTGTCGTCTTCTGTAGCATCTCAATTAGTGGCTGTTCATAATGGAGACCGGTTTATGGAACATATAGGAAAAACTCAATTGCTTCCACATATTGCCTTTTTGGATTTAAATATGCCGGGAAAAAATGGATCTGATTGCCTTTATGAACTTAAAAATAATCCTGATTTTAAAGATCTTCCGGTAATCATTTATTCTACGTCTTTACATACTGATATAGTAGACCATCTTTATAATGAAGGCGCACATTACTACCTGAGCAAACCTGACCTGTCTGATTTAAAAATTATTCTTCATTATATCTTAAGACTTAGATCAGAAACGCCCTTCAATAAACCTCCGCGAGAGAAATTTGTATTAAATGCCGCTTTTATAGATAAGCCAAAAGAGGTTTTAAACTAAACAGCTTTACAGAATATGTGAAATGTGTAAGATTAACATTATTTTATGTAACATTATTTTATCATAAGAAACCAATCTTTGTTTGAGATTAAAATATCTCAACAAGGCCGATGTCTTATTCTATTTGCCCAGGTTATTTACTATACTTTTCACAACCAGGTTTTAAGCACTTAAAAGCTTGTTTTCTGACTGTTATGGTGTTTGCTATTGGACTTTTAAATCCTGAAACAAGCTTATCTCAATCATCATACAAAATCTTCAATTCAGGTACTGACCAGATTAAGTTATCAGGTACATCCACGCTTCACGATTGGACTATGGCTTCTCAATCTGTTAATGGGCAAGGGCAGTTCATTATTACAAATAATATGATCGGTTCTATTACCGGGCTCAATTTTATATTACAGGTTCAAAATCTAAAAAGCAATGATAATGCGATGGATCACAATGCCTGGAAAGCATTAAAGTATGAACAGTTCCCAAATATTCTTTACAAGTTGAAAAAATCTCAGATAAAGCCTGCTTCTGGGAATCAACAGTCAATATTAACCCTTGGAGAACTAACTATTGCAGGAGTTGCCAAAGAGATATCTATGGAAGTAACGTGCCTGGTAAAAGCTGACAAAACTATTAGCTGCAAAGGATCCAAAAAGCTAAACATGACCGATTTTCAGGTAGAACCACCTTCTTTTTTAATGGGAGCCATGAAAACAGGAAATGAAATAGAATTGCAGTTCGATTTGATATTGAAACAGTAAGTTATAATATCCAACCATCGAAGTCGGTCTCCCCAACTACGAGGGTCGGCCTCCTAACAGTACCAAAGTCGTTCTTTAATTATTATTTATGAAAGCTAAATTCCTATTTCTTTTGTGCTTTTCAACAAGCATACTAAATGCGCAGCAATTAAACCAGGCAGTTCAGTTTTTCAGGCCAGATATGCAATACTTCAGGCCTAATGACCAAACTGGTATCAATGTTTTTGAAACATCAAAAACCGACACCACTCAATACACCGGAATGAAAGTTCGGATTGGTGGAAACTTTACCCAGGATTTTCAGGGTTTAAGCCATCGTAATAATGCTGACTTTGTATCATCACCAGCAAGCCCAAAGGCCAACAACAACCAATTGATAGGAATAACCAATGGCTTTAACCTAGCCATGGCAAATTTGACTGTCGATGCCCAGTTAGCGGATGGAATAAGGGTTAATGTTACCATGTATCTTTCCAGCCGGCATCACAGGGAAGCCTGGGTAAAGAACGGATATGTTCAAATTGACAGGATCCCATTTTTTAAAGGTTGGTTAATAGATAGTTTAATGAGAAATTTCACTGCAAGGGTAGGAGCACTGGAAGTAAATTATGGCGACCAGCATTTTAGAAGAACAGATGGGGGAAATGCTACATACAATCCCTTTATCGAAAATTTAATCATGGACGAATTTGCTACTGAAATTGGAGGTGAATTGTATTATCAATCCAAAAAGGGATTTTTGGCAATGGGAGGAATAACCAATGGACAATTGAACCCAACTGTAGTTGCTCCAACTAAAATTGATTCTTTAACCGGGGTTGAAAATAATTATACACCAGCTTTTTATGGTAAATTAGGCTATGATAAACAACTAACAAGAGACTTCAGGTTTCGGATTACAGGATCTGGTTACACTATAAAAAGTACTGCTAGCAATACTCTGTTTGCCGGAGACAGAACAGGTTCGCACTATTTTTATGTGATTGAAAATAATGCTGCAACCGCAGATGCTAATGCTTTTTCAGGAAGGTATAATCCAATGTTCAGTCAGCAGGTAAACACATTTATGGCCAACACTTTATTGAAATACAAAGGCATAGAATTATTTGGAACTTATGAAATTGCCCAGGGAAGAACAATTACTGAAAAGAAAATGCGCCAGGCGACCCAATATGCTATTGACCTTGTTTACAGGTTCCCAACCGGAATGGAAAATTTTTGGATTGCTGGCCGGTACAATTCAGTTACAGCTACAACCCCAAACAATCCTGTTGACATTACAATAAACAGAGTGGCATGTTCTGTAGGCTGTTTTATGACCAAAAACCTGATGGTAAAAGCCGAATATGTAAACCAGAAATATTTTGATTTTAAAAGATCAGATATTCGCTCAGAAGCAAAATTTGATGGCTTGATGTTGGAGGCAGTGGTGGGATTCTAAGAACTTTCAACTTTGTCAAAGTTTCAAACTTTGACAAAGTTCAACTTTAATTTTTCTCATAAACACAAAAATCAAAATCGTATTGATTTTTTTCATCTTTAAAATAGGAGTGTTTTTCTTTTAAAGCCCATAGTTTAGGATCGATTTTCGGAAAAACAGTATCTCCATCTAAAGTCACATGAATATGTGAAATATATAAAGTATCCGCATTTTCAATAGCAATTTTATAGATTTCACCACCTCCAATTACAAACACTTCTTGTTCGCCAGCTTCCTGGGCAATTTTTAAGGCTTCATCATAAGAAGTGCAGGTTGTGCAACCTTCCTTCCTGTATTCAGGATCTCTGCTGATGACAATATTTGGCCTGTTGGGCAAAGGCTTAAAATCAAACGATTCAAAAGTTTTCCTGCCCATTATGATATGATGGCCTGTAGTATAACTTTTAAACAGCTTCATGTCGGCAGAAATTTTCCAAAGCAATTTATTGTCCTTGCCGATAACGTGATTTTCTGAAATGGCCGCAATGAGTGATATTTTCATGCTACAGATTCAATTTTAGTACCTCTAAGAAATTCTTCAATAGTCATTTTCTTTTTTCCTTCCAGCTGTAACTCTTTTATTGAAAGATGTCCAAGCTCACATTTTATTTTTAAAAATGTTTTGTTGTCAGATATAAATGAACCTTTATCATTTTCCTGAACGTCGGGCTGGCTAAGGAACACTTTACAGTTTTTGCCATTCAAAGTAAAAAATGCTGCCGGATAAGGGGACAAACCACGAACCAAATTGTGTATTTCTATTGCACTTTTTGTCCAGTCTATTTTACAGGTTTCTTTAAAAATCTTAGGAGCCAGTTTTATTTCGTTCGATAATATCTGTGGTTTAGTTTTGATATTGCCTGAATCTATTTGCACTATGGTTTTCAAAACCAGAGATGCGCCTTTGACCATCAGTCTTTCGTACAAAGAACCAATATTGTCTTCTTCATGAATTTCTTCTTTTTCCTGAAGTATAATATCTCCGGTGTCAATTTCATGTTGAAGGAAGAATGTTGTGGCACCTGTTTCTTTTTCTCCGTTTATGATGGCCCAGTTTATCGGCGCTGCACCACGGTATTGTGGCAAAAGTGAGGCATGGAGATTAAATGTTCCTTTTGGTGGCATGTTCCAAACAGCCTCGGGAAGCATTCTAAATGCCACTACAACTTGAACATTGGCATTTAATTTTTGGAGCTCAGCCAGAAATTCTGGATTTTTTAATTTATCAGGTTGAAGAATATTAAGCCCCACACTTTCGGCATAAACTTTAACAGGAGAGGGGTTTAATTGTAGTCCACGACCAGAAGGTTTGTCGGGAGCAGTTATTACCCCAACAACATTGTATCCATTTTCAACCAGTATTTGTAATGAAGGCACAGCAAATTCTGGTGTGCCCATAAAAATGATTCGCAGTGTTGAATTATTCAAAATCGGTATACAGTAAGTAATTTTTTCTTTTTGATTTAAATTTTTGAATATCTGGCTGCCAGGTTTTTCTTATTTCTTCTGCTGATAACCCGCTTTTTATTTGTTCCTGCAAAATGGCATTTCCGGCTAGTTTATTGAAGAAGTTATTGAAATATTTTGTTTTGTCTTTGCATGAATTGTAAAAGAGGATCAGGTAGTATAAATCTATTTGTTTGGTAATAATGCTGGAACCCAGGTAAATACCTGTACATCTTTTGTTTTCATACAATGGTTTTTTTGCCATTCCTACAATACTTTTGGGTGTGAAAGAGAAACCCTGACCTAGAGAATCAGGTACACCCAGAATTTGAAACGGGGTTTCAGTGCCTCTTCCAACACTCACATTGGTTCCTTCAAATAAGCATAATGAAGGATATAATTTTATAGAAAGTAGGTTAGGAAGATTAGGAGAAGGTTTTACAGGCACATCATATCTACTTAAATGAGTGTAGTTTTTACAGGGAGTAATTTTTATCTGGCATTGCAAGCTGTCTTTCAACCACTTTTCACCATTTATCATTTGTGCAAGTTCACCTAAAGTCATCCCATGAACTATGGGAATGGGATGAACACCGACAAAAGAACTGAAATTCTTATCCAGAACTGGTCCGTCAACATATTCGCCATTTGGGTTGGGCCTGTCCAGAATTAGCAATTCTTTTTTATTTTCTGCACAGGCTTCCATCACATAATGCAGGGTACTTAGGAATGTATAGAACCTGGCGCCTACATCCTGCATATCGAAAATTACCAGATCTACATCTGTAATTTGTTCAGGTTTAGGTTTTTTATTGTCTCCATAAAGAGAAATCACAGCAATACTTGTTTTTTCGTCTTTCGTGCTTTTTACTTTTTCTCCAGCATCAGCATCTCCCCGAAAGCCATGTTCAGGGCTGAAAACTTTTACAACATTTACTTTTTTACTTAGCAGAAAATCCAACAGATGTTGATTGTTGAAAATAGAAGTCTGGTTGACAACTAAAGCAATCTTTTTCTTTTTTAACAGAGAAAGATAAAGTTCAGGCTGCTCGGCACCAGGTATTATTTTATCACCAGGAAAGTACGGATGCTGATCATTCTGACCAAATGAAGGGGTAAAAACAATGCAAAAAAGAAGGCTAAGTAATAATTTGTACATGCGCTAGAATGTGTTTGTAAAGCTACTTAATTTCAATACTGCAAGCTAAAAATTCGAAAACTCTAAGCATCGTTATTGGAAATAAAAGGCACGATTTTTTAATATTTGGATTTTTATATTTTTTATGCGAAAACAAGTTAAATGGGGTATAATTGGCCCCGGTTCCATTGCCAGAGAATTTACTGAAGACCTCAAATTTATTAAAGACGAGGACCATTTTGTAAAAGCTATTGTTGGACATGGTAAGGAAACTACAGAGAAATATCTTGCTGAAAATAAAGTAGATCTGGTTTATTACCATCTTGAAGATTTGATAAATAGTCATGAAATCGATTGTGTTTATATAGCAACACCGCACCCTCAACATTATGATACTTGCCTGCGCTTACTTGAATCTAAAATCCCTGTGTTGTGTGAAAAACCATTGGCTATAAGTGAAAGGCAAGTTCGGGAAATAATAAAAAAGTCAAAGGAAACACAAACTTTCTTTATGGAAGGAATGTGGGTAAGGTGTTTGCCTAGCATTCTAAAAGTGCTTGAAATAATTGAATCCGGCAAAATAGGAGAGATTCATAGTTTGTCTGGAAAATTAACCTACAAAGCCCCATTTGATATTAAAAACAGGTATTTTAATCCCGAACTTGGAGGTGGCTCTTTGCTTGACCTGGGAGTATATCCTGCATACCTTTCTTATTTAATTCTTGGAAAGCCAGAAAGCATAAAAGCTTCATCTAAAAATATAAATGGGGTAGACGCAAGCACTGCTGCAATTTTAACACACAAAAGCGGGGCAATATCAGTGATAGAATCTTCCTTTGTTTCAAGGGGTACAAATGAGGCTATTATATATGGAGATAAAGGGTCTATCCATATTGCAGAACCCTGGAATGAAAAACCTCTTGCTATTACAGTTCAGATTTATTACGGTCAAAAAGAGGTTATAATCCCTGAATGGGAAGGAAAAGGATTATACTTTGAGGTTCAGGAAATGATGAAATGTATAAACGGAAAGAAAATTGAAAGCACGTTACTTACTCATCAGGGAAGTTTGGAATTAATTCAGATCCTTGATGAGATCAGGAATCAAACCAATGTAAAATACCCCAACGAATAGTGTAATGGAATTAAAGATAATAGCTTCTGATATCGGTTTTGGTGAAGGCCCTGTTTGGCATCCTGATGGTTTTTTGTGCTTCAGCGATGTGGTAAACAACCAAATACTAAAAATAGAAAATGGAAAGGTTGAAGTTTTACTTCAAAAAAGTGGTTTGAAAACTGATCCTCAACCTTATCACAACGATCAGATTGGTGCCAATGGATTGGTGATAGACAAAGAAGGCAATCTTCTAATGTGCCAACACGGTGAGCATGCAATTGCGAGGTTGACAAAAGACGGACAAGTTGAAAAACTAGTTGACAGTTACCAAGGAAAAAGACTGAACAGTCCAAATGACCTGTGTCTAGGACCTGAAGGGGAAATAATCTTTTCAGACCCACCCTATGGCTTAAAAGGCCAGGAATTACTACCCGAATTGGCTCAGCCGCATGCAGGTGTTTATAAATGGCAAAATGGAACTCTCGAACTTCTAATCTTAGATATGGAGTTCCCGAATGGAGTTTGCTTTAGTCATGATTATAAATATATGTTCGTCGGAACCAACAAAGCTGAAGAAAGAGGAATAAGGAAATATAAATATGATAATGGGGTACTGTCTGACATGGAAATCTTTGTTGATGAAAACGCAGATGGTATTAAAATGGACAAGAAAGGAAATTTGTATCTGGCGACCATGCAGGGCATAAAAGTAATTTCGCCTGAAGCTGAAGTGATTAGAAAAATAGAAACGCCTTCTATGGCCACAAATCTTTGTTTGCACGAACCATACATGTATATCACGACAGAAAATGTTGTGTATGAGTATTTTCTCCCTAACCTGGCATTATAAATTTTATATAATTTTGAAAAAGGACTCCTTTGTTTACAGGAATGGTTTGTCAATTGTTTTTCTGAGTTTAACAGTTGTGGCCCTGTTTGCCCAGTATTGTTTTGGATTTGTCGAATACAACAAAGCCTTGTCAGAAAAAGGAATGCCGGAAATTATGTTCAATAACTACATAACAACCGGGCATTTCATTGAAGGTACTTTTGAAAACTGGGAAAGTGAATTTTTTCAGATGGGTTTATACATTGCATTAACCGTTTTTCTAAGACAAAAGGGTAGTGCTGAATCCAAATCGCTGGATGAGATGGAAGATGTAGACAGGGTGCCAGTACCAGTCCAGGATGCGCCATGGCCTGTAAGAAAGGGAGGTGTTTATTTAGCGGTTTATCAATACTCTTTAAGTATCGCTTTCTTCCTATTATTCTTCCTTTCATTTATGGCCCATGCATACGGTACCTGGCTTGATAATGCGTACAGAAGGTGAAACTGATATTGTTTTTCTTGGAATTTTCGGAGAATCACGTTTTTGGTATGAATCCTTTCAAAACTGGCAGAGCGAGTTTTTGTCAGTCGCTTCTATTGTTATATTGACGATTTTTCTTCGTCAGAAAGGATCACCAGAGTCAAAACCTGTAGATGCGCCACATTGCGAGACTGGAAAATAGCAAAGAGTAAGATTGAGTTTCAACCTTACTCTTTGCTAACAGATAGAATGATTTTTATACCTCGCTATTTTTCGGTACCATCAGATTATACACTACTATAATAAGCGCGACAACCAAAAGGATATGTATAAATGCTGGCGCAGCCCATACAAAGAAGCCTAATCCCCAGCCAAATAGCATTATCAAAGCGATCAACCACAATATACTTTTCATAGCTGTAAGTGTTTGTTTGAATGAACTTCAAATAACTATGCCAATTTTATGTTAAAGTTTAATATGGCCTTCAATTCCATCATCATGCGATTTGCCTGTGAGAGCAGAAGCCGCAATGCTGATCAATGAAATTACTTTTCCATGAGCAGTATCCCAATATTGGGCTGTTTGAGGTATAAAACGGATAACTGAAATATTAGGATCCTCGTTACCTTCTGTAAACCAAGCTTTGGCAAGCGGGTTCCAAAGCTCATCAATTTTTGCCTGGCTGGTCTGGATGCTTGCTATTCCATAAACAGACATAAATTTCGAATCACCTGGTTTTGAATATATCAATTGAACGTTAGCATTCTCCATGATTTCAAAATTCTTTTCACTGTCTTTTGAGCTTAGAAACCAAATAGTACCATCATCATCAACCTTTGAAGTGGCCATTGGCCTGGTTGTAAAAGGCAATGAATCCGAACTGGTACAAAACATACAAATTCTGACATCTTCAGCCAGGTCTTTCATTTTTTCTATTCCTTCTTCAAGGTAAAGGTCTTTAACAGTTCCCATAATTATTTATTTTATGGTAGGGCTAAAAACTCTATGCCAGTTGTTTTTATTGAAGAAGTAATGATTGTTGTATTAGCTTATGGATAATAGTAGATAGCTTTTGGAATAATTCAATTCCTTCCCGGTGAAGGGAAGGTGGATGAAAGCCGGAAGTGTCAAATCGTAAATTAAAAAGTACTCGGTGAAATATACGAAGTTGGTCTTTTTCTACGCGACCCATGGGAGGTTTGCTATTAATTTAGCTTACTTTAAATCTTTGGCCTCAATTACTTTAATTATGCCATTTTCACTTATTACTATAGGGAGATTCAGTCGTTTTTTTTCTGCAATTAATTTTTCAGAAGAAATTTTCAAGGCTGCCGTGATCTTATCTCCCCATTCAATAGAATCTTCGTCGTTGATCTTCATTTTGCAAAGTTTTTTATTTTGTTAAACCGGACCTGATCAAATACAATTTCATCTTCTGATTTCCTTTTTCTGTATACTAATATAGAATTATTTTGTGAGTTGTCATATACCTGGCTGTAATCACAAATATTCACATAGAAACTAAAAAGGTTAGATATACCTTTTATATATCTTCTTTCAATTACATCTTTTGGGATATGGTGACCACCAGATGCTACCCTTTTTGCAACTCTTTCTATGGCAAGCTGAGGAGTTTCCAGCCAGAAATAAAGTAGAGTCACATAGTAGCCATTGCTTTGTGCTTCTTTGATAAATTGTTGGTAGGATAAAGAAGACAAGGTGGTTTCTAGTGCAAAATCTACACCCGAATTCATCAGTTCCCTGATTCGGTTCAACATAATCCTGCCTGCTTCAATGGCCACTTTTTCTGGTTGAAAAGGCGAAATTCCTCTCGCAATTTCATCTGCGTTCACAAATTCTTTACAACCTAATATTTCAGGTAAAATGTTGAAAGATGCAGTTGTTTTGCCTGCACCATTACAGCCTGCTATTATATACAGGTTTTTCGCTTTCATTGATCAAATTTACAAAATCAATGTGAAGAATATGTTTTCTACTGTAAATCAAAAGGATTTTATAGGTCTTATTAATTGTCAAAACATGTGATATATGTAATAAAATTTTAAAATCATGTAAGTCTCTGGAGTAGAACTTTCTGATCTTTGTAAAGTAAAGCCAGTACTATCTGTCTTTTTTTTAAAGTCAGTGTATGACAAACAAATTAACTTCTTCCGGCTTTTTTAATAGTATCCAGCTATTGCAAGCCTATGAACAAGCTATAGATAAAAATATAATTTCTTCCATTACAGATACCCAGGGGATTATTGTTTATGCAAACAAGAAGTTTTGTGAAATATCAAAATTTGATCTTCCGGAATTAATAGGAAAGAGTCACAATATTGTGAACTCCGGCTATCATTCAAAAGATTTTTTTAGGATAATGTGGCAAACAATTGCCAAAGGAAATACCTGGCACGAAGAAGTAAAAAACAAAGATAAAAATGGAATTTTTTATTGGGTTGATACAGTCATAGTTCCCATTAAAGACACAGAAGATAAAATAAGTAATTATCTGTCATTAAGAACATTGATTACAGATAAGAAACTTTTGGAAATAAAAAAGGCCAAATATGTTAACTCCCTGGAATCAATACTGGTAATGACCTCAAGCAAGGTAAAAAATCCTTTGGCTATTTGTTTGAAGCAAATCAATGCTTTCAATCCAGAAAAGCAAAATGGGAAGGTTGAAATGAAACAGATTATGGACGATTTGAAAGAAAGTGTTTCTGACCTGGATTCCTTTACAAATGAACTTACGAGCTATATCCGCGACTTGGAGTTATAACTTTTTAAATTGTTGTGAGTTGTGAGTTGTGTGTTGTGAGTGGAGCATGAGGAATTTGATAGTTTTGGAGTGGTTGGATGCTAAGTACATATTACTTATTTGGGCAAGCAGTATTTCTTTTTCCATCACTCTTGAAGAAATTGTTAACGTCATTTTTTCCAAGGCCAAGAATTAATAATAAACAATTTGCAAAAATAGAACTGCGATACCCATTACCATACCCAATTCCTTCCACCAGTTTTAGAAGATTTTTAAGTATTTAATGAGCTAACAATAAATATCATATTTATCCATCATGAAAGTTACCATTTACAGTATCAAAGCTTTTGAAAGAAAATACCTTGAAGTGGCCAATGCGGGTAAACATGAGCTAGTGTTTTTTGAGCAACCATTATCAAAACAAACAATTAGCCTTGCAGATGGGAGCGAAGCTATTTGCCTTTTTACCAATGATGATGCTTGCCCGGAAAATCTATACGAACTGGGAAAACTCGGAGTAAAGTTCATTGCCACAAGGGCTACAGGATATGATAATATTTCTGTCTCACACGCACAGGCTTTGGGCATGCAGGTGGCCCATGTAAAAAGTTATTCGCCATATGCCATTGCAGAACATGCTGTTGCACTTATGCTGGCATTAAATAGGAAGCTCTTGTTGGCAGACAAGCAGGTTAAAGAAAATAATTTTCTGCTCGACAATCTTATTGGTTTTGATTTTAATGGTAAAAAAATCGGCATCCTGGGATGTGGTAAAATAGGATCTGTTGTAGCTAAAATTATGCATGGGTTTGGTTGTGAAATTCTTGTTCATGACCAGGTTGAAAACCAAGACCTGATTGCACAATACAACGTTCAGTATTGCACTTTAGAACAACTTATAAAAACTGTAGATATAATTTCAATCCATATCCCATTAAATAGTGTTACAAAATATCTTTTCAACAAAGAACTAATTCAGAAATTGAAACCGGGTGTAATGCTGATCAACACTGGTAGGGGTGGAGTGCTGGACACAAAAGCAGCAATTGAAGGAGTTGAAAACGGACAAATAGGATATTTAGGTTTAGATGTTTATGAAAATGAAAAGGGTATGTTTTTCTTTGACCATTCAAAGGACCAGACAAAAGATCCAATATTCGCAAAACTGCTTAGTTTGGAAAATGTAATTGTTACAGGGCATCAGGCTTTCCTTACCGAAACAGCTTTGCAAAATATTGCAGACAGTACCATTTACAATCTGGATTGTTTTCAGGATAATGTATTGAGCAGTAATATTTTATAATTAAAAAATTAATTTGCCTTGGATACTTTCAAATGTTTGGTTCTTCCATTTGAATTAATCTCCAATAAATATATACCTGGCAACAAATTATGGCCAACAGTTGCCTGGTCATTACCAGTGCCTTTTTCCAGTATTTCTCCTTGCAATGAATACAGTAGGTAGGTAAAGTTCGATTTTGTTGAAATTTGAAATTGATCATGGAATGGATTGGGTCCCATAGCAAATGCTGTTTCGGCTACTTCAATTTCTTCCAAGGCTGTAACAGTTCCATTTGGCACTATTGCAACTGCCATTGTGAAAGCGAAAGAAGAATTGTCTGAACCTTTTACAGTGAATTTATAACTGCCCATACCTGAAAAATTGTTAGTTGGAACAAACCTGGCTGTTTTGCCATCCGGCAGTAAGGTAACCGTTCCATTTGCTGCATTACTAACAGTGAATGAGGGTGTTACACTGCTAAATCCGGCTGTGTAGTTACTTAAATCAACATTTACTGCAGTATTCTGAGTGGTTTGGGCATGAACGTCACCAAGCCAGTTTAAGTAATTTTCAATAAGTGTGTAACCGGTTGTTCCCACTTTCATGGCATCATTAACGTTTACATTTGATCCGTTGGTTTTCTCCCAAAAGTCTGGCATGCCATCATTATCAGTATCAACAGGTTTGGTACCTTGATTAATGGTTCCGTACCCATTATTTGAAAGACCTGTTTCTGTTTGGCTGGTATACAGGTTCCCATTTGGTCCGGTTGTTCCAATACCTGTTCCTGTAGTTCCTTTTCCTAAAGTTTTCATTTGAGAAAAGATCAATAAATCCATTTCATCGTGGGGGAAAGTGCCAGCCATGGAGCTTGCATAGCGAAAAGCAGTTACCGGACTATAAACTGGAGCACTCGTAGTATGGGAAGACCATGGAGTAGTAAGAATAGTTCCTGGCCCCTGGTACCAGTATGGGGTAGTAACAGATCCATTTAAAATTCCATCTAAATTATTGTCCTTTATGTTCCCTGAATAGTAAAAACTTTGATTTTTATCTACCTGAAACCATGTATTATCAGTTCCGGAAGATGCCGGTCCCATAATGAAATAGTTGTTCACCAGATCGTGGTCGAAATTGGTGCTGGTATGAGTTGTATAACCTGCTGAATAATTGTACAAGACATTATT
>JACMRH010000139.1 GCA_014376535.1 Cytophagales bacterium | reverse complement strand
TTGGTATTTGCCCCGGAAACAACTCCTGATAGAGTAATTTGGTTCGTGGTATTTATTGTTGAGCTAGAACCTAATGCTACAGTTCCTGCAAATGTAGCTGCTGTAGCATTGCTGTTTAGCAGTGCACCTGTGGTCGCACCAGTTCCAGTTCCATTCAAAGTAAGTGCCTCTGTTGTAGAATAATTGACACCATTTAAATCAAGCGCAGCACCTACAGAAACAGAAGTACCTGCCGCGTTTGTGCCTAAGGCAGTATTCGAACCAACCTTAATAGTACCTGCGCTAATAGTGGTCAAACCAGTGTATGTATTAGCACCAGACAACAAAAGCGTACCACTTCCAAGTTTAGTCAACGCACCATTTGTACCATTTCCACTGGCTCCAGACATGGTTAAAGTCGTACCGGCAGTTGTTATATTAATGCTGGAAGTAGTGCCAGTAGTCAACGCAAAGGCCCTGTCGGTAGACGCTGAGCCTCCTGTATATTGCAAAGTCCCACCTCCTAGCACTAAATTAGTTGCAGCAACCCCAGCTTGACCCAAGTTTCCAGCTACACCTCCATTATTAATAGTTCCTACACTTACTACTCCAGCATTGATTGTTGTTACTCCAGTATAAGTGTTTGCACCTGAAAAAGTTTGAGTATTAGAACCAACTTTAGTAATACCAGTGATGCCAGCACCATTTTGAATTATTCCAGAAAAGGTTGTATTAGCTAAAGCAGAACCTATGCTTAATATGTTTGATCCAACACTTGATATTGTACCTGAACCTGCCAAATTTCCCGCAGCCTGAGATGAAGGCAATGTTACAGTGAACCCGGTAATCACTACTTGATTAGCTGCGGTGGGAAACGTACCTCCACAAGAATTCCATGTCCCAGCAATATTCCATGGAGTACTACCAATTGCATTGCACTGTCCAAAGCTTATATTCGTAAACAGCCCTATTCCCAACAAAACTGCCAATAATCTGACCCAAAAAATCTTAATCAAATTCGTAAAATTTTTATTAAACATTCTAGTAATTTTAGAAATCATGTTATTTCTTCTTGATTAAACACATAAGTGTAAGTATTGGAGAATATTATCAAAAATAGCTTCAATTTATCAATAGCCAACTAACTCTTAATACGTTAAATAGCAAATTAGGTAATCTAATATGTACTATTTTCATTGATTTAAGTAAAAGTCTATCAAAATCAAGTTGCCAAAAATGCAAGAATGAAAGAGAAAAAAACTATAACCCAAACACTCAAAGTAAGAAAAACAGATAAATTGTCTTATTTCTTAACCATTACTAAGAGGAGGTCTGAAATTGTTGAAAACTCTATCTCATCTTCTTAACTTTGTTCTATTAAATAAACAAAATGGTTGCTACATACTTGAAATACAAAGTCAAAGATATTGCTTTGGCTGAATGGGGAAGAAAAGAAATAGGATTAGCTGAAGCAGAGATGCCTGGCTTAATGGCCCTTCGTGAAGAATATGGTAAAATCAAACCTTTAAAAGGTGCTAGAGTTGCTGGTTGTCTTCACATGACGATTCAAACTGCTGTTCTTATAGAAACTTTAGTTGAATTAGGTGCAGAAGTTACCTGGTCATCTTGTAATATATTCTCTACACAAGATCATGCTGCCGCTGCAATTGCTGCTGCTGGTATATCTGTTTATGCCTGGAAAGGAATGAACGCTGAAGAATTTGACTGGTGTATAGAGCAAACATTGTTTTTCGGTGAAGACCGTAAGCCTATAAACATGATCCTGGATGATGGTGGAGATTTAACCAATCTTGTTTTAGATAAATATCCTGAGCTAGCTGCAGCTATCCGTGGTATATCTGAAGAGACTACAACTGGTGTTCTTCGTTTGTATGAAAGAGTTAAAAATGGCAAATTGTCTATTCCTGCTATCAACATCAACGATTCTGTAACTAAATCTAAATTTGATAACCTTTATGGTTGCAAAGAATCCTGCGTAGATGCAATACGTCGTGCTACAGATGTTATGATGGCTGGTAAAGTGGCAGTTGTAGCAGGATTTGGTGATGTAGGAAAAGGTTCTGCAAAATCTCTTGCAGGTGCTGGTGCACGTGTTATCGTAACTGAAATTGACCCAATATGTGCGCTTCAGGCTGCCATGGAAGGTTTTCAGGTTATGAAAATGGAAAATGCTGCTAAAATTGCAGACATTTTCGTAACAGCTACAGGGAATTGTGGTATCCTTACTGAACAACATTTCAGGTTAATGAAAGACAAAGCGATTGTTTGTAACATTGGTCACTTTGATACAGAAATTGATATGGCTTGGTTGAACAGCAACTATGGCAATACCAAAATTGAAATCAAACCACAAGTTGATAAATATACAATTGAGGGCAAAGATGTCTTAATATTAGCTGAAGGTCGTTTAGTTAACCTTGGTTGTGCAATGGGTCATCCATCTTTTGTAATGTCTTCTTCGTTTACTAACCAGGTTATAGCACAGTTAGAACTTTGGGCGAACAGTGAAAAATATGAAAACAAAGTTTATGTTCTTCCTAAAAACTTAGACGAGAAAGTAGCAAGATTGCATTTGAAAAAAATCGGTGTTGAACTTGATGTTTTGACAAAAGAACAAGCTTCTTACATTAGTGTTGATGTGAACGGACCATACAAAATGGACCAGTACAGATACTAATCAAGTCAGTTTTTTTAACCAAAAAAGCCTTCTGAAGCATTTCAGAAGGCTTTTTTTTTATTTTTACAAGGTATGTTTTTTCTTAAAGATTTATAACAATTCTACATTTAACATTTGCATGTTAGTAGCATTCATCAAGTAACATATGCTTTTAATTTTAATTTAAAGGTTTGTTGATTAGAAGTGGATATGATTCAATAATGAAAGATATGCTTTTAAACCTTTTTATATAAATACCGTTTTTTCTGATTGTTGAATAATTTCATTTGAATGTAAGTTATGGTTACAGAGGTTATTTCTTGTAAGTTTTTTTTAGCGCTTGTATTGACGGTTTTGGGCAGCAATATTATGGGCCTTTGCAATTTTAAAATTTATTTTAATTGTCAGGCTACGTTTTATTACCAGGATTTGTCTTATTAAAACAGGGAAGATCTATAATCTACTTGCATTGTTTTTAACGGATTAGCTGAACAAATAAAGTTGCTTAAGTTCAAGAATGAAAATGTGAGTATTCGCGTTTTCACTGCTAACTATGAAAAGAATTTTTATCATTCTTATATTTCTTTACCCAGGATTAACGAGATCTGAAGGGACCAGGGAGCTAAAACCTAACCCTTCTTCTAAAGGTAATTTATTGCTTTTGAAGGGGTATACAAAATTTGGAATGTATGGGGCAACTTCGAAAGAACAAATTAAGATTCGAATAGCTGACCTAAGTGAGAAAATATACTACGGTCTTAGTAATAAAAATGGTTTAGACCAATTTGGGGTAAATAACGACAATGGTGTGTTTGTTCCAAACATTCCTTTCAGAATTAGAGCCCCCTCAGGTCTTGTAGTTTACAGTTCGGTTATACCTTCATCAGGGATCCAGGGTAATATTTCCAGTTATGGTCAGGCTGTAGCCGGGCCACTTCAGCTTGGAAATGCTGGTGGTTACGATGCTTTAGAATATCAGCCTTTAGAAACAGGCGATTATGTCATAGAATTTGATCCTGTTTCCAAGAATATCGTTAGGCTAAATCTTCCATTTTTTGATGTAACAGTTGTTAATTCTGTCAAAGTGCCTCAAAAAGGTAGGCTTCATTGTCAGGGATGGCAAATTTCTACAGAATCTTATACTAATCCGTTTGATGGAAAAGTTTATCCTTACGATGGCAGCACTTCAGTGTATGAGGTAGATTTTAATGGAATGCAACCTTGGGTTTTCGTAATCAATTTCAATTCGACAGGCACTTCTAAAACAGGTAACTTTTTAGAAGACAGGGTATCAAAAATTGGAAATTACACGTTTGCAGAATATGAAGTGTTTCTTAATCCCCCGGATGCAGTTTTATACCCGACGGAGCCTAAAAAATTAGAGATGAACGGTTCTGTTGAGAAAGTTGATTGTCTAAATTCTCAGTTCTGTCTCAATTTTACAACAAACAGTGAAGGTCTTTTACAAGGTTTTATAGATTTGAACCAAGATCATTATTTTGATACTTTGGATGGTGATATTTATTTCGAAAAGACCATCACTTCCCCTGGCACTGTTTGCATTCCATGGAATGGAAAAGACAGCAAAGGGAAACTTGTTAAAGGGCAATTCAATATTTCTGCAGCACTTGCTTTTGGTGTCACACACTTGCCCCTGTACGATGTTGAACATAATGTAAATGGCTATAAAGTAAAAGTAATAAGACCTGCAGGAGCTACACCTCCGGTTATTTTTTGGGATGATTCCAGGATAACTGAAGGTACTGCTTTAGATGGAAGTGTGAATCTGGCAGGTTGTTTGTCATCTGCAACTACAGGATGCCATAGATGGAAAGACCGCGGATCTATCAATGATCCTGCTGCCTATGACAAACAAGAAACGATCAATACCTGGTGGTACAGCACAATCACCACTACTTCTTTGCTAAATGCAAACCCATCAAGTCATGATGTAAAGCTTAGTTTTGATCCTTCACTTCTCTCAAAAAAGGATACAACCGTTTGCAAAGGTGACATAGTAGATTTTTATGTTTTTAAGGACGGAGTAAATCATTTTAACCCTACAAAATTTCAGTATAACTGGTTTGTGGATGGAACTCCAATGACTGACAACCTGAGGATGCAATCCTATAAGATTAACAAAGCGACGGAAATAATAGTAAAGGCAACAGATCGTTTTGCTACTTCATGTATTTCTTATGATACATTACATGCTTTAGTTGTGGATCCTGTGAAGTTAACGGCTTCAGTTACAGAGCCTCCCTGTAATAATGCGACCGGATCTATTACAATACTTTTAACAGAGGGTACTCCCAATAAGAAGATTTACTGGACAGAATTTCCGGGTAATTCTTATGCTACTCAAAATAATTTGCAAAAAGGTACTTATCATATCAAAGGCATGGACCCGAAATATCCACGTTGTGCGGCCGATACAGCCATTACTCTTAATGAGTTGAATGGGGTTAGTGTTGATTCATTAGAAATTAAAAGCACTTCATGTAATTCCGCAGATGGGTCTGCTAATTTAAGAATGAAAGATTTAACTAAAATTTATGAGTACTCTTGGAACGGTTCCTCTTTTGGAAACGGTAGTTCAATATCCGGATTAAATATTGGAAATTATTCTGTAAAAGTCCGTGAGAAGGGAACGGTTTGTGAAGACAGCAGGCCTTTTGTAATTAAGAAGGACTCTCCGGATGTTAAAATCAGTTCAATAAACGAATTATGTCAGAATGGGAAAGGAGAGATAAACGTGATCTTGCCGGATAATAATTTTAATGTTACTTATAATAATATACCTGGGGGAATTTCCAAGGTTAACCTGAGTGCAGGAAATTACCTTGTGAAGGCTGTGTCCACCGTGTATCCGGGTTGTGTTTTTGATACTGCCATTAAAATAACGAATACAAGCCCGCAGTTCTCTATAAAGAATTTGAATATCGTTTCCTCCAATTGCTATACTTCAACAGGTTCTGCAGAAATTGTAATGCCGGCAGGTAATTATTTGTTTTCACTAAATTCAGGGTCTTTTTCTACTGCACAAAAATGGCTAAACCTTGGGGTAGGGAAGTATCAAATAAAGATAAAGGATATCGGCTCCGGTTGCATTAAAGACACATCATTCGAGCTAAAAAATACCGATCTTTCTTTTACTTATCAGTCAAGTCCCGATCTGTGCTACTCCGGGAAAGGGTCAGTAAAAGTAAACCTGAAACCTGGTCAGAGAATGACCTGGCAAGATACATCTTCAACCACATCAGGCAGATATCATTTGCACAGCAAATCATATACTTTTACAGTTTCTGAACTCAGCAATCCTTTATGTAAAACAGAAAAAACCGTGAAAGTGCGGGATTCTGTTTATACACTTAAAGCTAATTTTAGTTTTAGGCCCGTATCTGCTACCAATAACGGAGTGAAGAGTATGAAATTTACCAACTTGAGCTACGGCTATGTGTGGAGCGGTTGGCAATTTGGTGATGGAAAAACTTCTACTGAAAAGGATCCGGTGCATGAATATATTTCAGACGGTAGTTTCCAGGTTAAGTTGGTCGTAATGGATTCTTTCGGATGTTCAGGCAGAGTACAGAGAAGATTTTTGACCAGCGAGGTTTTTGACAATTCCTGTGGTATAGCACTCCCAAATGTTTTTTCGCCAAATGGTGACTTGCAAAATGATGACATTGGAATTCTTGGTTGGGCCCCTGTTGTAGAACTTAAAATATTTAACAGATGGGGAGAAGTGGTCTTTCGTGCAACAGAAATTCCTGAGCGTTGGAATGGAACCTACAGAAATGAAGAGTCTCCGATAGATGTTTATCCATATATTCTTAATTGGCAATGTCCGGATGGAAATGGAGGAATGACAAAAAATCAAAAAGTGGCTGATATAACCCTTGTCAGATGAGTAGAATCTTACACTACATATTGATTTTATGCGTTAGTGAGCTGATGGCCCAGGATCCACAATTTTCTCAGTATTATTCTGCACCCTTAATTCTGAACCCGGCCCTGGCTGGTGAAACTGAATGCTATAGGGTGGGTTTTAATGCCAGAAACCAATGGACAAGCTTGCCCGGGGGGGCTTTCAATACAGCATCAGTTTTTGTCGATTTCAATGCTCCTGCACTAAGAAGCGGATTTGGAGTATTGGCATTGCATGATGAGATTGGAACGCCAAGAATGTCATCTAATGAAATAAGTGGTTTTTATAGCTTTTTAGCCTCTTTTTCAAGTCAAGTGAATTTAAGGATGGGATTACAGGGTACTTTTGTTTCCCGCAGTCTAGATTACAGTAAACTCGTTTTTGAAGACCAGTTCTCCGGAACGAGAGTATCTAATTCTGTATCAAGTGATGCTGTAAGAAGTTTTGCTAATAAGCAATATGGAGATTTTTCATCCGGATTGGTCCTTTTTGGAGAAGATACTTATTGGCTGGGATTTTCAGCAAATCACCTTCTTAAACCTCAGCAAGGGTTTTACAAAGAAAGCCGTCTCCCGATAAAATATTCATTTCATGGTGGATACAACTTCCAAATAAAGTCCCGCGCGAAAATGAAAAAACAAGTGGACGTTATTAAAATCATCCCTACATTTTTATATAAAGGCCAGGGGAAGTTTGACCAGATGGATATTGGTATTTACCTCATTCAGGCACCATTGCTTGTTGGTTTATGGTACAGAGGGCTAGCTGTAAAGAATGATTACCGTATTCCGAACCAGGATGCTGTCAATGCTCAGCTTGGAATACTAATCCGAAATGTTACGCTCACATACAGCTATGATTTTACCTTGTCCAAATTAAGTAATACAAATACCAAGGGTAGTCACGAGTTATCGTTTATTTATCCTTTTTGCTCAGATTGGCCACCCAGAAAAAGAATTCCACCAAAGCATGTAAGACGTTTGCCTTGTCCTGACCTTCAGCGAAGTTTAAGATATGAGGGAACATTTTAATTAACAGTTTAAACAATTAACCAATTATTCTTATGAAAAACTATTTCAAACAATCCTCACTTGTTGTATCATCCGTACTTATTGCAGGAATGATGATGACCGGTTGCAAACCTAAAAAGAATGAATTTCCTGTTCCGCCAGCAAAAGTAAAAACAGATTCAGTCACACAAAATCCATCAGAAGGAACTACAGGAGTAGTTGTGCCTGTGGGAACAGGTTGTCAAACTTCTGTAAATAATTTTTATGCCGGACAGCACACCCTGGCTGGAACAATTACAGTAACAAACGATGCTATTAATCTTATTGTAACTTATAACACTATAGATGGCTGGTTATTGAAACATACCCATTTATATGTTGGGCCTAAATCTGGTTTGCCGGTAGGTGCAACTGGAAATCCTAAAATTGGGAACTTCCCTTATTCCACAGAGCATAGCCCAATGGTAACAAGTTTTAGCTATACAATTCCATTAAGCAAGTTTGAAGGAGAATCCTGCATCATTATTGCAGCTCATGCTGAAGTAATTAAACTATCTGAAAATGGTGGAACTGCGGATGCACAAACTGCTTGGGGTGCTGGAAAAGAAATAACTCCTGGTGGAAGCTGGGCTACATATTCTGACTACTGCATATGCAAGGCTTCAACAGGAAGTACAACAGGCGGAACTACGACAAGTGGATCAACTACCAGTGGAAGCACAACTGGTTCTACTACCAGCGGTTCTACTACAGAAGGAACTACAACTGAAGGAAGTACAACAAGTGGAACTACTACAGAAGGCGGCACTACTACAGGTACAAGTGGTACTACAACAGGTGGAATGGGAGGTAACTAGGAATTGCTTTAAACAAAGTTGAAGGATAGCCCTTTGAATGAAGTTGCCATAACATGGCAACTTCATTCAAAAATATAGCAATGCACAAAAACAACCTGTAATTACTAATTAATAAGGCTATTTGGAGGATGGTCTGTTATTTTATTAAATAATTGTAAGCTTGGTAATTTTATATTGATTATTAAAACAAAATGGGTTCCTGGCATGGAACCCATTTTTATAAAGAATTTTTCGAATAAATGTTCCCGCAATTTTCTCTACTTTTTTTGACCATTTCTGAAGTGTTCCCAGGGTCTTTACGTACGGCCTCACTACCTTGATTAAATCAGTTTGTTGCCAATAGCCGGCTTAGTAAGAAATTTAAAGCAGGCCTTATATTTCAAATTATTCTTCAGCCTTTATTCTTTTTTTCTCCGTTCTTCTGGCAACCCGATTGCTTTTTAGTTCATTCAACCTGGCTTTAATCTGTTCTCTTGTCAAGCTAAACAATCCTTTTTTGCCTGTCTTAGGTTTTAAACGGTTTTTGTCGAACGTGATCAAAAGTGATGGGAGCAAAACCAGATTTGTAAATAATGCAAAGAACAAGGTTAACGATGTTAAAATTCCCAAAGCAATTGTTCCTCCAAATTCTGAAAAAGCAAATATGACAAATCCGAAAAATAACACCAGAGACGTGTAAATCATGCTGATGCCGCTCTCCCGAATACTAAGTAAAATCGCTTTCAAATAATCGCCTTTACAAAGTTCAAGCTCTTGTTTGTATTTGCTAAGGAAATGGATAGTACTGTCAATTGAAATTCCAAAAGCTAAGCTGAACGTCAGTGCTGTGCTGGGTTTTAAAGGAATGTTCAACAAGCCCATGACACCGCCTGTCATAATGATTGGAATGATGTTTGGTACTACAGAGATCAAAATAATTTTCAGATCGGTGAAAATTAGAGCCATCATGAGTGAAATAAGCAAAAAGGCATAAAACAAGCTGCTCGACAAATCATCAATAAGATATTGAGTTCCTTTAATGAAGAGGAGAGTAGTTCCCGTATATTTTATCTGTACGTCTTTGCCTTCGAAGATTTCTTTGACCCTAGGTTTGATGCGGTTTTCCATCAATTCGTTCATTTTAACATTTCCTAGGTCGGCTACCTTCATCGAAAAACGTACTACCTGCCCAGTAGAGTCCACGAAGTTTTTGATCATGGCCATGCTCCCGGACTTTCCCGTTCCCAAATAGCTCATGATAAAATTCTTATCCAGGTTATCAGGTAGCCGGTAATATTCAGGATTGTTTGAATAAAATGATTGCACAGAACCTTTTATCACATTCAGGATTGATATTGGAGGAGAGATATTTTGTTCCTGTTTTAAGAATGTTTCCAGCTCCTCTAATTTTTTAAGATTGCTGAGTTTGTATACTGCTTTTGGTTTCCCTAAGTCAACTACGATTTCCAGAGGCATTACTCCTTTAAACTGAGTCTCAAAAAAGGCCAGATCAGTCTTTACACCATCGCTTTCAGGCAGGTCGTCTACCATGTAAGACACAGGTCTGATTCTTAATATTCCCCAAACAGAAATTACCAATAAAAGCGCCATAATCAGGTAAACTCCGCTTCTGGCTTTGAAAACAACCACTTCCACCAGGTCCATGATTTTCTTTAATACCTGAAAATCAAGGTGTTTCATGTGTTTGTCCTTTGGCTCAGGCAGGTAAACCAATATAGGTGGCACCACCATAATAGTTATAAAGAAAGTCGCAAAACTTACTATACCTGCTACAAGCCCGAATTCTTTGATAATTACAATGTCTGTGAAATACAGCACCAGGAAACCAACTGCTGTATTTGCATTGGTCATAAAAGTCAGGAACCCTACTTTTTGGATAATCTTGTTTACCGCTTTGAGTTTATTCCTGTGTTTGCGGAATTCCATATGGTACATGTTGAACATGTAAATGCAATTAGGAATGCTTATTACCACAATCAGGGAGGGCAAAAGACCCGACAGCAAAGTCATTTTATAACCAAAAGTAGCCATCAAGCCCATAGTGAATACAACAGTAACACCAATGGTTAAAAGCGTAAATAATACCGCTTGAAATGTCCTGAAAAAGAATAGCAGGATTACGGTAGTGGCAATTAAAGCAAGGTATAAAAACAGCGTAAACTCTTTTTTAACTTTCCCGACTAGTATAGCACGCACATACGGCAGGCCAGCAAAGCGAATCTGGACTTTCGTGTCATCAGTGAAAATTTTTGACAGCCTCATGATTTCTCCGATTGTGACTAGCCTCTTAGGAGAATTAAGGACTTTTTGATCAATGGCCACCGCAATTAAAGTGGCTTTTGAGGCTTCATTGTAAAGCTGGTTTTCATACATTTTTAGTGCATGAGAAAGTTCCAGCATAGAATCTAGTTCGTGTTGATTGGCGGGTGATTTTTTGAACAGAGTAGTTAAAACAAACTTTTGTTTAGCCGTATCTTTTTCAATGTATTGTTGCGTGGGGATAGAGATTACTTGTTTTACCCCATCTATTTTAGAAAAATCTTCAGCCAGCTTTTTGAACTTATTGAAAGTTTCGACCTGAAAAACTTTTTCATCTGCAATTCCAATGGCGAGGATATTACCATCTTCACCAAAATCCTTTTTGAATTGGTTATAATAAATTAAATCAGGATCATTTTGGGGAACAACCTTTACAAAATCGTAGGTCATTTCTACGTTCCTTGCCTGGTAGCCCATGACAGCCGTTAGTAAAGCAGTGGCTAAAAGAAGATAGAGACGATAGGTAATTACAAACTTCGCAATCTTGGCCCACATGGATTAATCTGGTTAAAGTGCCTCAGCACCATTAAAGTGTTTCAATTTTAAATCCGAAAGTACTTCAAAATCTGCTCATATTCATGTTTAAGACTAAATTCTTGTTTTGGCAAAAGGTCGCCAAATTTTGTAGCCATTGATATATGAGGTAAAGAAAAATGATGGTTGGTAAAAATAAATTCTGTTTCGGGTAACACTGTCTTTACCTCATCCAACATATCCAAAACACTTATATTAGCCTGGGAAATATTATAAATATCAGAGTTTAAATGACCTAAAACTGCAAATTCAATTGTAGATATTAAATACGAAAGACTAACTAAAGGCCTGATTTGTTTGCCATCTCCATGTATGCTGACCCGTTTTTTGATTAGTGCATCATAAAACATTTTGTTGGCAACGCCAGATATGTTTTTAACTGCACTATGGCCAACAACTGTACCTGGACGCAAAACCACAGTATTCAGCTTATCTTTTAGCCTTATTATTTGAGACTCTCCTCTCAATTTCGAAACTGCAAAAGGAGTTTCTGGAGCAGCTTCGGAAGATTCTGTTTTTCCTTCATAAGAGAAACCGTATACTTCATGGGTACTTAAATGGACAACTCGTTTAATCCCTGAGTTTTCAATAGCAAAAGACAATTCTGCAGTTCCCCAATGATTTACTTGTTCTAATGTATGTAGACTGGCATTGTCAGATGCTGAAGTTTCAAATGAAGCCAGATGCACTAATACATCAATATCTTTTAAAAGTTTGGGTAGTTTTCTGGTTTCAAGAATGTCTCCTTCAATAAATTTTATTTTTTCCTTATTCAAATGAGAATTGAAGAAAAAATCTGTATTGCCTGTTGAAAGGTTGTCAAAAACCCGCACTTCCTCAACTTCAGGCAAAAAACTTAATTTTTCTGCAACCGCAGAACCAATATATCCAGCCCCTCCTGTGATTGCGATCTTCATTTTATTCAGTTGTGGGTTGTGAGTTTCGAGTTGTGAGTTAAAAGACTGGAATTTTGGAAGTTTAATGTATGGTCAATACATAATAGTAAATCAATAATGGCTGCGAATATATTAAATAAGTTATGGTTAATGTAAATGTTCTCACAACACACAACTCATTACCCGCAACTGATTACGAAACGAGTTCTGTATTCAATCCGCATTCAGTTTTGTTCATTCCAAACCAACGGCCTTGCCTTTCTTCCCATTCCAGGTCTGGTTTTC
>JACMRH010000010.1 GCA_014376535.1 Cytophagales bacterium | reverse complement strand
CAGAGTTTCAACCATCCCAAAATAACACTCTTATAGATGTTAGTAAATTTCCTCAAGGACTTTATTCAACGTTGCTTGTAAGTAATGGCTCAAAGTTTGTGCGCCATTTTGTGAAAGATTAAGCTATTGTAAATCTTTTTACACAAGGATTTTTTTCGTTGCTTGATATAAAATAAAGTATGTACAAACCTTTCGCATACCTAATCCCATTGCTGTCTGCAAGATTGATTGTTTGATTTTGTTTCGCATTAAAACTCACTTCCTTGTTAAATATCACCTTGGCATTAATATCTGTAAGTACAAGTTTCCCTTGCCCTCCTTGTCCAAAAGTTATATTTAATTCATCTCCCACTACAGGATTTGGATACACCTGAAATTGAGTTTGGTTGGCAGACTCCAGATCAAGGCCTAAAGGTCCTTCTTTTTGTATCGTAATATCTGCTAGGCCGTGATAAGAACCTTGCTGATCGACATGCAAAGAAATTATTCTCTGTTGTGCACCAGGATCTGAAGCCCAGGGATCTTGTGTAATAGAGGGATCTCCCTGAAAATAAATTTGAGTTGTAAGATATTCTATTCCTTCTACACTGACTTTGTAATGCACATGCCTGGGTCTGTAATAACTACCATTAAGATATTTTCCTGGCAAAACAGTTTTAAAAGCATACTGTCCATCTTTGTCTGTCATTATTTTTGCTCTGAAGCCATTATCATGGTATTGTGCCTGACCATCTGCCTGCCAAACTTCCAATGTCACATTTGGCAATGGACTAATGCAATCACTAGCAAAAACTGTCCCAGAAATATATAGCTTAGATCCGGTATCCTGTCCAGAAAGGTCGTTAATATACGGGGCATTGGGCTTATAATAAGGTCCAAGTATATCACTGCTGGTTAAACAGTCGCCAGCCGCAAATAAGTTTGAAAAATTAAGCATTGAAGTCACTCCTGATAAAGGAAGTAGCTTAAGTAAATTTCTTCTGTCCAAGCCTCTCGTTTTAATATGAGACGTAAAAAGGTAAAAATGTTACCAAGTAATGTGTGATAGGCTAGGATCTAACAAGTAAGATGACTTTATAAGTTTGAGCAACGAAATGAAGCTTAAATACCAGTTAAAGAATTGTTGGAGTTATACCACATTTGTTTGTTTAAATTGATTGCTGCAGTATATAAATCAAAAGTCCCAGTCAATTGAATAACTGGGACTTAAGTAAACTTGCCTTTTCAGACCTAATCAAATAAAAATTACCCTATAGCAATTCTTTTAAATTCTGTAACTGTCAAACCATTGTTTACATCATTTAAAACCTGAGAAATGGTTTTGCTGCTATCTTTAACAAAGTCCTGGTTTAAAAGAGTATTTTCTTTATAAAACTTATTCAATTTACCTTGAGCAATTTTTTCAAGCATAGCTTCAGGTTTTCCTTCTGCTCTTGCCTGCTCTTTTCCAATTTCAATTTCTCTTTCTACCATTTCAGAAGAAACGCCGTCTTTATCAACTGCAACAGGTTTCATAGCCGCAATTTGCATTGCAACATCTTTACCAATTGTTGTTACATCTTTCCCTCCAGTATTTTTAAGTGCCACAAGCACGGCAAGTTTACCGTTAGAGTGAACATAAGGAACAACTTCTTCTGCAACCATATTTTCATAAGAAGCAATTACAAGTTTCTCTCCAATTTTTCCTGTTAGGTCTATAATGTTGTCATAAACACTTCTTCCATCAGTTAAAGGCAAAGCAAGAAGCTCTTCTTTTGTACCTGGATTTTTTGCAACAGCCACGTCCATTATGCTCTGAGCAAGATTTTTGAAATCTGCAACTTTAGAAACTGGTTCTGTTTCGCAAGCAAATGCAATAAGTTTACCATTTTTCTTATCTGCAGAAATGCTTGTAAGGATTGTACCTTCTGCAGTCACGTTTTCTGCACGCGCAGCAGATACTTTCTGACCTTTTTTACGAAGTATATCTATAGCTGCTTCAAAGTCGCCATTTGATTCAACAAGGGCTTTCTTACAGTCCATCATTCCAGCTCCGGTCATTCCCCTGAGCTTATTTACGTCTTGTGCTGATATTGACACTGTTTCTGACATAATATTATGTTTTAAAGGTTTAAAATTGGTTTAAACAAAAAAGATTGGATCCGTAAGACCCAATCTTTTTTGCTATGATATTATTAAAAATTATTGAGCATTTTTTTCAGCAACAACTTCCGCCGTTACTTCAGATACCTCAGACTGAGCTTGTGGCTCTTCGTCAGATTTATCTTCGTCTTTATCTTTCTTTCTCTCTAATAAAGCATCTTCAATAGCTTTACCAATTGCATTTGTAATAAGTGCGATTGATTTAAAAGCATCGTCGTTTGCAGGTATAGGGAAATGTGCAAGATCAGGATTAGAGTTTGTATCAACCATTGCAAAAACTGGGATACCCAATTTCTTAGCTTCCGCTACAGCAATGTGTTCTTTTTTAACGTCTACTACGAAAAGAGCAGCAGGAAGACGAGTAAGGTCAGCGATACCGCCTAACATTCTTTCCAGTTTATCTTTCTCTCTTTGAACCATTAAACGTTCTTTCTTAGCAAGGTTCATGAAAGCTTCATCTTTCATTAACTTGTCAATTCCAGACATTTTTTTCAATGACTTACGGATAGTAGTAAAGTTAGTTAACATACCACCTAACCATCTTTCAGTAACATAAGGCATTTTAAGTCTCGCTGCTTCGCTGGCTACGATTTCTTTCGCCTGCTTTTTAGTTGCAACAAAAAGAACTTTACGTCCAGACTTGATTATACCCTTCATTGCAGCTGTTGCATCGTCAAGACAAGCAACAGTTTTGTTAAGATCTATAATGTGGATACCATTCTTCTCCATGAAGATATATGGGGCCATACGAGGATCCCATTTGCTGGTAAGGTGTCCGAAGTGAACACCCGCATCCAATAATTCTTTGTAAGAAACTTGAGACATTTTGTGATATTAACGTTTGCTGAACTGGAATCTTCTTCTTGCTTTTTTACGACCTGGTTTTTTACGTTCCACCATACGTGGGTCACGTGTTAGCAAGCCATCTTTTTTCAGTTCAGGCTTAACTTCAGGTGCATTTTGAACCAATGCCCTTGAAATAGCCAAACGAATTGCTTCTGCCTGACCAGTCGTTCCACCACCTTTTACATTAATGTTGATATCATATTTGCCTACCTCACCTAAAATGGTAAGAGGTTGGTTTACGATAATACGCGATAGTTCAGAAGGGAAGTAATCGTTTAAAGCCTTTTTGTTGATAGTGATTTCACCTTTTCCAGCCTGCATGTAAATTCTGGCTACAGAGGTTTTTCTTCTACCAATAGTGTTGGTACGAGTCATTTTTCCGTATTAATTAAAAACTTATGTTCTTTGGATTCTGCGCCTCATGTGGATGGTTTGCACCAGCGTATACATGTAGGTTGCGAAATATTTCTCTTCCTAAAATGCTTTTTGGAAGCATGTTTTTTACAGCTAGCTCAATAACTTTATGAGGCTGGCTTGCAAGATAAGTACGAGGAGTGTTAAATCTTTGTCCTCCAGGATGTCCGGTGTATCTGATATACACTTTGTCATCCATTTTCTTACCTGTAAGTACGATCTTCTCGCAATTGATTACAATTACGTTATCTCCGCAGTCAACGTGTGGAGTGAAGCTAGGTTTGTTCTTGCCGCGTAATACTTTGGCAATCTGGCTGCAAAGCCTTCCCAATACCTGGTTTTCTGCATCTACGACAACCCAGTTTTTCTGGATAGTGGCGTTGCTGGCGTGTTGTGTTTTGTAGGATAAAGTATCCACTTTACTAAATATTTAATAACAGAGTACAATAAAGGCAGATTTTGCCTCCCCCAAAAAAGGGACACAAAAGTAGAAGTTTATTATGAGAAGTCAAACAAAACTTTGAAAATAATTTGAGAGGTATATTGCTCGATTGAAATTTACCACTCTCTTTCTGAAGATTTCCAATTTATAACGCAATTTAGCACTTTATTATGGCAAAGAAAGTACTTATTATATGTTACTATTGGCCTCCTGCGGGAGGTTCTGGTGTTCAGAGACATTTAAAATTTGCAAAATACCTTAGGGACTTTGGTTGGGAGCCTATAATTTATACTCCTCAAAATGGTGAATATCCAGAAATTGATTCAAGCTTACTTGCTGAAGTACCTCAAAATATTAAAGTTATAAAAAGACCAATTTTAGAACCTTACTCTTTTTATAAATTATTTACTGGCAAAAAGAAGAAAGAAAAAATTACTCCTAATTTCTTCAGCCAAAAGAATGAATCGTTTCTATCCAAAACTGCCATTTTTCTCAGAAGCAATTTTTTCATTCCCGATGCCAGGATGTGGTGGATAAAGCCTTCTGTTAAATATTTAACTAATTACCTTGAAAAGAATCCGGTGGATGCTATTGTAAGCACTGGTCCTCCACATAGTTTACACATAATCGGTAAAGAGGTTAGCATTGCTTTAAACTTACCATGGCTGGCAGATTTTCGTGATCCCTGGACTAATATTGATTATTTTAAAGAATTATCGCTATTGCCTTTTGCAAAGGAAAAGCACGAGCGCCTGGAAAAGGAAGTGTTACAAACTGCCACTCGGGTAGTAACAGTAAGTCCGACATGGGCTATGGAACTTGCGGAAATAGGAAACAGGGCAGTGGATGTAATTACAAATGGTTTTGATGAACAGGATTTTGCTCATACCCAAACCCGGTTAGATGAAAAGTTTTCAATTGTCCATCCCGGCATGTTCAGCAGGGCAAGAAACCATGAGTCTTTTTGGCAGGCAATTTCTGAAATGTGCCAGGAGAACTCCTATTTTGCAAAAGATGTAAAAGTTATTTTTTATGGGATTACTGATCCTTCGGTTATGCAAATGGCCGAAAAGTATAAACTAACTGAGTCGGTTGAAATCCGTGACTATCTCCCACATGATAAAATAATAGAAAAAATGGCATCTGCCTGGGTGCTTTTACTATCGGTTCATGATAGTCCTAACCTGAAAGGATTTGTTCCTGGAAAGTTATTTGAGTACCTGGCTTCAAAAAGGCCTATTTTATGCCTGGGTCCTGAAAATGGTGATTCTGCAGGAATTATTCTGGATTCCAAAGCCGGACTTGTATCCGGGTTCAAGGACAAAAACAAATTGAAAATCAACCTGAGTGTTTTTTACAGCGATTTTATAAATGGCAGAGCGAAAATGGAGAATGCCAATATTGAAAAATTCAGCAGAAGAAATCTAACAGGAAAGCTTGCAGGAATTTTGGATGAAATGTTATCTGATAAGGTTTAGTTAGGAAACGATGGTATTTGCGACCTTTTTTCCAATCCCTCCCAGGTATTGGCAATCATACATATCCTGTACACTGGTGTAAATTACAGGGGTTTTTTCATACCCATAAACGTCAAAAAGTTTTTTGGTTAAATTATTATCGCCCATACTTACTTCCACATCTGTCATTTTCATCTGACTTGGATGCTCGTATCCACATGCATGTGTGATCTCAAGCATTTCCTTGCGCAACGTTTTAATATAGTTGTAAAGCCTTTCTGATTTTAAGGTAGGATCTATCCCGTTTTGGAGCCATTTGTTTGAAGTAGCAACACCCGCAGGGCAAGTGTTAGTATGGCAAACTTGTGCCTGTATACAACCTATTGACATCATTGCTTCCCTCGCAACGTTGATAACATCGGCGCCTAAAGACATCGCCATTAAAGCACTGGCCGGAAAACCTAATTTCCCTGAAGCCATAAATACAATTCTATTGGTTAAACCCCGTTCTGCAAATATTTTATAAACTGCTGTAAAGCCAAATATAAAAGGCAATGAAACGCTATCTGCAAATGCGGGAGGAGCGGCCCCAGTACCCCCTTCACCACCATCAATGGTGATAAAATCGGGTCCGATACCGCGTTTAACCATTTCATCTGCAAGGATGTACCACTCATCTAACTTTCCAACTGCAGCTTTAAATCCAACTGGCAGGCCGGTTTTGTCTGAAATTTCTTCAAAGAAATCCAGCATAGTTGGGACATTATGAAAAACTGAATGAGTTACAGGAGATAAGGCATCTTTTCCGGGAGTTAAACCTCGTATAGCTGCAATTTCAGGAGTGATTTTGATCCCTGGAAGGATTCCTCCTTTTCCTGGTTTGGCACCTTGCGAAAGTTTTACATCTATTGCCTTAATGAAAGAATGCTTTTGAGTAAGGTCTACAAGCCTAGACATTTCAAAATTTCCTTTATCATCTCTAACTCCAAAATAGCCGGTGCCAAAATGAAAGATTACATCTGCACCATAAGTATGATAAGGGGAAAGCGCACCTTCACCTGTATTCTGATAGCAACCTGCTTTCAATGCTCCCTTGTTCATGGATTCTACTGCTTTGGCAGACAAGGATCCGTAGCTCATTCCTGAAATATTAGCAATAGAATAGGGCCTGAACGGCTTTTTCCGTTTATTGTAAAGCCCTATTACTTTGGCACATGGAACGAAAAATGGGTCAAACTTATTTGGATGGTCTTTTGGGGCGGTGTAAGGAAATAACGTTGGATTAATAAAAACATGGCCTGCTTTATAGATATCCTGATCAGTTCCGAAACCACTTAAATTATTTTCTCTTTTGGAACTGGCGTAAATCCATGACCGCTGGCTTCTGTTAAAAGGCAATTCTTCCCTATTGTTAGCTACAATGTACTGGCGCAATTCCGGACCAATTTTCTCGAGTAAATATCTTAAATGCCCTACTACCGGAAAATTGTGTTTAATAGTGTGTCTTTTCTGAACAAAAATGTCGTGAATGGCAACCAGCACCAGGAATCCGATAAAAATAATACCTATTTCCCACCAGTGGATCTGGTCGAAAAATTCGTTTAGAGAGGTTATTAAGGCGTGCATGGAGTTTTAATTCTTATTACGGTTTTTTTATAAAAAGATTACGTCTTCAACTATATTATTGCCTATTTCAGCATTAATCAGGTCAATGATTCTTTGTTTATTTAAAATCAAATCTTTTTTTAAAGGGGAGGAATTCAGCTTTACAAAAACTCTTTTATCACGAAAATAAACTTTGTCAGTTCGGCTGGCTATGGTTTTACCCATTATCCTTTCCCAATGTGCAATAACAAAGGTTTCATTGAACTTACCTTCAAGCTGGTAGAATTTTAACAATTCTTTAATTCCATCACCAACACTGATAGCCTGGGATTTTCTTGAAGTTGGTTTTTCTGTTGAGCGGAATGCCATAGATATTATGCGGTCTTAAATATAGCAATTTCCTGAGTGCGGTTTCCAAATCTTTCTGTCATCCTGGTGGGAGTCGAATCAGTAATGAATACCTGCCCGAAAGTATTTTGATCAATTAAGTTCGCAAGGTTAACTACCCTTTTTTCATCTAACCGATCAAATATATCATCCAATAGCAACAATGGTTTAATCTGTTTTGTCTCATCTATGTAGGCGAAATGTGCTAGTTTAAGAGCCAGAATGAAAGTTTTCTGCTGCCCCTGCGATCCGAATTTCTTTAAAGAAGTCTGGTTAAATTTAAATTCATATTCATCTGTGTGTATTCCTGTTGTGGTTCGTTGGGCAGAAAGATCTACCTGAATATTTTGAAGAAATTTTTCATTGAAATTTTGAGTTAAACAATCTGACTCATATCCAATTTGAATTTCTTCTGCATTTCCTGCCAGGCTTTTATAACAATTGATAACCAGCGGAAAAATGTGATTTACCAAGTTGCGCCTTTCGATAGAAATAAAGTTATTTAAAGGTAAAAGCTGCTCATCATAGACAGATAGCAGGCTTTTATTTGTTTTACCAGATTCCGAAAATTGCTTTAATAAAGCATTTCGTTGTTTCAAAAGCCTATTATAAGACATCAATTTTTCAAGATATTTTTGATTCGACTGGCATAAAATAAGGTCAAAATACCGGCGCCTAATTTCACTTCCTTCTCTGATAATATCGGTATCATAAGGACTTACCAAAACAACTGGAAAACGACCTATATAATTTGCTAACCTTTCCTGCTGTTTATTGTCTACCAGAAATAATTTTCTTTCCAGTTGTTGGCAAACGCATTCTACTTTTATATTTTTTTGATCTTCATTAAAGTGGCCTTCTATTCTGAAGAAATCCTGTTCATGTTGAATTGCTAAATTATCTGAAGAAATGAATGCGCTTTTGGTGTTGCATATAAAATGAATGGCATCCAGAAGATTTGTTTTTCCCGTTCCATTAGGTCCTGTAATAAGGTTTAACTTCTCAGAAAACTCATTGCAGAAGTTTGTATGGTTTTTAAAGTTTAAGAGTTGTAGTGATTTTAAGTGCATTGTATTTGACTGTTGACAGTAGACTGTTGACAGTGAATGAGTGTATTAAATAATTGACATTATTTCATTGTAACTCCAGGTTTTGAGAGTCATTGTTTCTTTTTGTAATGCCACATTTAACATAGCCTGGGCAAGTTTGGTTACATCCATTGGCTTGTATTTTCTCAATCCGCTAATTAATAGTGGAGAAATAGCTTTGGCAACTCCAATACCAATTATTTCTCCAAACCTAAACTCTAACCTGTTTCCAACAAGAATTGATGGTTGGAAAATATGAATTTCAGGGATCTTTAATTTTTTAATGGCTTCTTCTAATTCGCCTTTCACTTTAGAATAATAAACAGAAGATGATGAATCTGCTCCTATGGCTGAAATTAATAAAAATTTAGATGCGACATTTTCAGAAGCAATTTTTGCGAACTCAAAAGCATAAGTATAATCAACCTTATAAAACGCAACTTTGCTACCAGCTTTTTTCATTGTGGTGCCCAGGCAACAAAAATAATCATCACCCTGCATTTGATCTTTGTATTGATCCAGTTTATCATAATCGACTGTTAACTGAACAAGTTTTGGATGTTTTATTTGAAGAGGGGTTCGAACCAGGGCAATGATTTTTTGGTAGTCCTTGCACTCAAGTAATTTATACATCAGCTGTTTTCCTACCAATCCTGTAGATCCTGCTATTACCGCTGTTTTCATAATAATTCTAAAATGTAAATCTGATGATAAGATAAAGCATTTGCCAGAATATAGCCTTATTTTGCATAGCTAAAATCCTGATAGAATGATTTTAAGATTTTTAAGGATACTACTTTTGTTTTTTTGTTTGACAAATTCAGCCTTTTCACAAATCAGTCTAAAGGGAGCTTCAGACATTGGTAAGTTGAAATGGTGGCTGGGTATTAAAACAGGCGCAACTTTTTCTCAGGTGAAATTATTGGAGAAATACTCT
>JACMRH010000138.1 GCA_014376535.1 Cytophagales bacterium | reverse complement strand
TTGTGCCGGTGTTTTTAAAAGTGTAATAGACATAAATAAAATTATTGGTGGCAAACGCAGGGTCTAAAACCAAGGTTAGTAAGCCTCTTTCATTAAAATTATCAACATTGGGGATGGTCAGCAAGGGAGTTGACAAAAGAACATCGTTCTTTATAATCAATACTTTACCTGATTTAATTGTGACAAAAATTCTACCATCAGGTACTACTGCCATTCCTGTGGGATCTAATCCGGTGGCGAGCCTTTTTTCCGTGAATCCTGTTGGAAGCACTGATGCAAAGGAGGTTAGACTTGAAATAAAGGTGATTAAAAGTGTAAATATCCTGTAAGGTTTTTTCATGTCGATGAATAAATGTCCTGAGATTGAAATACAATAACAACCGAAAATGCAAAAAGTAAACAAGATTTATGAAAAATTTTAGATAAATTTTCAAAAAGTATCTTGTTTTGAAAACAATAAAGCCTGCTTCATTTAAATGAAGCAGGCTTTAATCAATATTTATGTAGTTATCTTATTCTACTCCTTCTCTCAATCTTTCCGCATTTTCTGCAATTCTTAATTGCTCGATAAATTCAGCAATTTCTCCGTCCATTACGATGGGAAGGTTGTGAACAGTGAGGCCGATTCGGTGATCTGTAACCCGGCTTTGAGGATAATTATAGGTTCTGATTTTGTCAGAACGGTCACCAGTACCTACCATGCTTTTGCGTTGTGCACCAACCGCATCATTGTGTTTTTGAAGTTCAAGTTCATACAAACGGGAACGAAGCACTTTCATGGCTTTCTCAGCGTTCTTAATCTGGGATTTTTCATCCTGGCACTGAACAACTAACCCAGAAGGAATATGTGTAAGCCTCACAGCAGAATAAGTTGTATTTACTGACTGACCACCAGGTCCTGAAGAACAAAATAAATCTTTACGAACATCACCCGGGGCAATATTTACCTCTACTTCATCCATTTCGGGCAAAACAACGACTGTTGCTGCGGAAGTATGGATCCTTCCCTGCGTTTCGGTATTTGGTACACGCTGAACTCGGTGGACTCCAGACTCAAATTTCATTTTACCAAAAACATCCTCTCCTACTAAAAGGCTGATAATCTCTTTGTAGCCACCTGAAGTTCCTTCAGTGTAGTCCATTAATTCCATTTTCCAGCCCATTTTTTCACAAAAACGCTGGTACATTCTGTAAATATCGCCGGCAAAAATTGAAGCTTCGTCACCACCTGTTCCAGCCCTTATCTCTAAAATGACGTTTTTGCTATCATTAGGGTCCTTAGGAATTAAAAGTTGTTTCAGTTCATCTTCAATCAGGTCTCTTTTAGGTTGAAGGGCTTCCATTTCATCCTTTGCCATCTGGCGGAATTCTGGATCCTTTTCCACTTCCAATACAGACTTTGCACTCTCTATATTGCTGAGAACATCCTGATATTTAGCATAATGCGCAACAATTCTATCAAGTTCTTTGTATTCTTTACTTAGAGTAGAGAAACGTTTCATATCGGCCATGGCATCTTGCTGCACGAGTAAATCTGCTACTTCGTGAAATCTTCCTTTGATGGCTTCCAGCTTGTCAATCATAAATATTCTTTTGGGGCTGCAAAGATAACAAGTAAAATGGGTTTTATGGTTCAGCCTTAGTAGAGAATGCTAAAAGTAA
Organism: Cytophagales bacterium; assembly: GCA_014376535.1. Taxonomy (GTDB): domain Bacteria; phylum Bacteroidota; class Bacteroidia; order Cytophagales; family UBA9547; genus UBA9547. Next base: position 5,109 of record JACMRH010000138.1, on the reverse strand, counting down.
GAGTTTGGAAAACCCCTCTCCAACCTCTCCCCAAAGTGGAGAGGCCTTAGACTAAACCATTTTGGTTATTTAATATACAACAATAAATTGCCAGTTTTTTAAAAAGTGATATGGTAATGTTTGAGGAAAAATCTTAAAATCACCCAATGGATTTAACTATTGTTTCAACAATTAATTATTGGCTTCAGGTTTTCTTTACGTCCTTTGCTTTGTAAATTGTCTAAAATGATCATTAAGCCAGTACCTGTATCGAAAATCATCCTGGGAATAGACCCGGGTACTCAGGTGATGGGTTATGGCGTGATAGAGCAAAAGGGAAGTAAACTTTTGGTATTACAAATGGGGGTTATTCACCTGGAGAAATACAAGGATCATTTTATAAAGCTTAAGAAAATACACGAGCGAATTACTCAGGTAATCCAGGAATATTTACCCGATGAGGTAGCAATAGAAGCGCCATTTTTCGGCAAAAATGTTCAATCCATGTTGAAACTGGGCCGTGCACAGGGAGTTGCAATTGCTGCTGCCCTTGCAAGAGATGTTCCAGTTACAGAATATCTTCCTAAAAAAGTAAAATCTGCCGTAGCAGGAAATGGAAATGCCTCAAAAGAACAAGTAGCCGCGATGTTGCAAAACCTTTTGAATTTTAGTGAAACGCCAGAATTTTTAGATGCCACTGATGCATTGGCTGTCGCCGTTTGCCATCATTTCCAGGGAAAGATCCCGGCATCAAAAGGCAGTAGCTGGAAGGCTTTTTTGTCTGAAAATCCGGGGAGGGTGAAGTAGTTGACGGTTGACAGTTGACGGTTGACAGTAGATTAGGCGTTGATTTGCCCTTTCAAATCAAACATCTAACATCAAAAACCAAACATCAAAACTCTAATAATGCTGATAAGCAAATTTCTTTCCATATATGTATCCAACTATCAAGGGGAATACAAATAAGGTCAGAAAAGTAGAGGTGATCAATCCCCCAATTACTACGATCGCCAAAGGTTTTTGAGTTTCTGAACCTATTCCGGTTGAAAGAGCAGCTGGCAACAAACCTAATGATGCCATTAGTGCAGTCATTACCACTGGGCGAATCCTTGAAATAACTCCTTCTCTGATCGCCTGTTGCAATGGCATTTTAGTATTTACATTTTGTTTAAATACTGTGATCAATATAACACCATTTTGGATACAAACTCCCAGCAGGGCTATAAATCCTACTCCAGCTGATATACTAAAATTTGTACCAGTTATAAACAGCGCCCAAATACCCCCTATTAAAGCAAAAGGAACATTTAATAAGACAAGTGCTGGATCCAATGGATTATTAAAGGTGATAAATAAGAGAACAAATATTAAGAAAATACTTATAGGGATCATTTGAGATAGCCTTTTGTTGGCTCGTATCTGATTTTCAAATTCACCTTTCCATTCCAAATGGGTGCCTTTGTCTAAAGTCAGTTTTTTGCCAATAACTTTTTGTGCTTCTTCAATGGTACTTCCCAAATCCCGGTCACGAACCGAAAATTTTACGGCGCAAAAACGGGAATTGTTTTCCCTGAATACAAAGGCCGGGCCAGTAACGCTATGGATATAAGCAAGTTCTTTTAAAGCTACAGCTGTATTATGCTCGGTAGGGACGAGTAAGTTTCCGATATCTTCTTCATTGCTGCGAAATTCAGGAGAATATCGGATTCGGATACCAAAGCGTCTTTCTCCTTCATATAAACGGCTTACTGCTTTTCCACCTATGGCCATTTCTATTACAGAATTACAATCAGCCGTGTTTACCCCGTAAAGGGCCATTTTTTCCTGGTTCAATTCTATCCTTAATTCTGGCTGGCCAATCAAACCTATGACTGCAGCATCCGCAATACCAGGAATTTTTTCGAGGATTTTCAAGGCATCTTCTCCGGATTTTTCCAGTTTATATAAATCCTTTCCATAAATTTTCAAAGCCATTGATCCTTTTACCCCAGAAACGGCTTCTTCCACATTGTCCATAATGGGCTGAGAGAAGTTGAAGTTTATTCCCTGGTATTGTTCAAGCTTACCTTTCATTTCAGCAATGAGTTCTTCCTTGCTTAAATCACGTTTCCAATCCTCCTTTGGCTTTAAATCAACTAAATATTCAATGTTAAAAAAGCCTGTAGGATCTGTTCCGTCATTTGGCCTTCCAGTTTGGGAAAGTACTTTGTTCACTTCATCAAATTTTACAATTTCCCTTCTTATTCTATCGGTAATTTCTACAGATTTGGGCAGAGAACTACTTAGTGGCATGCTTGCTCTAATGTAGACTGCACCTTCATTCAGTTGAGGAAGGAATTCAGTGCCTAATAATTTAAAACTATATAAACTGATGGCCAAAACTGCCAAAGCAGCTCCCATGCTAATATATTTTCTTGCAGAAAGAAAATCATAACACGATACAGTTGATCGGTTAATAAAATTGAGGAATGGATTGTTCTTTTCTTTTACATTTCTGTTGAGCAACATGCTACTGAGCACAGGCACAAGTGTAAGTGAAAAAAGAAGAGATCCCAATAAGGCAAATCCAAGGGTCCAGGCCAGAGGGCTAAACATTTTTCCTTCTACCTTTTGAAATGCAAAAATGGGCAGCAAAGCACAAATAATGATCAGCTTGGAGAAGAATATAGAAGTTCCAAGGTCCACTGCCGTATGTCTGATCGATCCTGATTTTATAAGTTTGTTAAATCTGGTCATGCCCAACTTGTGCGCACGATGGTCAAGCGTTACAAAGATTCCTTCCACCATCACGACGGCCCCGTCAATGATTATTCCAAAGTCTATCGCCCCCATCGAAAGTAAATTGGCAGACATGCCTTTGAAATACATACACATAAAGGCAAACAGCAATGAAAGAGGTATAATGACTGAAACAATTACCGTTGTTCTCCAATCGGCCATAAAAAGAAAAACAATAATGGTTACCAGTGCTATTCCTTCCAGCATATTGTGGGTAACAGTATGCGTTGTAAAATCTATCAACGTTGAACGGTCATAAAAAGGATTGATTTTAACATCATGTGGAAGAATGTCATTGTTAAGTTCATCGATTTTCTGTTTCAGACTTTCGAGTACCACGGATGGGTTTTCTCCTTTTCGCATTATGACTATTCCTTCAACCAGATTTGAGGTCGTATCCCTGCCAACATAACCCAAGGTCGGCAAGTGGGTCTCAACAACTTTGGCCACGTTTCTAACCAAAACGGGTACTTCCGCATAACTTTTAATGATCAGGTTTTCTATTTCACCAATATTATTCAAAGTCCCGATTCCTCTTACTACATATGATTGTGAGTTTTTTTCAATTACATCGCCCCCAACATTGATATTGCTTCTTGAAATAGCGGAATAAACATCCAGGGCAGTTAATTGGTACTTACTAAGCATCAATGGATTTACTCTTATTTCAAATGTTTTCACCTCGCCACCAAAACTTACAACATCTGCTACTCCGGGAACGGCTTTTAATTGTCTTTCAATAACCCAATCCTGTAAAGTTTTGAGTTCACGCATATTGTGAGATTTGCTGTCAAGGGTATAGCGAAACACTTCACCAGTCGGACCATATGGAGGCTGTATTTCAGGATCAACACCTTCAGGAACGCTCACAGACATCATCCTCTGCATTACTTGTTGTCTGGCAGTAAAATCATCAACCTCATCATCGAATATCATCGTCATTACCGATAATCCAAAAAGTGAGATTGAACGTAAACTTGTTTTCTTTGGAATGGAGTTCATTTCCACTTCAAGCGGTATAGTCACGTATTTTTCAACTTCTTCAGCACTTCTTCCGGGCCATTGTGTAATAATCTGGATTCTGGTGTTGGTGACATCCGGGAATGCTTCAATGGCTGTATTCAAATAACCGTAAACCCCAATGCAAACTAAAAACGCCGTTGCAATCAGCACAAAGAACTTGTGCCTCAGCGAAAAGGAAATAATACTGTCTATAATAGATTTCATCTTAGTTAAAGGCGTTGTAAACTAGCAACTGATACTTTGTGATCACTTTTTCACCTTCAATAACTCCCTGGTTTATATAGGCCCGGTTGTCGATAACACTATGTACATCTACTTCCCTGGTTTCTATTTCACAAGCAGATTTATAAACCATCAACCAGTTTTTATTATTGTCGAAAATGACTCCTTCTGAAGGTACAGATATCATTTTTTGATCTGAGATGTGTTTTACTACGATAGTTGCAAACATTCCGGGTTTAAGCAGCAATCCCGGATTTTTTAAAGCGATCCTTACTTTTAGCACCTTTGAATCCGGGTCTATCACATTGTAAACCTTGTCTATTTTTCCAGAAAAAACTTTGTCAGGATAAGCTACTGTTTGAATAGTAACAGGATAATCAACTTTAATTTTTGGTATGTCAGACTCGTAGACATTTGCCAGAACCCATACATCGCTCAAATTTGAAATTGTAAAAATATTGCTTTGATTATCGGACCTTAATTCCATTCCGGCATTCACATCCTTAGTTACAATAAAGCCTTCCATAGGCGAACGTATAATGTATTTGGAATTTTTTCCTAAACTATAAATGTCATAAATCTCCACACTGCGATCGTACTCGGCAATAGCCCTTTTATATTCATTTTTAGCCTGAATCAGGTCCTTTTCAGATAATAAGCCACTGTTGTACATATCTTTGGCTACCTGAAGGTTTTTGGCAGTGGTTTCTACCCTGGAAGAATCGCCAATGATATCTTTTTGAATTTCAGCTGCTTCTGCACTTTTGAGCACCGCTAATATTTGTCCTTTTTTCACGAAATCGCCCAGTTCAACCAAAACAGTTTGAACCTGACCGCCAACCAAAGGAAATACCTTGATCATTTTTGCATCATTTACATTGACCAGACCAGATAGCTTAAGCTGGTCATATACCAATTCTTTGTGAACCACATTGGTCATGATCATTTTGCCAAGAGTATCGCTAAGGCAATTGACAGTAGATTTTTCCTCTTTTAATTTCTCTTTGCAGGAAACCAAAAGAGCCATTGAAAACAAGAAAGTATATTTTAAAATCGATTTCATTTGCTTAGTTTTTTGCCAACGACATAATTCAACTCTTCCAGGGC
>JACMRH010000137.1 GCA_014376535.1 Cytophagales bacterium | reverse complement strand
GGAGCTGTTTTGTCTGAGAAAGCTGTAACCCCATCCACTATAAATTCAACGTCAACAATTGTAGCACCTTGGGTGGAAGAAGCCGATGCTTCAATATTTACTGGACTCCCTAGAACGAAGCTTGAATTATTAGCAGGATTGGAAAGAGATATTGTAACAACTGATGCAGGAGGAGGAGTAACGGTGCCGGAACCAGACGAATAGGGGTTCCAAAAATTACCGGATGCCACAAGTGCATACATTACCCTCAAAGTATTTTGAAAATATGGTTTGTCATCTAACCTTGATCCTACATTACCTTCAGTTGTAGAATTATTCACCCACCAGTTATAGAAGCCGTTTACCTGAGTTTGATTTGTAGCCATTGCGCCAATAGCGAAAGCACCTGTGAAAGCTGAGTTTTTGTAATTTGCAATATTTGATCCACTTGTAGTAAATCCGGCAACTATATTTGAAATTCCTTTGCCATTAGCCCATTCCTCAATTTTATCCAGATATTTTTTAGAGTCTGGAGTTCCCCACCATAAATAATCAACTACTATTCTCCACGGAGTGCGGGAAGCATCAAATTGATAATCTGTTTTTGATCCTCCACCGCCGGCAACAACATTGCAATTTCCACCTGAAGTAATTGAACCAGACTGATCTGTCCAAGCTGGATTTAACCCAGTTGAAGGATTTGTGGCCTTTAAAAGAAGTGCCAACCCATCGCTTGCAGCTTTGTCCCAGAAAGAAGCCTGAGAAGTAACATGTTTACCAAAAGCGCGGTAATAACCTACAGCATAATAAGATGGATTTGTGCAATCACATCCACCAAATTTATCGCCGGGCTTTTGAACTGTTGCACCATTGCAGGTTGTAAATTCATGATCTTTAATTGCGGTAATCAAAGCTGTTGCGTCAGAAGAATAATTATGTGGAGCTGTAGTATTTGGCCATTGTTTATTTGCCACCAATAACCCCATTGCAGCATCCAAATCTCCGTCTGTTGCTCCGTTTTGTGCCACAACGCCTCCGCAACTAACTGTCCAATGCATTACACCATCAGAATTACGGTTGTCTTTAAAACCTTTCCATAATTCATCAAAAAGAGTTTTATCACCCATATAGGCTGCTATCAATAAACCATAACCCTGACCTTCAGAATAAGCATTACTTCCATTATAATCGTTCACGGCTAAAGTTTTGCCTTGGCCACAAGATTTAGTAAAGTTTGTTTTCCAATAGGTATACCATGTTTGAGTCAGCGCTGATGCTTGTGCTGGAGTTTGATAATTTTGCATAATCCCATTTGCATAACTCAAATTACTGCCAAATGGCTTCGAAGGTGTTTGTGAAAATAAGCTTGAACCCAGAGATATACCCAGGCAAAAAGCTAAAAACTTCTTTGTTAAAAACATGAATATTATTTAGATAGTTAAATTATTTCTCAGAATAGTATTATGAGATATTTTAACTACCAAAAAAATGATACCATTAAAGTGATATTATAAATAAGAATTTTCATAATAATATATGACCTATCCTCCCCGACTATTTTTAATACATTAAAAATCAGGTTAATAAAAAAAGGAAATTCAATATTTTATAAAGCCTTCTTAAAAAAATATGAAATGCCTTTATTTTATTTTGGGTGTTTACTATTATAAGACAAATAGTGGTGTTTATTGTTTTTCCTATATGCATATTATATCTATTGGCATGTTTTTTTAGTTATGGTTTGCACCTATTTTTTTATGCAATTAAATCATATCCATTTTATTTTAAACCCGGCTTCAGGTCAAGACGAACCAATTTTGTCGTACATAAACGATGTGTTTAAGGATTCAAATATTAAATGGGATGTCTCAGTTACAAAAGCAAGTGGAGATGCTCAGAAATTTGCCCACGAACAAATAGGCAAAACTGATATGATTGCTGTTTATGGTGGTGATGGCAGTGTTTCAGAAGTATCAGCGGCTATGATTAATTCTCAAACGCCTTTGGCAATTATTGCAGGGGGAACAGCGAATGTAATGGCTAAAGAATTGGGTATGCCTATCGATACACTGGAAGCCCTAAAATTACTTCGTGATGGAAATTTTTCTGTTAAGACAATAGACATGGGATTGGCAAATGAGGTCCCTTTTATACTCAGGGTAAATTTTGGAATATTAGCAGATATGGTAAGCAATACTGACAGAGAATTAAAGAACTCTCTGGGCCAACTTGCATATGGTGTTTCCACTATTCAGACAATTAATAAAGCCGAAGCTATTATTTATAAACTAATTATTGACGGTGTTGAATTTCACGAGAAGGGTGTTGCATTAACAGTAACCAATTCTGGGAACATAGGGGTGAAAGACTTCAGTATTTTACCTGATATAAGTGTTTCGGATGGGTTTTTAGATGTTATTTTACTCAATAATGTAGATCTCCTGTCACTTATGAAAGTTGCCGGAACAACACTTTTTCAAACTGGATCTGATGTGTTAAAACATTGGAAATGCAAAGAGATCACAATATCTACTGAGAAACCGGTCTCATGGATTTGTGATGATTGTGAGCAAAACCACAACATAATCCACATCAAGACAGTCCCCTCAGCTTTGCATGTAGTAGTACCGGATCATTTTTTAAACTCGTGAATGATATGTTGAAAAAAATTAATAGTCTCTGGATCATAATAGTTATATTTTTTCAAAAAATAACAGACCATACTCACAATACTTTTTTTGGTGTTCCTACTTTAAAAAGAAGTAAAATCACAGCGAGTTTATTTCTTGGTGGGCAGTATAATTTGCAAGGTCTTACAAAATTGAAAAAAATGGGTGTTACTGCCATTATCAATATGCGAATCCATTCCATCTACACTTTAGCTCATTACCAGGGATTTCAGTATTTACATCTTCCAACGGTAGACAATACTGCGCCAAAATTAGAGGACCTTATAAAAGGTGCTGATTTTGCTAATGAAGAAATTAAGAAAGGTGGCAAAGTCTATATACATTGTAGACAAGGCCATGGGAGAGGCCCTAGCATGGCGATAGCCTATTTATTGAAAATTGGAACAACTTATGATGATGCATACAATCTTGTAAAAAGAGTCCGAACCTTTATAAACCCAAGAATTGAGCAAATTGAACGTTTGAAAGAATTAGAAGAGTATTACAATCATTTAAAAGTTGAAAAATCAGTTTTAATTTAACCCTAAATAGAATACATATGAGATGGTTAGGAAGAGGTTCAAGTGGTAATGTAGAAGACAGGCGCGGTATGGGTGGCCCATTGGCTATAGGTGGCGGACTGGGTGCCGTGGTTCTTGTGATAATCAGTATGTTGATGGGAGGAAATCCACTTCAATATCTAAATACTGCCCCGGAACCAACAGAGAATGCCAAGACACCGGAAAAAGATGAACAAGCTAAATTTGTTTCAGTCGTACTAAAGGATACAGAAGAAGTTTGGGGGAAAATATTTTCGGAGCAATTAGGCAAAACTTATCAGGAACCAAAATTAGTTATTTTTAGTAGAGGGGTTCAATCAGGTTGTGGCAATGCAAGTTCATCAACCGGACCATTTTATTGTCCATTAGACGGTAAGGTTTATATAGATTTAAGTTTTTATGACGACCTTAAATCACGGTTTGATGCGCCTGGAGATTTTGCTATGGCCTACGTAATTGCCCATGAAGTTGGTCACCACGTTCAAAACTTGATGGGATTATCTGACAAAGTCAGACAACAACAGGAAGGGGCAAGTGAAAAAAATGCCAACAAATATTCTGTGAAATTAGAGCTTCAGGCCGATTTCCTTGCAGGTGTATGGGCCCATTACGACCAGAAGTATAATAATGTGTTAGAACCCGGAGATATAGAAGAAGCATTAACTGCGGCAAATGCAATTGGAGATGATAGGTTGCAGAAACAAGCCCAAGGGGAAATTACACCTGATGCTTTTACTCATGGAACTTCAGAACAAAGAATGTATTGGTTTAAGAAAGGCTATGACACTGGGGATATCACACAGGGGTATGAATTGGTCAGCCCTAATTAATCTAAAGGAATAAATAAACTTGAATGATTAAGATTTACATATTCCTTTAAATGAGCAGGAATAGTTTCTGAATAAATATGATTCTCAACATATGGAGATCTTGAATTATTCCTGTCAGTAGATATTAGTTTAGTATTTTTTTCGGAGTTTGGTCTTATTTTATTTTTCATTACATATGTTTCAAAGTTCTTTAAAAATTTTGTGCCGCAATTGAATTAGTCAAAACAATTCTCATGATTTTGATTTTTTTTTCTGTGCTTACTATTCGTATTTTTACACCTATAAATCACTGTTGTGTCAAAAAAAACATTTAAAAAGCTAATTTCTACCTGTATTCCTGTTCAAGTGGACAATGTTGATACAGACCAGATAATTCCTGCAAGATTTTTAAAAGCTACATCCAGGGAAGGTTTTGGAGAAAATCTTTTCAGAGATTGGAGATATAATGCCGACAATACACCAAAAGCTGATTTTGTAATGAACTCAGGTATATATTCTGGTAGAATCTTAGTTGCCGGTAATAATTTTGGTTGCGGTTCCAGCAGAGAGCATGCTGCATGGGCTATTGTCGATGCCGGTTTTGATGTTGTAGTATCCAGTTTCTTTGCAGATATTTTTCGTGGCAATTCATTAAACAATGGCTTATTGCCAGTTCAGGTTAGTCCGGCATTTTTGCTGGAAATATTTAATGCAGTGAATCATAATCCTAAAACGGAATTGGAAGTTGACCTTGGATCGCAACTAATTACATTGGTTTCAACCGGTCATTCTGAACAGTACGAAATAAATCCTTACAAGAAAATGTGTCTTATTAATGGCTATGATGATATTGATTACATCCTTAGCATGAAAGACAAAGTAGAAGCTTACGAAAAAAGCAAGGAGTTTAATTTCTAATAAATTCTTGGCACACCTTTTTATTATCTTAATCAAAAGATACTAAGATGAAAAGGGCGATAATTCTAAACGTATTTGTGCTTATGTCCATAGTTGCATCAGCACAATCCAGCGAACTACTCTTGCAAGTTCAACCTAAAATATTGGTTGATAATACTCAATTGATAGTTGAAGCTTCCAACAGCAAAACTGCAATTCTGCACTGGAATAACAGAACTTTTAAAATGGTTGGACAGGAGGACAACTTAAATTCGAATACTCAGTCTTCAAATACTCAATATTCTGTTTTACATTGGAATAATAAGGTTATTAAACTGAATAAGGAGGATTACCTATCAGCACCGCATAGAGAGTTCGGAAAATTTGAAGACCAAAAAAATTCTCCGAAATGTCATAGCACATCTCATAAGAAAAAGCATATTTAAAGATATAATTATTGAAGCTTTTAATTTTAAAAGTGTGTTTCAACAAGAAACACACTTTTTTTTATGCCAAGACTAGTTAAAAATTAGTAATGTTTAACAGATTATTCTTCCAATTTCCTTAAACAGTTTGACATATCAATTCCTTTACCAAGAACGCCTTTAAACAAATCTCCCTTCTTTTTTAGCCTGTCCATGGTGTTAAAAATGGTAAACTGGGCAGGCGACAGGCCAGTTTTTACTTCTTTCCATTCCAAAGGGGTGGAGACGGTAGCACCTTTTTTAGGTCTTAAGCTATATGCACTTGCCAAAGTTTGTCCTTCTCTGTTTTGCAGATAGTCAATATACATTCTTTCATTTCTCTTTTTTAAAGGCCTTTCCAGGGTTGTAAACTCCGGAATTTGTTCATGTACAAGTGAGGCAATAATATGGGCGAAATTTTTGACCTGTTCATAGCTATACAAGGTACCCATTGGAACATAAACATGTAAACCGGTAGATCCAGAAGTTTTGCAATAGGATTCTGCACCAGCTTTATCTAACACAGCTTTTGTTACCTGGGCACACTTAATCACCTGTTCAAAAGTATTGGTATCAGATGGGTCTATGTCAATAACCATCCAATCTGGGTTTTCTAAATTAGTGGTCCGTGAGTTCCATGGATTGATTTCAATGCAACCGAGGTTATTCATATACATTAAGGTTGCTTTATCATTGCAAAGCAGGTAATCAATGTCTTTATGTACAGATTCTGAATAAAGTAGGACTGACTGTGACCATTCCGGAGCTTCATGACCGGCATCTTTGTGAAAAAAACCGTTGTCTTTAATACCATTTGGGTTTCTCTTTAAAGATTGTGGCCTGTCCTTAAGGTAAGGCAAAATATATTCTGCTACTGACTGGTAATATTTTACTACATCGCCTTTAGTAACATTGTCATCTGGAAAATATATTTTTGATTGATTCGTAAGTTTCAGTTCTTTTCCTTCAACAGAAACTATGGTTTCTTTATTGGCGGATGATTTCGGTTTTTTAACTTCTGGTTGAATTGGCTCTTTATCCTCAATTATTGATTTTTCCTTCCCGGATTTGGAGTTTGTACTGCTGGCAACAGCGGCAGTTTCATTATTATAGATTACTTCCTTTGCTGTTTTATCAACTCTTATACCCATAAAAACCGGGTGCCGAAGAGATCTTTCTTCAGTCCATTCTGTAAACTTGATATTGCAAACCAACTCAGGCTCGATGAAAGTTACCTTCTTGACATCCTTAACCTTGTCTGAAAATGGTGATTTTTCAACCTTCAGTTTGATCATTTGACTGTAAAGCTCTTTTAAACTTTTATCGTCAAAGCCGGTTCCAACATTTCCCACATATATAAACTTACCATCCAGGTACATTCCTAAAACCAGGCTTCCAAAATGTTTTCTACCACCCTGTGGTTCGGTGAAACCTCCGATCACAACTTCCTGCATATTATGGTTTCTTACTTTTCTCCATTCTGTGGTTCTTTTGCCGGGATAATAAAGGCTATCCGCTTTTTTGGCCATCATTCCTTCCAACCCCTGTTCTGAAACCCATTTGAAAAATTCTTTTCCACCGTTTACAACATGATCGCAATACCTGATTATAGAATTTTCAGGTATCAGCTTTTTGAGTATTTCTTTTCTTTCCAGCAAAGTAAGATTGTATAAATCTTTATCTTTAAACTGCAGGATATCAAATACATAATACATTAAAGTGCTATCTTCAGGAGTGTCAGGATAATGTTGTAATAATTGGAAATTGGGTTTGGATTCCGAATCAAGTACCACAACTTCTCCATCTAATATTGCATCCAGTTTAAGTTCTTCGAGTGCTGCTACGACGTTCTCATACTTATTCATAAATGAAAGGCCATTCCTTGAATACAGCCTTATCTCTTTCATTTTGCATTCTGCAACAGCCCTGTATCCATCCCATTTTATTTCGAAAACCCAATCAGGGTCTGAAAAAGGATTTTCACCTTGTTTGGCCAGCATTGGAGTGATAACATCTGTAAATTTCTTTTCTGATCTTAAACCAGCCATCGCTGTCCTGAAGTTTCTTTTTTTTGGTTCTGGAGAAATAGCTGGTTTTGCTGCAACCTTAGAAATTACATTTTTAACTATTTTAACTTTCTTGCCAGTCCTTCTTTCAACCTCCTCCGAAACTTTGGATTCCGGATCAGTGTAGGCTTCTGCAAGGTAAGGTTCCTGGGTGGCATACTCATCGTTGTGTTTTATGAGCAGCCAGGAATTTTCAGGCCTGCCGCTTCCACTGCCTTTTAGTTTCACTAAGGCAAATTCACCTTTTAGTTTATTGCCGTTCATTACAATTTTGACTGATCCATTTTCCAGGTCTTTCAGTAATTGCTTTTCACCTTCCTTTCTGTCGGTAATTGTAATGTGTCTGTAGGTTCCTTCATCCCAGATTTCCACGACCCCGGCTCCGTAATTTCCTTCGGGAATACTGCCTTCAAATGTGCGGTAATCATAAGGATGATCTTCCACCATCATAGCCAATCTTTTGTCCTTTGAGTTTAGAGAGGGACCTTTTGGAACGGCCCAGCTTTTTAAAACACCTTCCATTTCTAACCTGAAATCGTAATGAAGGTGAGAAGCCTGATGTCTTTGAATCACGAAAACCAGCTCTTTTTGTGACTTTTTAGTTTCACCAGCTGGTTCAGATGTTTCGTTGAAGTTTCTCTTGTCTTTATATTTTACAAGGCTCATGAGGCTTTCTTAATTTTTAGACTTTCCTGTAATTGCTGCATAAGGTCTTTTTTGGTACTGTGAGTAACCCTAAGTTTTGGTGCTTCTACTTCTTTGCCTTGTGCTTTGTCTTTAATTAATTTTAGAAGATTAACTGAATAATTGTCTTTGTATTTGCTCAGGTCAAATTTGGCTGATAGCTGTTTTACAAGAGCTACTGCCATTTTAAGTTCAGCTGCTTTCACAATGTCTTTGCCAACAGGAAGATTAAGTTCTTCAGACTCACGAATTTCTTCCTGAAAACGAATCTTATTCATTACCAATGCATTACCTTCAGTTTTTATCAAGGCAAGATTTTCTTTATTTCTCATAATGAAAGTACATAGGCCTGCCATTTTTGTTTCTTCCAATGCGGCCCTTAGCAAAGCATAGGCTTTTGAACCAGATTTTTGTGGCTCAACATAATAAGGAGTTTCGTAAAACATAGTATTAACTTCTACCGCGTTCACGAACTCAATAATTTCTATAAGATCGGTTTTTTCTGCACTGGCTTTTTTAAAATCCTCATTTTCAAGAACAACCAATGAACCTTCATAGTCGAAGCCTTTTACAATATTCTCATTAGATACTTCCTTTCCTGTATTTTCATTTACTCTTTTATATTTGATATGCGCATGGTCGTTCTTATCAAGCATGTCAAGGTCCAGATTGCTGTCCTGAGTTGCACTGTAAATTTTTACGGGTATGTTTACCAGTCCAAAACTGATAGCCCCTGTCCATAATGCCCTCATATTAGTATTGAGTATTTAGTAATGAGTATTGAGCCTGATGCATTCAAGTCGATTCTATAATTTAATCCTATTTTTCTTTCTTTTTTGTAGAGCTTGCCTTGTTAGGAACTTTGGCTCCTTCTTTTTTTGCTTCTGATAAACCTATCGCAATTGCTTGCTTTTTGCTGGTTACTTTTTTATCAGATTTCCCTATAGTAAGTTCACCTTCTTTCATTTCGTGAAGTGCTTCATGAACTTTCCCCTGTGTCTTCTCGCTATACTTTGCCATAACTATTAACTATCGACTATTAACTAAATAAATCAGCTGTTTTCAAGCAACTTTAATAGTACTTGTTCTGGTGGTGCCAGAGCTGAACTGGCGGTTTTTTCTATTTCTATTTTTTCAAGCTCTCTTATATATTTATCTAATTTTTGATTTTGATAACCTGAAAGTATCAAAGGATGCACGTAGTGCTTTTTGCAAACTGTTTTGGTATTACCAAGGCACTGTGCTACTTTTTCAATTGCCTGTGTCATATTTCTTTTTAATTGAGCTGGGGTATCTGCACATCCAAGCTCTTTAAATGCCAATAGGCAATTCACAGTACCAGTCCAGGTTCTGAAATCTTTACTGGTAAAATCTCCTCCGGAAATTTCCTTTATGTACTTGTTTACATCTCCTGAATCAATCGCATGTCTTTTGCCATTTTCATCAAAATACTGAAATAGCTCCTTACCTGGAATGTCTTTGCATTGTGCTACAATATTTGCCAGCTTCCTGCTTTTGAGGCTTATAGTATGATAAACTCCTTTTTTACCTTTGAAGGAGAACCGCATATCACTTCCGCTAATCTTAATATGCCTGTCTTTCATGGTTGAAAGGCCATAAGACCCGTAGATTTTCTCATAGAGATTATTTCCAACACGAATACTTGTACGCTCCATTACACTAACTACTGCTGCAAGCACTTTTTCTTTGGGTAACTCAGGTCTGCTTAAATCTGACTGAAGTCGTTTCCTGATTTCCGGAAGAACACGGCCAAAATCTCTTAACCTGAAGTATTTGGTTTCGTCACGTAAAGCGATCCATAATGGGTGGTATCGGTATTGCTTTCTGCCCTTATTATCTAATCCTGTTACCTGAATATGACCATTTTCCTGTGGACTGATCCAAACCTTCTGCCAAGCTGGTGGAATTACAAGATCTTTTATTCTTTTTAAAGTATCTGTGTCACTAACTTTCTTTCCAGAAATAACATATTCGAAGTTTTTTCCTTTTAAAACCCTTTCAATTCCCGGGTCCTGATCATTCACATAAATCAGGTCCATTACAGAGGCACATTCCTCATAATTTTTTGAAAGCTTAGTTAGCTTCCTTTTGGGAATTTCAACACTCTTACTACCTACTGTGATGACCATAATTTTAATATTTAGGTATTAATTATTTCTCCCCCGTTTGGATGAAGAAATTGACCAGTCATATAAGAAGAATCCGAACAAGCCAAAAACAAATAACTTGGTGCAACCTCAACAGGCTCTCCGGCTCTTTTCATAGGCACTTCTTCACCATGTTTGGCAGCTTTCTCGGGTTCAAAAGAGGATACTATAAGTGGAGTCCAAATTGGTCCAGGGGCTACTCCATTTACCCGAATACCTTTATCCACAAGATTTGATGCAAGACTCCTTGTGAATGCTACAATGGCACCTTTGGTTGCAGCATAGTCCATTAAATGTGAACTTCCACGGTAAGCAACTACTGATGCAGAGTTAATAATAGATCCGCCTCTTTTCATGTAAGGCACAGCATATTTTGATAACCAGAAGATTGAATAAACATTGGTCTCAAATGTTTTTATTAAATGAGGAGTTGTTATATCATCCAGTGATTTACTTTCAAAATGGATCGCTGCATTGTTTACCAGAATGTCAATCCTACCATATTCGTCAAGTACTTTGTCTATAGCTTTCTTACAGAAATCTTCATTTGTTATATCGCCTGGAATATTCAGGCAATTACGGTCATGGTTTTCTTCAATGGTATTTTTTACCTCCTCAGCATCGCTATGTTCGTTCAAATAGATGATAGCTATATCTGCTCCTTCTTTTGCAAATAATAGGGCAACTGCTTTACCAATACCACTATCACCACCGGTTATTACGGCAACTTTGTTTAATAGCTTACCAGAATGTTTCTTATTGTCTTTTGATATGGGTTTAGGTTTCATAGCAGATTCAAGTCCTGGCCGGGGTTGGCGCTTGATAGTACTTGTCTCTTTTTTTAATTCTTTTTTAGGCATAAATCCACGATTATCCAATAGAATCGTAAAAATTCATGCCAAGCGTTGGTCTTTATAAGCCCTAAAAAAGTTGAGTTAGGTAATTAATTGCGGATAAAGCAAAAATATAGAAGGAACTATACATGAGTATTTCCAGGTAATAAAAATTTGAATATTATTTTTAGAACAGCCTTCTTAAAAGTGAATAATTACTTACAATATTTTTTGTAATAAGCTGAAGCGCCTGTAGCATCTTTTATAATAAAAATTGCCATTGTCAGGTGCTAGTCTAATAGCCCTGTTCATATATTCAACCGCATCCTTAAATATTTTGTTTTCATTCCCTCAAGTGCTATATCGTAGTTTGCTAAGGCTTCAACATACTTTTTAGTAATGGTATCTACATTTTCCGACTCATGTTCTTTTGCTATCATCAAATCTTCATAGGCTCCTGAAAAGTCTTTACTATGCATTTTAGCTTTTGCACTCTTAGATTGTATGTCTTTTCTATTACTATTTATTGCTATCGCTGAATCAAAGTCCAAAATGGCTGATTCATAGTTTTTAAGATTTAATTTTATATTTCCTCTTTTTAATACAAATTGAAAAATCCTGAATTGCTCCGCTAAAATCGAATAACCTTTCTTTTGACTCTCCTCTATGAAAATACACTATAAAGAATAATGAATCAGATGCCAAAACAGCATCAAGAAAGCAAATTGCTTTGTTATGATTACCTGCTTTAGCGTTTACAATAACATTTTTAAATAATTGTTCAGAGGCTTTAAGAACTAAGTTTCTCTTTCCGCTTTTATTTTTTTTTAGGCCATTATTTCTTTTCTAATTACATCAGGTCGATATTCTCGGGTTTAGGTGCAATAACTTCGGATTTCTCATTGATTTTTGCCTTTTACCTGAGTTCACATATTGGCCTTTATCTCTTGAAATGTATGTCTTGCAAGAAAATGAAAAAATTAAGAGAAAATAAAATCCAAAAGATAAGCTTCTTTAAAAATTCATATAATGACACTATTCTGTTGAAGTATTATATACGGATCCTCTTAAAAAAAAGTAGAGTTGATAACCTATTCAGGAATATATAAATTGCTATTCTTTCACCAGCACCTTTAAAGGGAGAAATTAAAAATCTATCATAATGAAAGATAAAATTATTAGTGCATTAAAATTCAGGCATGCTTGTAAGGAATTCGATCCTGCTAAAAAGATATCAGAAGACGATTTTAACATCATTCTTGAAACTGCGCATCTGTCCCCGAGTTCTTTTGGTTTAGAGCCATGGCAATTTCTTGTGGTACAGAATATGGACCTTAGGGAAAAAATAAGAGAAGTAACATGGGGTGGAAAAAAGCAATTGCCAACAGCAAGTCATTTTGTTATAATACTTTATAAGAAAGCTTATTTTATGCGATTCAACTCAGACTACCTTGGATGGTTTATGAAAAATGTTCAAAATTTGCCAGATGAAGCAATTTTCAACAGATCTAAATTTATTGAAACTTTCCAAAAAAGTGACTTTGAACTTATGGACGACAGGGCCTTGAATGATTGGGCCTCGAAACAGACCTATATACCTCTGGCTAATATGATGACTGTGGCTGCCTTACTCCAAATAGATTCTTGTCCGATTGAAGGGTTTGTAGCTAAAGATTTAGAGAAAATATTAGCAAAAGACTTTAATATTAACATGGAGCAATTTGGAGTTTCATGCATGGTCGCCTTCGGTTTTCGCGTTAATGAACAAAAACCTAAAACAAGACAACCAATTGAAGATGTTATAAAGTGGTACAATTAATTCAATTTGGATGCTCTTAAAAATTAATGGATTAAATTTTTCAATTGAAGGAAATCAAATTTTAGATGATTTCAACTTACAGTTAAATTTAAAAGGAATCACGGCAATTCTTGGTACAAATGGTTCCGGTAAAAGCACTTTGCTTTCATTAATTGCTGGTTATTTACAACCTTCTTCCGGTAGCCTATATTTAAATGAAACAAAAATTATAGGCCCGGATTTTAAATTGATTCCAGGCCATCCAGAAATTGCTCTTGTACGGCAAGACATGCGTTTGACACCATACGCAACTGTAAGAGAAAACTTGAGTCATGTTTTAAGGACTTATGACGAAAATGGTCAAAAACTTCACATCAATAAACTAAGTAGACTATTGGGTTTTGAGAATTACCTTGATAAAACCTTAAAATTTTTATCTGGGGGCGAACAACAGAGAATTTCTATTGCAGCCGCCTTGGCTAATAATCCATCATTACTCTTATTGGATGAACCTTTTAGCCAGACTGACATTAATCTTAAATCACAGCTCAAAATACATCTTCGCAATATTGTAGATGAAATTGGAGTAAAAATATTATTTGTAACACACGATCCACAGGAAGCCTTATCTATGGCAGATAATATTTTGATTCTTCAAAATGGTAAAATAATTGAAGAAGGAGATAGTCGTGAATTGTACTATAAACCAAAATATAAAATAACAGCAGAGCTGACAGGACATTGTAATTGGATAAAATCAAAAAGTCAGTTTTTTAAAAATGCAATGACTGTAGAAGGAGAGTATTTAGTCAGGCCAGATCAACTTGAAATCTCTAATCAAAAAAATGAAAACTCTTTTAAAGCAAAAGTCCACAAAATAGAATTTTGCGGACTTTATAATTTTATTTATCTCCAAGTTGATCAGGAAGAAATATATTTAAAGACAGCTCAAATATCAAATACCAACATTGTTCTTGGACAAATAGTGTATTTAAATATTGTTAAGCAACTAATGAATTAACACTTACCTTCCACTTCATTAACAATGGTCCTGAGGTCCCTAGTACAGGATCTTTCGAAGGCAAAGGCACTTCTTCAATATTTTTATCAGTAATAGGCCTTTCACCTGCTTTGCCATAGTTTAAATCGTAATTTGAACCCGATGGATAAGCACCAACACATTTAAAGTCGTTTTCCGGAGTAAGGTTTTTATGGGCAACTCCTGCCGGAATCACTATAACATCACCTTTTTTCAAGGTAATAACTTTACCATTTTCACCACCAAGTTGAAGTTTCGTTTCACCTTTATATACACCTAATACTTCATGAGCAGTACTATGGTAATGATGATAACCATAAACTCCATTTTGCCAGGTATTAGTCCAATTATTCTTTTTGAATTTTCTAGCTATAAAGGCAGCAGGAAATAAAAAGGAAAGCTTCCATGCAGTTTTATAAACTACTACAGGCAATTCACTATTAGGGAATTGACCGTCATCGGAAAGGAAGTAATACTCTACTAACATGATGTAATTGTTTTGTATGTTAAATCAAAAAACAATGCCATGCAGAATTTACATTACTATTAATGATGTAATAAAAAAAGGCGTTATGAAATGACTCACAACGCCTTTTGTATCATGCTAACTGTAATTAGCAAACCATTGGTCCAACCGGGTTATTGTGCACATCCCTTCTCTGTGACCTGGCCATGTTGCTTATATGAATAAACAATCTTTGGGCAAGTTCCGGCTGGGTTTTAAAACCAGCCAATTCAGAGTCAGATGAACCGATCATTCTAAATTCGTCAGTGCCGACAACATCCAAAACAATGGGTGATTCAAACATTCTACGAGATATTGGTTGCATGTCTACAAGAAACACATCGTTATGTCTTACATCCTCAAGAATACGCTCAAACGCCACTTCAATATCTGCTTTCTCACCTTCTATGATTTGCAGAAATTCGTTGTTATGAAACAGAAGACAACTTGTTAAGTTATTTTCTGAATTATATGATTTGGCTTCTTCAAATATTTTAGTAAGATCTTTACTGCATATTTGGGAAGCTGCATGACTATGATATATCAATTCATATTCCATAACTATTTAATTTAAGTACTTCTATAAATAAAAAGTCATGCCATATTTAGTAGATAGTGTAATATGTAGTGATCAGTTTATTCCGTTTAATTTTAGTTCAAATTATATGTGCCATATATGCTTACATGATTTGCACTCAACAATTTTGGTTCCAATTATTAGAATCCTTTTAAATTAAATTTTTATTTTGGCCTAATTTCAGTGATTGGAGGTTTTGACGGACAAATTTCACAAGTTAATTTTAATTCCAAGGAGGTATTTGCTCTACAACTTAAAAAGTTCGATAATACAATTCTAGCCTTTCTTGTCCGGTCCTTATCAATAAGTACCATATAAAGAGCATAGGTTTTCATGCCAGATGACCTTGACTTTTTTCATGCAGATACGTGGAATTTATCCAAAACATGAATTAGATCATTTGCCTCCTGAGATGTGAGAAAATCATGAAGTATTAAAGCTGGAAAGAATTAGTCTTCAGATACTTTTTCAAGATCGAGAGAGAAACCAATCAGGTTTGCAGAGGAAATCTTACTGTTAAATTGAAAATGGTCCATCAGTTTATATTCTGTTCCTTCTAATAGATAAACAGAAACTTGTTTTTCAAAAGGAAAAACAACCCAATATTCTTTCACTCCACTTTGCTCATATAAATGAAACTTCTCATCTAAATCTCTTTTAACTGATCCAATTGATACAATTTCAAATACAAGATCAGG
>JACMRH010000136.1 GCA_014376535.1 Cytophagales bacterium | reverse complement strand
TTCAAAATACAAAATAGTTAAAAACGGTGTTATTAGTGTAATCAGCAGCAATATAAATTATAGCATTGTGGACCTGTATTTTAAGGAACCAAAAGGATTAAATACTGTTTTCTCTAATACGCATGGTGCATTCCTGATTATTAAACCATTAGGCAAAGGAGATTACGAACTACAATTGCCTGATGGCAAAACCAATATTTTTAGGTATTTAAATGGTAAACTAATGCAGGTTGAAGCCAAAATGATGGTTGGTAAAGTAATTTTTCAAAGAAAATAGATTAAACAACTTTATAAATCTAAATTGCAAAAACTGGAGTTTTAGCTCAATTGTTTAATTTTACGACTTAAACAGCTATTTTTCGGTTTAAATAGAACAGCTTAATCAAGGAAGGTTAAAAAAGTATGAATAAGCAATTTGGTTATGTGAAAGATGGGAAAGTTTTTCTCAAGTCTTTCAGGAAGTACCCCGACAGGGCAATAGGAGATGTAAAAGATACAGAAGAAAATGCTATCAATTACTTTATAAACCGCTTTTCAGTTATAAAAGGAAAAGTTGACACCCTTGTTAAAAATGTAGAAATAGCTCAAAATAAAGGTTCATTTTTAATGAGCCTTCTACATTTAAAAGAAGCTGTCCCTCAATACGATGCATTAGGTGATTTTGATTCACTTATGGTGATGCTGGAAGATGCGGAAGGAACACTTGGCGGTCTTATCAATATCAACAGGCAAAAAAATAAAGAAATTAAAACTGGTTTAATAGAAGAAGCCAGAGTTGCTGCTCAAAATCCTGATTGGAAAGAAGCAACCGCTTTACTCACTGAAATTAACGGTAAGTGGATAAAGACAGGAAAGGCTGAGAAAGATATAGATGAGGAACTAGATCATGAATTCAGGGAAATTTATGGTGAATTCTATTCCCGTAAAAAGGCATTCTACGAAGAAATACAGGCTCTATATGTTGTAAGACTTGCAACATATACTTCTCTCATGGAAAAAGCCAAAGATATTTGGCGGAAAAAAGGTCACCCAGGTGAATTAAAAGTAATACAAGCTGCCTGGAAAGAGGTCGGAAACGTTCCAAAAGTAATGCTTTTCCCAGTAATGAGGGAATACAGAAGAGTGGTTAAAGACATTGTTAAAACCCACAAATTCGCCAAAGGTCCAGACACACAAAGTTATGCCAAATGGGAAAGTCTATGTGCTGAGGTTGAGAAAATGATATCGACCAAGGATTTTACGGCACCAGAGAAAATCAAAAAGATACAAGAAAACTGGCGCGCAGCAGGAAAACTACCTTCCCATAAGATGGATATCCTTCAAAGGTTTACATCTGCCATTGATAAATACTTTGAGGTATCTTATCTGGAGAATACAATGAAACGAAAGTATCCTGGCATAGAACTGAGAAGCACAAGAGAGCAGCTGGAAGCCAAAGTAACTTTGATGAAGGAATTTATCAGAAGAGAAAAGCTAGAGATAGACAACCATAATGCAGAATTGTCTAATGTTAGGCCTGGAGATGCTGATGCAGAATTAGTTATAAAAAAGAAGCTTGCCTTTCAGAATAAAAGGTTAGACAATAAAATGAAGCTGTTGGAGGAAATTCAAAGAAATCTTTTAGCAATCTTATCCTGATTTGAACAAGTATCTGAAATACGGGATTATAATCGCCATAGTAATTGTGGCGATTAGTTTTCTTGCCAGTTTGCAATTCGAAAAAAGCCAGGACAACTCTGGATCATTACCTAAAATAAAATCCCAGGCTGCAAATTTTACACTCAAAAATTATAAAGGTGAAAGTGTTTCGCTGCAGGATTTTAGGGGAAAAATTATCTATATTAAATTCTGGGCAAGCTGGTGCAAAGATTGCGTGAAACAGGTTGTACCGCAAAGAAAGTTAGAGGCTGCAATGGTATCAAACCCAAATATTGCATTTCTTAATATATCTGTTGATAGTTCAGAAGACGCCTGGAAAAAAGCTGTGGAAAGGAATAAACTCTCGGCAGAACAACTTATCAGCCATGATGGTGATGAGGAAAACATCAATAAGAATTATGACATATCTGAAATTCCCCGTTATATTATAATAGGAAAAAGCGGGGAAATTTTAAATAACAACGCACCACATCCCGGGGAAATAGAAGCTGAATATTTTGCTCAATTTAATTGAAATGCAAGACAAGTTTCATAAAATATTTCTTTCTTTAAATTCATTCTCCAGAGTAAGTATTTTGGTGCTTGCCAGCATTTTACTTGCCATCGTACTCAGGTTCCTGATGTTGCGGGTTGTTTACCAACTTCTTAAGAGAAGTTATCCTAAACTTGCTGATAGCCTTAGGACACGGTTAGAAATTCCATTACTTGTTTTTTTTCCTATTCTTTTGTTCAATTTTCTGATCCATGGAAATAAGGACATTCAATATTACGACCAGATAAATCACCTCATCCGCATCTGTTTTATAATTTCAGCTGCTGTATTTACCATTGCCATTGCAAACATTCTGGAAGACATGCTCTATGTTCATCTAGAACTTCAGCAAAATGACCAGGGCGAGGTTAAAAGGATTAAATCACAAGTATCTTTTATTAAAAAGATCCTGGTCATGTTTATTGCCGTAATAGCTGTGGCTCTCGTTTTAATGAGCTTTGAAAAAGTTCGGGAACTAGGCACATCAATTCTGGCCTCGGCAGGAATTGTGGGTGTGATACTGGGATTTGCAGCTCAAAAATCAATTGCAAACTTGCTTGCTGGTGTTGAAATTGCCTTCAATCATTCACTTAAAATAGATGATTTTGTAGTCGTAGAAAAAGAATATGGAAGAGTTGAAGAAATTAATCTTACCAGTGTAGTAGTAAAACTTTGGGACCAGAGAAGGATGATTTTACCCATTACTTATTTTACTGATAAGCCTTTTGAAAACTGGACACGGTCTACTTCTCAGGTTACCGTTTCTATTTTTATGTATTTAGATTACCGTATTCCAGTACAGGAAATAAGAGAACGATATCTTCAAATCGTTAAAGAATCGTCTCTATGGGATGGAAAAAATGCAAAATTTATTATAACAGATTTTAGTGAAAAAACTATTCAGGTGAGGGCAACAGCCAGTGCTTCAGATCCGGACAAAGCTTTTGAATTAAGGGCAGACCTTCGCGAAAAATTACTGGAATTCATCAACCTTAAATTCCCGGAATTTCTTCCCCGTGTCCGGCTCGATGGAGTTGAATAATGTTTTTTATAATATCTAAAATATTACATTTTTTTCTAGTCCCGCTTAATTGGATTATTGTTCTGTTAATAATTTCACTATTTGTTTCCCCAAGAAATGCTAAAAGACTTATCATTTCCAGTTTAATCCTGCTCTATGTTTATACAACCGATTTCGTCTTAAATATTTTATTTAAACAAATTGAATACCCTTTAGTATGGTTTAAAGATTTACCTAATGATTATGATGCAGCAATAGTATTAGGTGGAATGGCCGCAGCTGGCAAAAAGCCAGATGACAGAACACATTTCCCTGGCTCACCTGACCGCTTGCTGCATGCAATACAACTATATAAACTGGGCAAAGTAAAACGCATTATTCTTTCAGGGGGAAGTGGTGAAATTATTGGCAAAAAAATTCCTGAAGCCGAGTATTTAAAGAATGTTCTTTTATTGTGCGAAGTCCCTGACAGTGCCATTTTTATAGAAAATGAATCCCGGAATACGCATGAAAATGCATTATTTTCCAAAAAACTCATACAGGACCAGATAAAAAATGCCAGTCCCAAACTCCTTTTAATAACTTCTGCCTGGCATATGAAAAGGTCAATGGGTTGTTTTGAAAAGGAACGTTTAAATGTTACCGCATTTCCGGTAGATAGTCAATTACCTGAAAAAAACCTTTATTTAAGTTCATTTATTCCAAACCAATGGAATCCAGGTCGTTGGCAAATTCTTATTCACGAATACTTCGGTTTTATTAGTTATAGCTTATCTGGATACTTGTAGTGTATCAAATAAATCTAAGAAGATCTGATAATTATACTATTTATATTCTTTAATTTTGTTAGAATCCTCATAACTTCTAACTAATGAATAAACATTACTCATTATTTGTTTATTTTTTTATCTTTTCAATTTTCAACTCCTATGCGCAGGGTCCAGTAAGCCGTTATGGAAAACTAAAGTTGAATGGTTTACAATTAAGCTCTGAATGTTCTAAACCAGTTCAATTAAAGGGTTTAAGTACCCATGGTCCGCAATGGTTTTCAGGCTGTTACAGCAATTCTTCATTCCTTGATGCTGTAGCAAACGATTGGAAGGCTGATGTGTTCCGACTTGCACTTTACGTAGAAGAAGGAGGATATGTTGATAACCCTACTTATTGGAAAAACTGGGTGGACAATATGGTTGACGAAGTAGGCAAAAGAGGAATGTATTGCCTTATTGATTGGCATGTTTTAGCTGATGGTGATCCTAACAAAAATATTGTTGCTGCTAAAGAATACTGGGACTACATGTCCAGGAAACATGGTGGCAAAAAACATGTAATTTATGAAATTTGTAATGAGCCCAATGAACGCTATAAATATGGAGCAAGCGCACAGGAAAATGAAGTTAACTGGGCAAGAATCAAATTATATGCAGAAACTATTATTCCTATTATTAGAAAAAACGATCCCGAATCAATTATAATAGTTGGGACACCATACTGGAGCAATCGCCCCTGGAGAGCTGCTAAAGATCCCATTATTGGTATAAATGCTTATAATGTGATGTACACTTTTCATTTTTATGCAGGAACTCCACAACACACTAATAATCTTGATACCGTTAAAACGATTTTAAACAAAATACCCGTTTTCGCTACCGAATGGGGATTAAGTGAAGAAAGCGGAACAGGTATTGTAGATGAAGTTTCTTCCCAAAATTTTGCCAATGTACTTGGAGGTGCAAATCCTTCCGGAATATTAGTTAGCTGGTGTGTCTGGAGCTATGCTGATAAGGATGAAACTTCTGCATTATTAAAACCAGGAAGCTGCGGATCCGGAGGTTGGAATAACAGGACTCAGGCAGGAATAAAAACGTATGAATTAATAAATAACCCCAAAAAGGATACTTTGACATGTTTTCCGGAACCTAAAATCACCAGACAACCAGCAAGCATAGTGGTAAAAGCAGGTGATAAAGCTATGTTTTCTGTAATAGCTGCAGGAGAAAAATTAACATTTCAATGGCAAAAAAGCACAAATGGAATCAACTGGACGAACATTGGCACCAATTCGGCTTCATTTACAATAAATAGTACCGTTTTAAATGACAAGGCTTATTATCGGGTTAAGATCAGCAACTATATGGGTTATCTTATTAGTCAAAATGCCTATTTAAACATTTATTCTGATGGACCTTACTATGGTATTCCTTTTAATATTCCCGGTAAAATAGAAGCCGAAGCTTATGACATCGGTGGCCAGAATAAATCATATTTTGATAAATCAGCTGGCAACACAGGTAATTCATTTCGCACTGATGATGTTGATATTCAATCTATTACAGATAGTCTTGGTGGTTATGGTGTTGGTTATCTGGATACAGACGAATGGTTGGATTATTCTGTAAACGTACTTGCTACTGCTTCTTATGAATTCAGGTTTCGTGTCGGATCCGCTTTATCAAGCAAGAATTTCAAAATATTAGTCGACGGAGTTACTTTGATTCCCCAGGTAAATGTCTCAAATCTTGGCAATTGGGATTCATTTTCAACTGTTACTGTAAAAGGTGTGAATCTTACCAAAGGAATGAGAAAAATTAGATTTTACGCACTAACTGACGGCTTTAATTTCAATTATTTTGAAGCCAGGGGGCCACAGGTTGATTGCAACAATGAAGTAAACGGTACTGCCAAAACTGATGCTTGTGGTTACTGTTCTGGAGGTAATACCGGTCTGGCACCTATGAACGATCCAACCAAATGCTATATCGTTACTTCCATTGAAGAGGAAAAACTTAAATTTGAAGAACAGATTTATCCAAACCCGTTTTCAAATTCAATCCATATTACAAGTGCCTTATATCCTGCCACTTTGCAAATAATTAATTTGGAGGGAAAAATATTATCTGAAACTACTGTAGAAACAGCATCTGAAATTGACCTTTCACAAATTAAAGATCCTGGCATTTACCAATTGAAATTAATTACATATTCAACTGTCAGTACTAAAAAAATCGTAAAAAAATAACCCATGCCATTATCTTTTAAGGCTATTCTGTATTTTCGGAATAGCCTTTATTTTTTTTAAGCAAAATTTTTCAATTTTGTTTCCAAAATTATGAAATGGTTTTTTATTTGATGGGCTTGATTCTCTATTCAGTTTCTTTTAGCACAATGCTCCATCTAATACAAATTTGATAGATTACTTATCTACACATCAACTGTTACTAAAAAAATAAGCTTTTTGTGTAATATTGTTGTGTCGGAATATTGCAGCAATTAAAATCATGATATTTACAGAAACAAAATTAAAAGGAGCCTTTGTTATCGATCTTGAAAAAAGAAGTGATGAAAGAGGATTTTTCGCAAGAACTTATTGTGCTGACGAGTTTGCAAAACATGGTTTAAAAACGAATATGCCCCAAAGCAATATGTCATTGTCGAAGCAGAAACATACAATCAGGGGAATGCATTTTCAGGTTGATGGGGCTGAAGAAGCAAAACTTATCAGATGCACAAAGGGCTCAATTTTAGATGTGATTATTGATATCCGTAAAGATTCTGCAACTTATTGTGAACATATTTCTGTAGAACTTACCGAAGAGAACCACAGAATGCTTTATGTGCCGGAAGGTTTCGCTCATGGATTTATCACTTTAACTGAAAATGTTGAAGTTTCCTACCAGGTTTCACAATTCTATTCCCCTGGGAAAGAAAAAGGTATACGCTGGAACGATCCGCTTTTTGGAATAAACTGGCCAACCTCCAACCCAATTATTTCAGATAAAGATGGTGTACACCCTGACTTTATCAAGTAATTGCGCAGAATGATATCTGGGGAAAAATATGTTTTATTGCTTGCCGTACTATTTCTTCATCAACTGTTACCGGCCCAGCACAAAAATGTTGATGAAATAAAAACGGACACCATCTTTTCTTGTGATCAAAAAATTGAGTCCATAATCAGTACAGACAGCAAAAGTCTTTTCAATGGAATTGTCAAGTACTATCATAAAAACGGAAAGGTTTCGATTTCTAAAGAGTATCTGCACGGAGAATTAAATGGCAAAGTTGTTTATTTTAATGAAAACGGCGACTCATTATTTACTTCAACCTGGACTGACAATGTTCTAAATGGGCCAACTATAGCTTATCAGGCAGGAAACCATAGATTGTTCGTTGAGAATTATTATGCCGGTAAATTAAAAGCAAATACTATTTATCTGGATTCTACAGAGAAGCCTTTTGAAGGACACTTCAATAAGTTCTATTATGTTGGAAGTAAATA
>JACMRH010000135.1 GCA_014376535.1 Cytophagales bacterium | reverse complement strand
GGGCGCTTTCGCCTTGATCTGTTTTACAGACTTTCAGTTTTTCAAATAAAATTACCTTCATTAAATGAGAGAAAAGATGACATTCAAAAGCTTTGTGAATATTTTACCAATTATTTTGCCCAAAGGACGAATAAAAAAATAAATGGGGCGAATCTGGATTTCACCGAAGCATTGAAATTACATCATTGGAAAGGAAACATTCGGGAATTGCGAAATATAATTGAGCGGGCAGTTATTTTAGCTGACGGTGAGCAGTTAACAAAGGATGATTTACCTTATGATTTTACAATCGGAGATATCAAATCAGTCTTCACTTTAGCTGAAGCTGAGCAAGTCCACATCAAAAAAATTCTCGGTTTTACTAAAGGGAACAAAACCAAAGCTGCCGAGATAATGAATATCGGCCTTACAACTTTGTATTCTAAGTTGAAAGAATATGATATCAATTAATTCAACTTTTCCGTTTCTGTAAAGACCATTCCAATTCCGAAGGGATTTTTATCTTCCAAAATTTTATATTGTTCATAAATATCAGATTGTCAATTTGATATGATTTATGGCACTTTGTTTGTTAATTGATTTAAAACCCAATCATAATTATGGATGTAACAATGGTCATAATCCTGTTTCTTTCTGGCTTCGCCTGCTTTGCGTTATTCTTCGGATCTATTCACTTCTTTGAAAATATCTAACATTATGCTTGCACTATTTATCACCTCCCTTGGGGTTTTCTTCTACATGGTATATGTATTGTTGAAACCTGAACGCTTTTAAAAAACTAAGACAAATGAATACAGAACTATTTAGCGTTATACTGGTCTACGTGGCCACTATTTTACTGGCAATCCCTTTCGGGAAATACATAGCCAAAGTTTTCCATGGCGAGAAAACGTGGACAGACATCATATTTGGCCCTGTAGAACGGATGTTTTTTAAGATAAGCGGAATAGATGCAAGCAAGGAGATGAATTGGAAAGAGCATTTGGCAGCTCTTTTGACGATAAACCTAGTTTGGTTTGTGCTGGCCATGTTTATATTATTGAATCAGGGTTGGTTGCCTTTAAATCCTGACGGAAACCCTAGCATGACAGCCGATCTAAGCTTTAATACTGCGATCAGTTTCTTAGTAAACTGTAACCTCCAACATTATTCGGGAGAAACAGGTGCTACCTACTTATCACAGGTGTTTTGCTTTATGTTCCTTCACTTTGTTTCAGCGGCTACGGGTATTGCAGCTTGCGTTGTAGTATTTAACGCTTTAAAAGATCGTACCTCGGATCAACTGGGTAACTTCTATAATTATTTCTTAAAGTCTTGTACCCGGATTTTGCTTCCGCTTTCTATAATACTGGCAGTAATCCTGGTATTTAATGGAACTCCTATGAGTTTGGAAGGAAAACAAACAATTATTAATCTTCAGGGAGATTCGGTAAAAGTTTCGGGTGGCCCAGCAGCTGCACTAATCGCAATTAAACATGTAGGGACAAACGGAGGCGGCTATTTTGGAGTGAACTCAGCACATCCTCTCGAAAACCCCAATTTTATTACAAACATTGCTGAAATTATTGGTCAGGTAATTATTCCTATTTCCATGGTTTTTGCTTTGGGTTTTTACTTGAAAAGAAAACGTTTTGCATGGATGGTATTTGGTGTGATGACATTAGGTTTCCTGATTCTGCTTGCTCCAACATTGTATTATGAAATGGCTGGAAACCCTGCAATTGCCTCCATGGGTATCAACCAGGATTTGGGAAATATGGAAGGGAAAGAAATTCGGTTTGGTTCTGCATCCTCTGCCTATTGGAGTATTGCAACAACCGTCATTTCAACAGGTTCTGTAAATGCAATGCACGACAGTTTTATGCCTATATCAGGCATGATGCAAATGCTCGGCATGATGGTAAACGCATTTTATGGCGGTTGTGGAGTTGGTTTTCTCAACTTCTTCATCTTTATAATATTAGCTGTATTTATTTCAGGATTAATGGTAGGCCGTACTCCTGAATTTATGGGTAAAAAAATAGAAGCGAGAGAAATGAAGATTGCAATGATGATCGCCTTACTTCATCCATTCTTGATTTTATCAGGTACAGCTTTGGCCTCATATGTTTT
>JACMRH010000134.1 GCA_014376535.1 Cytophagales bacterium | reverse complement strand
CCCATTATAGGCCGACTTGTATAGAAAAACTGCCATGCTGATCCTTTTAACACCACATTCTTCTAATGTTTTGAAAGAAGAAAGGTTAGGAGTTGCAACAATATTTATAGGTAGAGAAGTGGCATAGACTATCTGTTTATTATTTCAGGGTCAGCCAATGCTGTTACAAATAATCCATCTGCGCCTGCTTCCATGTACATCTTTGCTCTCTTTATCGTTAGGTTAAGTGGCCAATCCAGTTTTCGTAAAAATCCATCAGTTCTGGCATTAATAAAAAGCTTTTGGTCACTTTTCACCAAATAATTTTTAATCGCATAGAGCTTATTAAGGTATAGATCTTCTCCTTGTGAGTCTTCAATATTAATACCAACTACTCCTGTATCTATTATGTGCTGGATATAGTCTGTTAAGGTGTTTAAATTATCTGTATATCCACTTTCAAAATCTACTGATACTGGTACAGTAGTATTGGCAATTATTCTTTTCACGATATACAATAACTCGCTGAAAGGAATTTTCTCGCCATCTTCATAACCCATTGAATTTGAAATAGCCCCACTTGAGGTTCCAATAGCCTCATAACCATTTTGTTCCAGGATTTGGGCACTCTTTACGTTCCACGCATTGGCCAAAATGAGAGGTTCTTTGTTATGGTGTAGTTGGAAAAATGTTTCGTATTTGTTCATTGTGCTATTCAAATTATGTACACTACAATTAAAATACCTCCACTCCTTTCCCTGTCATAATAAAACTGAACAGGCTTTTTTCTATCAGCATGGTCCAGGCGCCTGAACAGCCTCCGTAACATTCAATTGCCGGCACTAGGCCATGATGGGTAAAAGTCAGTTTTGTCTTTCCTCCTACCTCACTGATATCAAACTGAACTGTTGTATTAGTCCATTCGTCCTTTTTATCTACAAAGTTTAACTTGCTTTCGATTACCAGCCAGACAATCTTCTTATTTGGCACCAATTCAACTACTTTTTGCTTTGAAAAGTGAACTTCTCCCATCTGATAAGTGAACTCATCATTTAGCTTATTGCTGCTACCCACTATTTCACCCTGCCACCAACCACTTAAATTGAGAATGGCATCAAACACTTGTGCTGCACTTTTGTCTACTAAGATGGACGTAGAATAACTTTTAGTTTCCATTTTGATGTGTGTTTAAATTGAGTCTTATTTATTAGGCAGGCCCCATTTTTCAACCAGTTCAGCATTTAGTCCGCCTTCTTTTCCGTTGGGTTTTCCTTTTCCTGTTGTGATCAAGTTCTTCAGGCTGCCCTGGATATAACTTGTCCATGCATCGTTGCATACGTTATAACACTCATATTCAGGCACCAGACCTTCGTGGGTAAATTTCACTTTTGTTTTATCTCCTTCTTTGGTTATGTCAAAGATCAATTTGGTACCTACCCATTCTGTTTTATCCTTAGTGAAATTGAATTCATTCTCCATCACCTTGTAGACTAGTTTGTTATCCTGAACAATTTCAATAAGCTTGATTTTACACAAGTGCACATCTTTGTAGTGATAGAAAAAAGTTTCATTCAGCTGATCCGTTTTTCCTTCAATTTCTTCCGACCACCAAGCCCGGAAATTTGTGATGGCCTTGAATGCCGTAGCAGGGCTTTGTTCAACCAAAATGCTTGTTGTATAATCTTTGCTTTCCATAGTTGATGTTATAGGTTTTTTATTTTTTGATACCCTCTGCGCGTTGTTGATGTGGCCGATCAACAAACTTGCAATGAGTGTTGACCAAATTGTAAATCTTCTCATTTATTTAAGCAACATTAACTGTCCCCAATGGTAAGTAAGGTGAGTTGAGCGTGTGAGCAGAATATTAAGCTTATTTCTATGTGGTTCCTTCAAAAATTCTTCTTCTGATACCACTGTATGCCTGCCAAACCATTCTTCTGCCGAAATCTCTTCAAACTTAGCCTGCATAGTTCCGAGTTGCTGTTTCCATGTTGCCCTTAATGTTTCCAGAGATGGAAGTGGCTCCACAGCTTTGTCAGGTGAAATCACAAAAGCATCATAGAGCTCAGGATACTGTTTTTCACCAAGGTCCAATAAAGGGAACATGCTGTCACGCACCGCTATCAAATGGCCCAGAACATAAATACCCCTATTCCCAGAGCAATTTCCCTCAGCAATTGATCATCAGAGAGAGAATCAATAAGGGTGTCACAATTTTGGATCAAAGAATTCCACCGGTCAAAAACCATTTTCACTAACAGCTCATTGCCCTTCATTGTTGTATTATCAAGGTTTATCATTTTTTATCTTTCGTTTAATGCAAAGTAACTGCCATAATTTTACTTACAGGGGGTGCTAAATAGACATTATGATGGGTTGATTCGGACATGCCAATCATTTAGCTTTACAAAAAAAAGGAAATGAAACACCTGACGATTATTATTCCAAATGGAGAAAACAACTTGAGCAGTATAACGGGGGCTTATGAAATATTCAATAAGGCGAATGACTACTGGAAGGAAAGCGAAGCACAGGAATTGTTTTCTATCCAGCTTGCAGGTATATCAGAAACTGTTGATTTTAACAGGGGATTATTTACAGTAAAGCCACACACTACTATTTCTTGTATTGGGAAAACTGATCTCATCATTATCCCTTCTCTTAACCATCAATATGATCTTGCATTAAAAGGGAATGATCTATTGATTGACTGGGTAAAAAAGCAATATAAAAATGGTGCTGAAATTGCCTCTATTTGCACCGGAACCTATATTCTTGCGGCTGCAGACTTGTTAGATGGTAAGGTGTGCTCTACACATTGGTCAGTGGCGGAAAATTTCAGAATGAGGTTCCCAAACGTGAACTTGCAAACAGATAAACTAATCACTGATGAAAATGGAATATATACCAATGGTGGTGCTTATTCGTTTCTAAACTTAATGCTCTACCTCATTGAAAAGTACTATAACCGGCAAACAGCCATCTATTGTTCCAAAGTATTTCAAATAGACATGAGCCGAAATACGCAGTCAGAATTTACCATTTTCCGCGGACAAAAGCAACATGAGGATGAGATAGTACAAAAAGCCCAGGCCTGTATTGAAACCAATGTGGAGGAGAAAATCACCATTGAAAATCTTTCCACCAAATACAATATTGGCAGAAGGAATTTTGACAGGAGGTTCATAAAAGCAACGGGAAATACGCCTTTGGAATATGCACAAAGGGTAAAAATCGAAGTTTCAAAAAAAGCCCTGGAAAACAGCCGTAAGAACATCAATGAAGTGATGTATGAAGTGGGCTACTCAGATTTGAAAGCCTTCAGGGAAGTATTCAGGAAATACACCGGCCTTTCGCCTTTGGAATATAAGACTAAGTATAATAAAGAAGGGAGATTAAGGAATTAAGAATCAATTTCAGCATGTAAGAGGGCTATTCCTTATTATTCACCGCAAAATGTTGGTCAAATGTTACAATCCATTCAATTCCGTATTTATCTCTGAAACAACCAAAATACAAACCCATGGAAGGACTATCACCTATTGGTCCTTCGATTTCTCCCTCTACAGAAAGCTCGTTAAATAATCTTTCTGCTTCTTCTTTGCTATCTGCACTTATTGAAATTTTACTTCTGTTTTCATTTTCGTTTGTTTTCCCCAATATTTCCGGGACATCATTTGCCATCAACATGTTACTTTTACCTATAGGCAAAGCAATGAGCATAATATTATTCTGCTCATGTTCTGATATGGGAAATCCTGGATTTGGAAGGTCTTTGAAACGAATAATCTTTGCAAACTCTCCACCAAATACTGATCTGTAGAAATTAAATGCTTCTTCAGCATTCCCGTTGAAGTTTATATGAGGGTTGATTAGTGCCATTAGTTTTTATATTTTATCGATGTTAAAATTCGCAAGCTTACAGGTGATATTACTGTGTAAATACGACAATATCAAAGCCTAATACGACAATAAGAAGTTAATTCTACCTATGCTGGTTGGACAGACTTCTTTTGATATTGTTTGCGTAGTAATATCTGGTACTTGTAGCTTCTTTTGACCAACAACTTTTACAACATACAATGGTGAAACCCTTTAATTCCACATGTTTAATCAATGTCGACTCAGATAAAGAAATTTTGTAATCCGATTTGCTATTTTTACCAATTACGCATTTAGAAATTTATATGTTTCTCCAGAAATATCTCTTATTATTTGGTTTTGTATTGTCCCCGTTCATAAGCAATTGTCAAAATGAAATTGAATGGAATGAAACTTACCAATTACAACTATCTGATTTTCAATCAGGGACAACAAAGGTAGGAGAAGGAAATATTTACAGCCTAATGGCTGCATCCAGGATGAGTTTTTCTTTTTACATGAGTACTTACGAATTCATGTTCACCAAAAATTTCAATCCAAAAGTTAATTGCACTTTTAATCGAAAGGCTTCATCCCTTATTGCGCCTGACAAAGAAACAGCTAATTTCCTTGTTTCTTTTGCCAGATTTGAGTTTGACCTCACTGAACTATATGCGAGAAAATTCAGGAAAAAGCTTTTTGATAACAAAGGAGCATTTTCTGATGCCAAATTTTTTGAGCCTATTTATGACTCTTTGCAATCAGAATTTACAGAGAGAAATGCTTTTGCAATAAGCAATACAAAAATAGGTCAAGACACAATTAAATTAAAAAGTCTTCACAATCAGGTTTCAAAAGAGATACTTGAGTTGCCAGACTTTTGTAAAACCTGCAAACCCCAAAAAAAGTAATTCTATCTGACCAAAAAAGGGCAGGAATGGGAAAAAGATCTGAAATTTACATACACCGGAATTTTGTAATATGCTAATTAACAATGTAGTTGAATAAGAAACTACCAGAACCTGGAAATGAACAGGAAGCTAAAACATCTGTTAATTAATTTAAAATGTGGATATTTTTTAACAAAATGTATTTAACAAAATGTATTTAACAAAATGTTAAATACATTTTGTACATTTATTGAATGAAAACGAATGAGGTAAATCCATTTCCTGTTACCACTTACATTTCACATAACTATTTCTGCAATAGAGAATTAGAATTAAAAACGCTTTTCAAAAACAACCAAAATGGTTTACACACTTGCTTATTTGCACAGAGAAGAGTAGGAAAAACAGGCTTAATAAAGCATTTTTTCAATGAAATTAGTACAGATAAATCAACAAAATGTCTTTATGTAGATATATTTTCTACCCAAAATCAGGCCGAATTTGTCAGGACACTATCCAATGAAATATTCCAAACGTTTCCGCCAGAAAAGAGTATTGGACGCAAATTCATGGAAGCGATCAAATCGTTCCGACCTGTGCTCAGTTACGATTCGCTGTCTGGCACACCTGAATTAAGCCTGGATATAGCTGATAATAAAACAAAGGAAAAATCAATCCAGGAAATATTTCGATTCTTAGATAACCAACAAACAAAACTCATTATTGCAATAGACGAATTTCAGCAAATAACCGAATATCCCGAAAAAAACACTGAAGCTCTATTGCGGAGTATAATGCAGCAAATGCAACATATTACTTTCGTTTTCTGCGGAAGTAATTTGCGACTGATGAATGAAATGTTCCATAACACTAAAAGACCATTTTACTCATCGTGCCAAAGCATGTATTTGGGTAAAATTTCTGAAACAGATTATTCTTCCTTTATTAAAAGGCACTTTGAACATGCAAAACGAAGCATTACTGATGAAAGTATTGCCTTTATCCTGAACTGGACTTGCAGGCATACCTATTACACACAATATCTTTGTAATCAAGCATTTGCAGGGGGAAACAAAAAAATAGAGCTTACCTATATCCAACAAGTATGCAAAGCAATACTGGAGCAAGAGCAAATGGTATTCTTTCAGTACAAAAAACTGCTAACAGCTGATCAATGGACCCTGCTGATTGCTGTAGCGAAAGAAGAAAAAATAACCCAGCCTTATGCCAACAGCTTTATTTCAAAATATCGCCTGAAATCATCTGCCAATGTAAAACGAAGTTTAGAATCGTTGTTGGAAAAAGAGATGCTTTATTCAGAAACTACTGCGACGGAAACTTTTTATGAAGTGTACGATAAATATTTGATGAGATGGATGGAATTATATGCTTAAAAAGTTTTGGGTATTCTCTCGATCTACAACAAAGGTCTCAGATTGAATGTGAGGAACTTATGATTGAATTATCAAGACAACATTTTTATTAAATCTAAGTGTTGGTAAATCAATTTATTGTATTCTAACTAGATATATTGATTGCAGAGTATTTTGTCTTCTATCCGGATTAAGAAACTCCCCGTTAACCATAGAAACAGGAAATTGCTTCCCTGAAAAAACTATTTCAAAATTCACCCTGGAATTAATTAGCTCTTGTAAATGGGTCGGGTATAAAATTAAATACTCGCCTGCAACGTATGATTTATATATCCACTTATTAATAGATTTTGCAGTATTTGGGATAATATTTTCCGCATAAAAATCCATAGAATGACTTGTAGGTGTATAGTTATGAACATGGGTCATTGTAACCTGATTTTTCTTTAAAAATTTCCCAATATCATTTGTTGGCTGGTATTTTAGCAGGCGTGGATATACATGTACATTTAAAAAGAAATTAACAGCTATTACAGTTAGCAAAACCAGGTTTAGCAACCTGAAATTGGTTTTCGAGTTAATGACCAGATAGATTACCAAACACAAAATCAAAAAATACAAAACAAAATTGAATGTTAAATCTGTGCGAAAACAATATCCAAGCAGGTAAAAGCAAAGTCCCCAAAGGATTAACATAAGAAATAAGTGTATTGGCAACATCCACTTTCTTATAGATTGAGTAATCTCTTCTACACAAAATTTTGCCGTTAATATTCCTGCTAAAGGGAAAACTACAAAAATATAATGTGGAAGCTTGTATTTTGATAAGGACATGATCACAATGGTCATCACAAATCCAGCAGTAGTAATAATTTCTTCATTCAAGCCAATCCTAAATCTGTTCTTAATAAAATCCTTTAATTGAACAAAAAGACCAGTTATGAAGAGAATAGGCCAGGGCAAAAATGCCCACAAAAATGTATGGTAAAAAAACGTAGGGTCATCCACATAATCTGAATCTGTTAGTTGTTTAACAAATTCATTATCACCAGTTATCCGGCCAAAACTTTGCTTCCAGAAATAAAATTCTAACCCTTTATATCCAAATTGGGAATATAAACCAATGCACATAGGAAGGAGAATAATTGACACAATTATGATACCTATCAGCCATTCAGGTTTCAAAATACTTTTAAATTGACCTTTTACTAAAAGATCAGATCCAATTGCCAAAGTGGGTATAATAAGCCCAAGAGGGCCTTTTGTTAACATAGATAATCCTATCCCAATAAATCCCCAAACAAAATGCCACTTCCCTCCCATTTTTAGATAAGCTGAAAGGTGATAAATAGCCAGCATTACAGAACCTGTTAATACTGTATCTGTTCTACAATCGTTATTAAACAAAAAAAATGCCTGACAAGAGCCTGTTATTAAAACAGACATTCTTGCGACTTGCTCTGAATAGTATAATCTTGCAAATCTCAAAACAGAGTATAAGGCAATAAGTGAAAAAATAAAGGATGGTAGCTTATATGCTATATTATTGACTCCAAATAATTTAAAGCTGAAGGAAGCTAGCCAAAAAATGAGCGGTGGCTTGTCAAGATAGTTTTCATATCGCTCCTTTACCTGAAGCAAGTTTCCACTTTCCATCATTTCCCTTGCCATGGAAGCATATTGAGATGCGTCTACGTCCATAACATCAATAGAAAGTCCTAAAATATAGACTGCAATAATTGAAAGAAGAAGAATGAGGAAATGAAATGTCTTCAAAAGGCTGAAATTTTAAGCAAAAATAACCTGCATAAATCTTGCTAATAACCCCAGGATGTGACGTTTTAGTTAATTAATCAGCATTCAATAACTTAATGATTGGGTTTCCTACTTAATTTGCATATCAATTAATATATGTTATCTAATTCTGATCATAAAAAACAAATTTCAGCTGGCATCAGGATACTAGACAAGAAATATTTTGATTATTTATATGAACACAAAGATTTTTTTGACAGTGAAGAAACGCTTAGCTTAAGCAAATTCATTTCTGAGATTTGGGAAAACGGAAGTATAACAATGGTTTTTAATACGATTAAAGGCAAGTCCCTTAAAAACGACATAAGAAGAGATTTAAATGATCTGTATGCTTCTGTATATCAAATTGATATAGATTAAATTAAAAATAGAAATGAAAACAAAAATCATCATTCTTCTCACTTCTATCATCCTAATTTCGATTTCTATATTGTTTATATTTTTTTCATCGAAAGAAGAAACTCAGGCTAAAGAGTATAAAATAAAAGCCGATAATTATTTGAAATCCGGAAATGAGCTATCAAAACAGACTTCAAATATTGAAAAAGAAGTGATTAAGAAACAGTTTCTTTATGAAGAAGGCATGGCTAAAATTGAAACTTCACTTAAGCATCTGGAAAAACATAGAATAAAAAACCAGGATCTTATAGATTCAAACAAAGTACTCCAGAAGAAATTATTGGAAGAATATTGTAATGACATGAAAGAATTAGGACAATTTAATATCGAACTTTGCAAAAACTAACATGAATCATCTGGTTTGTTTCCTTGTTTTTTTTCAATTTTTATTCATTTCTTTTTCTTCAGCAGCCCAGGACACGACTATTATATTTCCAGATGGTATTTCTATTGTATTGAGGAAGGAATTTAAAAATGGGAAAGAAACTTATCACCTGGATAAGAACCAGCTTAAGGTTATTAACAGGCAACTAAAATACCTTACAAATGCTTTAAAAGTACATGAAAGCACTAGCAGCATTTACAAAGACAATGAAATTGCTCTTGATTCCATCAACACCTTATATGCTCAAAAAGCTAGTGTCGAAGAATTAAATACAGAAAGCTATAAAAAAGCTTATGAAGATCTCAAAGAGATTAACAACAAATACAAAGTTCAATTAGAGTTATGTAGTATGGATTTAAAAAGAGGTGCTGCTGATCTAAAACAAAGCGGTAAGAAAAGAAAATTAATTATACTCAAAGGAGCCATTGCGGGAGTTGCACTGGGAACAATACTAGGTATAATTATATCGAAATAACTTTAATAATATTTCATGGAATGAATTTATTATAATTGCATCCTTTCATATCAGCCGATAAATATAAAATGGAATCTTCAACTACCACTTTACCTGCTTACGCCAAATTTTCACTTATAACTGTTGGTATTGTTGCATTTACTAACATTTTATATGTGGGGCAAGGAATTATTATTCCTTTGATATTTGCCACTATCTTAGCTATTTTATTAAACCCATTGGTCAACTTTCTTACCAAAAAGGGAGTCAACAGAATAATAGCCATATTTCTAGCGTTGTTGCTAGCCTTCATTCTTGCGGGCGCATTATTTTATTTCTTGGGCTCGCAGGCATCATTGTTCAGCGAATCATTTCCCATGCTTAAAAAGAAGCTGGCTATGTTGGTAAAGGAGGGGACAAAATGGTATTCTACAAGTTTTAATACAAGTCCCAAAAAAATTAATGCCTGGTTGGCCAAACTTCAAAGTGAAGGACTTAGCAACAGTAACGTTTTGATAGGGCAAACACTGGATACATTGAGTGGTCTGCTTGTTGTAATATTCCTTCTCCCGGTTTACATTTTTATGATCCTGTTTTATAAGCCTTTACTATTGGATTTTATTGGACAGTTATTTTCAAGGGATCAACATTCAACTGTGGTTGAAGTTTTAGCAGAGACAAAGTCATTAATACAAAATTACCTGATAGGTTTATTGATAGAAGCTTCTATAGTGGCTGCACTTAATTCTATTGCACTTTTCGCTCTTGGAATAGAATATGCCATATTAATAGGAGTTTTGGGAGCTCTATTAAATATGATACCAT
>JACMRH010000133.1 GCA_014376535.1 Cytophagales bacterium | reverse complement strand
TTATAAGGGAAGTTGAAATAGTTAATAGTTAATAGTTAATAGTTAATAGTTAATAGTTAATAAAAAAGACAGCTTTACAGGCTGTCTTTTTTATTCGGGGATTATTTTAAAAAAATTTATTATTATTCAATTATTCCTTCATAAGGATGTATGTGGTTATAGTTCCCTGACCTTCTACATAACAATTTGAACTCTCAATTTTATATCCATTTGTAAAATATTTATTAAGTGTTGCTAAAATAATCTTGTTGTTTTCCTCTCTTAGCGACTTAAAACCACCTTTTAATTCAATCTTCTCAGATAAGGTACCAGTAGTTACTATTATTTCAAATTGAAAATGCTCATAAACCCTTATCATAATTCTTTCTTTAGAAGAAGTTTGAGAATAAGATAAACAAGCAATAAATAAAAACGGGACTAATAATAAGAGTTTTAATTTTTTCATGGATTTAGTTTTGAACAAATTTAGAATATCATGCTCATTTTTTTTAAAAATCTTCTACAAAAACAAACTCACTCCAAGCATACCTTCACTCAAATTCACTTCCTTATCTTCCCTATCAAAAAGCAACTCCTTTTTCATCTCGTACTCCACTCCTACCAAATACCCAAGCAATTCGTCTAACAACAAATCACTTTCCCCTCCCGTAATAAAAGCGGGTATAATTGATTGTTTGACCGGGCCAATGGTGATTTTTATGGATGGGTTCCCATCTGCAACAACCCCATCTGTAACTAAATCCACACCCAACCCACATTCTCCCAATTTTACTCCTGTGGTAAAGGAATTCTCTGCCTGATCTCCATAAACTAATTCAATTTTAAAGGAGATATTAAAAATCATTTGAAGACATTCTTCTACCAACCTGAAATCATTCCTAATTTGATGTATAAGTGGTATAAGCCTCAGAAAAATATAAGCAGGAAAAGGCTCTAACCTTTTTAAGACCTCAAATTGCTCTGCAAATATTGCAACCAATTTTCCTTGACCTGATTGCTTCTCAAAGTCTTGTTCAAATAATTTTAACAATAACCTTATATGCTGAAAACCATATTCAAAAGGCAAAAAAAACTTTCTTGCTTCAGCTTGTTCTTGTTTGTGGTTCCTAATTTCCTGAATGGTCTCAGAAGTATTTTTCTCTGTTCTTCCTTTGCTTGGCTGGTGAAAAAGGTTTTGAGGCAAGGCATCGTAAAAACCTTCCTTATTTGTTTGCAGATAAAGATATTCCCTGTTATCGTAATCGGAAATTTCTGTACGAAAGCCCGATACTTCTTTTCGGTAAGACCGTTTGGCTGTTCCCTGGTTTTCTAAAATAATTTGCTCAGGATTTAAACCCCGGTTTACCAGATAGGCAGTAAGGCTCTCAGCCAGATAGTCATTTTTCCAATCCAGAATTTCCTGTTGAAGGCCTTCCAACAACTCTTCCCTGATCCTGTTCATTTTTTATGGCAGATACTTTTCAGGAACATGGTAGTATTTTATTCCATTGCTGTAGTATCCTTGACCGGGCATTTGGTTTACCTCATAAAACAGCATAAACCTGTTGTTCAGGTATGCTACCAGCAGTTTCATATCTTCCCTGATCTGGGTATTTGTTGCGATAAGGTCAGCGATTTTGTATTTTTTTAGTAAATTATTTTCTGGCCTATACCCAACAATCTCTTCCATAAATTCCGCAAAGCTGGTGTATTCCTGAATATGCATTTGCCGCTCATCAGAGTAGCGCCTGATTACTTTTAGAATGGCCTGGTAACTGGCAGTCCTGCTTTTCATGTCATAGTTGGCCCCGATCTCGTCCAAACGCAGCTCCTTAAACATGTTAGCAGTTTCTTCATATTCGTCTTCTGATAGAAATAAAGATTGTTTTACCGGCCTGGTACCTGTGCTTTCGCTGTAAGACACATAGCCGGGCGCAAAGTACTGGTAACTAACATTATTGAGTTTTGCAGGCAGGTCTGCCGGTAAAGGCTTAAATCTGGAATAATACTTTTGAAAAGCAGGACTTACTTTTACATTGAAAGAATTGGGACTATCAAAAACCTGGCTGAGAGAGCTGATTACATTTTCATTGTCCTTTACAATCTGGCAAAGCAAAGTATCCAGCCCTGCCCGAAAATGCTTTTCATCTATCTTGTTCCCTATTGTAGGAAAAATAAGAACACCCTGATTATTGGCATTTTGAGGATAATCAAGGCAGTAAATGTTATTTGGTCCATTCAGGATCGGCCTGAAATTATTCAGGTTAGAGTTATCTCTTTCAATCCCAACCATTCTTTCCTTTCTTAAAACAGCTTCTTTCTCAGAAGAAGACTTTATCAGCAACTTGGCCTGTTGGACAAAATTTGCATAGTTTGGGTTTGTTCCACAATAAGGCTGCATAAAAAGCAACCTTCCGTTCAATTTTGCCAATTCATTTAATGCAGTTTCCTTTATTCCCTTGTTTGCAGTTTCCAATGAGGCATTGTCAGCCTGACTGCTCACCATTACAATGATATT
>JACMRH010000132.1 GCA_014376535.1 Cytophagales bacterium | reverse complement strand
TAACTCACAACTCACAACTCGCAACTCGCAACCCACAACTTAAATTACTCACCCAACTCCATCCACCTCATAGTCTTCTCATCAATTTCGGCATGAATCTTCTCTATTTCCATTGCCCATGAGCTTAAATCCTTGTGAGATCCTCCCGAATTTAATTTTTCAGTCAGGTGGGATTTCTTTTTTTCAAGCAATGGTAGTTCTTTTTCAATTGACTCGAACTCTTGCTTTTCTTTGAAAGAAAGTTTTCTCTTGGACTCCGTCAAAACAGCAACTGGTTTTGCTTCAGCTTTTTCCACCGCTTTTGGCGCAGGTTTTTTTAATTTTTCAAGCTCAACTTCTTCCATCCACTCACGGTATTCGGTGTAGTTTCCAGGAAAGTCTTTAATTTTTCCTTCTCCTTCAAAAACAAAAATGTGTTCAACAAGGCGGTCCATAAAATACCTGTCGTGAGAAACAAGCAATAAACAGCCATTGAAGTTCATCAAAAAGTCTTCCAGAATATTGAGTGATTCTATGTCAAAATCGTTGGTCGGCTCATCTAATACTAAAAAGTTAGGATTACGGATCAGGACTTTCAATAGTTGAAGCCTTCTTTTTTCACCACCGCTCAACTTGCTCACATATGTGTATTGCATAGCAGGTGGGAAGAGAAAGTGTTCCAGTAACTTAGAAGCTGAAATGGTAGTTCCATCACCTGTAACCACATGTTCTGCAATGTCTTTTACAACTTCAATTACCCTT
This sequence comes from Cytophagales bacterium, assembly GCA_014376535.1. Taxonomy (GTDB): domain Bacteria; phylum Bacteroidota; class Bacteroidia; order Cytophagales; family UBA9547; genus UBA9547. Next base: position 9,908 of record JACMRH010000132.1, on the reverse strand, counting down.
TTGTCATCAGGCAATGGGGCTTCTTCCTGAGAATAATATCCAAATACTGTTGTTTGTCCAGGGTCAATTTGTCCGCTGTCGGGTTTGGTTTTGCCTAACAACATACTGAGGAAAGTTGATTTGCCAACCCCGTTTTTCCCCACTACCCCAATACGGTCACCTTTTCGGAAAACATATTCAAAGTCTTTAATAATAGGCTGATTACCATAGCTTTTATTAATGTCTTTAACTTCCAAAACCTTCCCACCTTGTCTTGAAGTTTTAAGGTTTAGTTCAAGTTTTTCAGAACTTCGTGACTGGCTGGCAATTTCCTGTGTTTCATAAAAAGCATCAATACGATATTTTGCTTTCGTTCCTCTTGCTTTTGGCTGACGGCGCATCCATTCAAGTTCTTTTCTAAGAAGGTTTTTAGCCTTGTCTACTTCCTGGTCTTTTGAGTGTTCTCTTTCTGCTTTTTTCTCTAAGAAATAAGCATAGTTTCCTTTATATCGGTATAGATTTCCGCCATCCAGTTCCACCACTTCATTAGCCACATTGTCCAGAAAATACCTGTCGTGGGTTACAATTAATACTGTTTGGAATCTTTCATGAATAATCCCTTCCAGCCATTCAATTGTTTCAAGGTCCAAATGGTTGGTCGGTTCATCCATGATCAGCAAATCAGGTTCTGCGATAAGCACCCTGGCCATGGCCACTCGTTTCCGTTGTCCACCTGAAAGGTTACTTACAATCCTATCCTGCATTGGGCCAATGCCCAGTTTACCAATAATCTGTTTGATTTTTACTTCGTAATCCCAGGCTTTCAATTCATCCATCCGGATCATCAGGTCCTGAAGCTTGTCATTAAACGCATCATTATCTTCCGGATGCGCCAGGCAATGCTCATAGGCTTTCACGGTGGCCATCAATGGATTGTCTACTGAAAAAATATTTTCATACACCGTTTTATCTTCTTCAAAAACAGGATTTTGTCCTAAGAAACCAATACTGATTCCTTTTTTAGAACTAACACCGCCACCATCCGGTTCTATTAGTCCCGCCAGAACGCTCATCATGGTCGTTTTGCCACAACCATTTTTACCAACTAAGGCAACTCTTTCACCTTCACCAATTCCAAACGATATATTGCGGAAAAGCCACTTTTCATTGTAGCTTTTGGAGATATTTTCTGCTGATAAGTAATTCATAATTGCCACAAAGGTAAGGGAGTAGGGGCGTTTTGCCTAAAACAAAGTGATTGAAATATATTTTAACTTATTTTAAACTATGGAGAGATAAAAGTTAACCCCTCATTAAGAAATATAAATGAAAGTCCAGAATACAGAAAACAGATAATGATATGATAAAATCAAAATTCAATTCAGAACACTATGTTTGGGGCAATAATTGTGATGGATATCACCTGTTGAAGTCAGACAAATTAAGTGTGATTTTCGAAAGCATGCCTCCAAAAACTTTTGAAAAGCCTCATTTTCATACTCATTCACAACAGGTATTTTATATTCTTTCTGGAGTTGCAAGCTTTAAATTGGCAGAACAGGAATATGAATTAAACGTTGGAGATTCTATTCATGTGCCAGTGAAACTAATTCATTCTATTGAAAATAGAAGTGCATTAACTTTAGAATTTCTGGTTATTTCAGAACCCAAATCTCATGTGGATAGAGTAGAGGCAAAGGATAGTTAATAAACGGAGAAGAATTCGGTACACCAGATGTATATTACAAAGCCAAATTAAGTGCTGCCTTATTGAAACCACTACCAACGAAAAAAAGGTAGTAAGAAATGCGAGTATGAAAGGATCATTCCAGCCTGATTATATTCAGGAATAAAAACAATGCATTGGGCATGGTTAATTAAATCATGCCCATATTTTTAAATTTATTTTCTTTTTTATCCAATACCTTAGTTTGAAATAAAGACTAATTACTTGTTGATCAATTAGTTGGTTTGCTAGTAATATTTTGTCAAACCGTTTAAATTCTTTTTTAATTGATTGGTCATAATCATAACTTGTTGTGGGGATGGGCTTGGTTAATTTTTGTATTGACCATATTTCAATATTGTTCCTGGAAATTAAATGCTTGAACTGCTCAAAAATCACAATAATAAAGCCTTGGTCTAGAAATGTTTCTTTTGGAATTTTTGAAATGAAAGCCTGAATTGTCTCTGCGTTTTCTGAAAGACAATAGTATAAATGAGCAATGTTAAATGACTTTTTATTAATAATTTTAATTCTGTATTTTATCGAATTTTTATTGACTAATTCTGACAGATATCTTGCTTCCCACTTGTTTGAATCAGTTTTGTATTTTACCTGCTTACCGTCTTTTGTAAATGCAATTGAGATTGGGTCATTATTGTCCTTTGCCGGATATGAATGATAATATTCCACATCGCAACAAGAGCATAAAACATCTGCTACTATATGTTTTTCGGCAAATAACAGGCCTGAAGGCGTTGATAATTGGCAACCACATGCAGGGCACTTAGAAAATGACGAAGTTAATTTTGGGTAGATCTCTATCACCGTTATTGTGAAAATTTAATTTCAGGCCAAAAGATAAATCTTATTTTTGTGCCAATAACATGAACATGTCAGGGAAGTTTCTTATTGTATTCACATTTTTTTTATTCACTTCTTTTCTTTCAGCAAATGCTCAGAATGGCGTTGATTCAATTCAAATTCCCAAAAAATATTCCAAGTTTTTGTCAGCATCCATTAACCAGGGTTGGATATGGAAACATCGAAAATCCTTATCTGGCTTACCGGAGGCTTACCCAAAAGGTGTAGAAATAAACTTTGGCTGGCAAACTAACGGGCGTAAAGCCTGGAATCAATACCATAATTTCCCAAGATGGGGAATAAATTTTCTGTATTATAATCTAGATAATCCTCATGTATATGGTCAATCTATTCATATAGCTCCCTATATTGATTTGTTTGCTTTGAAAAGTAAAAGGCATGAATTGTATTTTAAAATAGGGACAGGTATTGCGTTTTACCCAACTCACTATGACAAGGACAAAAATTCAGAAAATGTCCTGGTAAGCTTGCCTTTTTGTGCAACAGGGCTTTTTGGGATTAATTACCGGTTTATATTTTCACCATATTGGTCAGGATTAATCTCTGCAAACTTTAACCATGCCTCAAACGGTTCCATGCGACAACCCAATTTTGGTATTAATATTCCAGGATTTGGAGCTGGAATTCATTATACTTTTAATCCTGAAAGAGTCGTATTCATAAAAAGAGAATTGGCCCCTGTTATTAAAAGTTGGAATTTCAATGCAAACCTGTCATTTTCGGTGAGGCAAGCACCATCTGATACATTAAACGATGTTTATTACCCTGCATATACTTTAACAACATATGCAAGTAAACGATTGACTCGCAAAAGTATTGTTGTAGCCGGGATCGATGGATGTTTGGACCAATCATTGAATTACACCCTAAGAAATGTACCTGAGTATAAAGATGGAACATATTCTATCTATCGTTTTGCAGTCACGGCTGGGTATGAGTTCGTATTAACCGAAAAAACTCATATTATGATCCAGAATGCGTTTTATCTTTATAATCCTTTCAAAGAAGATATTCCGGTTTATCAGCGCTATGGATTTAAATATATGCCAATTGAACATCTGTACTTTGGGTATTTCCTTAAAACCCATGCGGGTAAAGCAGATTTTTGGGAATTTGCTGTTGGAGTCAGAATTTAGAAATGTACAAGCGATTACTAAAGCCAGTATTTGATTTTGTAATTGCATTTTCACTATTGATTTTACTTTTTCCTTTTTTAGTTTTAATCGTCGTCATTTTAATTCTTTATTTTAAAGGATCACCATTTTTTTTTCAAAAGAGGATTGGGTTGAATGAAAAGCCCTTTACAATCTGGAAATTTCGCACAATGTCAAATAAAAGAAATGAAAATAATGAGCTTCTTTCTGATGAATTCAGGATTACTAAATTGGGTAAAATTTTAAGGAAGACAGGAATAGATGAATTTCCCCAACTGATTAATATTTTAAAAGGAGATATGAGTTTTGTAGGTCCACGGCCCCTGTTGCCGGATTATTTGCCTCTGTATTCGCTAGAAGTGAAAAAAAGGCATTCTGTAAAACCAGGATTAACAGGACTTGCTCAGATACATGGGGGTAACTCACTTGAATGGGAAAAACGTTTCGAACAAGACCTTCAATATATTAAAAACCTTTCATTTCATACGGATTTGTTAATTATTAAAAATACAATTAATCCATACTTAACAAGAACTGATAGTAATAATATAGGAAGGTACAATCCGCAAAAAAAGAGCTGACATTCCAGCCAGCTCTTAATTATTAATTGATAATTATTAATTGCTTACCGCAGTTTTTCGAAAATTCTTCTGAATGAAGTTTCATAGCCGATTCGCGTATTTAAATCATCTATATGAATACGTTCCTGAGTTGCAGTATCACGATGCCTGATTGTAACGGTATTGTCTTCTAAAGTTTGATGATCAACAGCAATGCAGAACGGCGTTCCGATCAGGTCCTGACGGGTATATCTTTTTCCTATTGAATCTTTTTCTTCGTAGGCTACATTGAAATCATATTTCAATAATTCAACAATTTCCTGTGCTTTCTCAGGCAAACCATCTTTTTTGGTCAATGGAAATACTGCTGCTTTTATTGGGGCGATGGCTGGATGAAATTTCAGGTAGGTTCTTTCTTTTAAAGTTTCACCTTCTCCTGTTGTTTCCTGGGTAAATGCACTGCAAAGGTGAGCCAGGAACAGTCTGTCAGCTCCAACTGAAGTTTCGACCACATAAGGCACATAATTCTGGTTTATTTCTGAATCAAAATATTGCATTTTTTTGCCTGAAAGGTCTTGATGGGCCTTTAAATCAAAATCAGTTCGGGAATGGATACCTTCCATTTCCTTAAATCCAAAAGGGAATTCATATTCAATATCTACAGCTGCATTGGCATAATGGGCTAGTTTATCATGATTATGAAACTTTAGTTTTTCTGAAGAAAGACCAAGAGCTGCATGCCATTTTATCCTTACATCTTTCCATTTCTGGTACCAATCTAACTCAGTGCCTGGGCGGACAAAAAATTGCATCTCCATTTGTTCAAATTCTCTCATCCGGAAAATAAACTGACGGGCAACTATCTCATTTCTGAAGGCTTTTCCAATCTGGGCAATACCAAAAGGAATTTTCATCCTTCCTGTTTTCTGTACATTCAAAAAGTTTACAAATATACCCTGGGCAGTTTCCGGGCGTAGGTAAACTACATCAGCTTCTTCCGCTACAGATCCGATTTTTGTACTAAACATCAGATTAAATTGGCGGATATCAGACCAATTAACCGTTCCTGAAACAGGACAAGAAATTTTTTCTGAGATTATTAATTCCTTTAAACCTGTAAAATCATCTTTTGCCAAAAAAGCATTCATTTTTTCCACTAATGAATCAGCAGCATTTTTATTGCCCGCCTCTTCCAGGTTTGCTGCGTGCCCTTCCACCAAATGATCTACACGATATCTTTTCTGAGAATCTTTGTTATCTATCATAGGATCGTTAAAACCATCCACATGACCGGAAGCTTTCCAGGTTAAAGGTTGCATAAAAATTGCAGCGTCAATTCCCACAATATTTTCCTCTACCTGAGTCATCGTTTTCCACCAAAGCGATTTCAGGTTGTTTTTAAGTTCCACACCAAATGGTCCATAATCATAAACTGCGGCTAGTCCGTCATATATTTCGCTGGAAGGAAACACAAAACCATACTCCTTTGCGTGAGATATAATATCTTTTAGTTTTCCTTCTGTAGTAACCCCTTTTTGTTTCGTTTCCATGTTTCAGGTAAAGTATTCAGTATATTGAATTGCGATAATATTGGTAGTTTTGACTTATAAACCGTAACTATCGGTTGTTTTAAAAATTTTCAGGTGCGAAATTTACTACTTTTACTCATTCCGCTTTATCTGTGCTTTCATTTATTTACTTTAAGCCGGTTCCCAATACCAGAATTTGAGGAAGCAATGATGGCTTCTGCAGCTAGCGGAATGTACACAAATGGTTTAGAGTTTATAAATCAGGATTGGGGTGTTCTTCAAACAAAAGTTATTCAGAATAGCCCGTTAATCATTTTTGCAAATAAATTTCTTATTTCTAATCTTGAAAATATTCTCTTTACTCATAGAATTATCGGAGTAAGTTTTGGCTTTATACTTCTACTGCTGGTTTTTGTTTATTTTACTCATCTTGAAAATGGTAGTTATAAGAATGCTTCAGCCCTCTTAATTCTGGCTCTTTTTTTTGACCCTATCCTTAATAAGGCTGTTCATGCGAATGTGGCAATTCTAACTGGCGTATTCTTCTTCTTGGTTTCTCTTCGAAACGAGATTTTGAACCGTGAATATAAATTTTACAGTACTATAATTAGCGGTTTTTTTATGGCAATTGCCATGTTAGCCTATTTTCCAATAGTCGTATTTATACCTTTTATCCTTTTGTTTAAGTCGGTTAATGCAATTTCTGACCTACTAAAACAACAGTATGTTAAAACCTATCACTTATTATTCTGGCCGCTTGCAATTATTTTGTTCTACTGCCCTTGGCCTATTTATTATCATATTAACATTTTCAACTCTTTATTAGAAGTCTGGACACCTCACTTCTTTTGGGAAATCCACCAATCAGTTCCTTTTGTTTATTATATATTGATCATATTTTCCGTAATACTTCTTATTTATGGCTTAATTCAAAATAAATATGAAATTGAATATTCAAAGAACATTATCTTATTCTGCGGTATTATTTTAACCTTTTTCTTTGCAGATCCTGCCTGGGTAAATAATATAATATTAGTTGTTCCGTTTTTCTATTTGATGTTGTTTTGTCTTCTTCCTCTAAATAGTACTGCCAATGAAGCACGGGCTGGCCGGTATATTCCAATTGCTTTGTTATTAGGTTTAAACGTGATTTTCTTTTTAGTTCAAGCCCTATATGTTCTTGTTGATTATAACAATCGGTCAGGAATAGAACAAAAACAGTTTATCCAAAAAATGATTCCTGCAGATAGTGCTGTTATTGGTGACTCCCGTACTTGTTTCAGTTCACTTGAAAACAGAAACCTTTTTTATCCTTTAAAAACCAGCCTTGAATTAAATGCGAAACTTACAACTTCTTCCATTAGATACGTTGCAATTAGTGAACATTTAGAAAACCACGATAAGTTTGCTCAAAATACTTTGGAGTATAGAAATTACCAGAAATTAGGCACAATACATTATGAATCATCTGATATAAGCAGATTTCTAAGTGGCATGTTTATTTCAGATCAGGCAGAAAAGGATCTTTTTTCAACAACTGTTTACAGAAAGCGGCGTTAAGCCATGCAGAGTTAAGGATATGGATATTAAGATAGATAGTAATTCTGGTTATTGTTTTGGAGTTGAATATGCTATCCAAATGGCAGAAGACGAAATGGAGAGTGGAAACGGACTGTACTGCCTTGGAGATATTGTTCACAACAATATGGAAATCGAAAGGCTTCAGGCTAAAGGTCTCAAAATTGTATCAAAGCAGGATCTTGAAAATTTAAATAATTGTAAAGTTCTCATACGGGCACATGGAGAACCACCTGAAACATATCAACTTGCTTTAAAAAATAACATTACACTTATTGATGCCTCTTGCCCTGTAGTTCTAAAACTACAAAATAGAGTAAAACATTCTTACGATAAAATAAAGGAAACACATGGCCAGGTAGTTGTTTACGGTCAGAAAGGCCACGCTGAAGTTATTGGGATTTCTGGTCAAACAAATGATAATGCGATCATAGTTACTACGGAAGAAGATTTAGACGCTCTCGACTTTACTAAACCAATTTCATTTTACAGCCAAACCACAAAAAGTACAGCAGGCTTTTATAAAATGAAAGCTTTGATTGAAGAAAGAATTGCCAAAACAGGTCAAAATCCTCACGACGATTCAGTATTTGATGCAAACGACAGTATTTGCAGGCAGGTATCTAACAGGGAGCCTCAGTTAAAAGTATTTTCTGCTGAAAACGATGTGATAATTTTTGTAAGCGGCAAGAAAAGCTCAAACGGTAAGGCACTTTACCAGGTTTGCAAAGCATCCAATTCTCAAAGTTATTTTATCGAAAACGCTGAAGAATTAGAAGGTAACTGGTTTGCAAATGCAGATAAAGTAGGGATTTGTGGCGCAACATCAACTCCCATGTGGTTGATGCAGGAAGTCGCGGATAGAATTGCAGCTATTTCAAAATTTTGATTTCTCTCTTTAAATATCATTAGTAACAGTTCTTGATTTATAATCTGATACAAAGTTTATCAGTTTCCTCTATCTTTGCTGTTTATTCCCAATTTCAAATGAATCTCAACGAACTTACGGCTATATCGCCAGTAGATGGCCGTTACCGACGTTTTACACAAAAACTTGCTCCATACTTTTCTGAATTTGGTCTTATAAAATACAGGGTAAAAGTGGAAGTAGAGTATTTCATTGCCCTTTGTAAGATTCCACTTCCTCAATTGTTGAATGTCGATCCTAAATGTTTTGAACAATTAAGATCTATTGCATCTCAATTTTCAGAGGCTGACGCTAGAGATATCAAGGAAAAGGAAAAAGTCACAAACCATGATGTTAAAGCTGTTGAGTATTTTATTAAAGACAGATTTAAAGAATTAGAACTTACCGCTTATTCAGAGTTTGTTCATTTCGGACTAACATCTCAGGACATTAACAATACTTCTATCCCTCTTTCTTTAAAGGAGGCTCTTGAAAAAGAGATTTTACCTAAATTAAAAGAGTTTACAAACAAACTTGATTCAATTGCTGAAGATTGGAAAGACATTCCAATGCTGGCAAAAACTCATGGACAACCAGCTTCACCCACACGGTTGGGAAAAGAAATTAAGGTTTTCTGCGAGCGTCTTCAGGTTCAAATCAGATATATCGAAGAAATACCCATAGCTGCAAAATTCGGCGGAGCAACCGGGAACTTCAACGCTCATCATATTGCCTATCCGAAAATAGATTGGGTTGACTTCTCGAATAAATTCGTAAATGATCAATTAGGGTTAAACAGAAGCCAATTCACAACACAAATTGAACATTATGATCAATTAGCAGCCTTATTAGATGCTTTTTGCCGTATCAATACGATCTTGATTGATTTTGCCAGAGACATTTGGCAATATGTTTCCATGGAGTATTTCAAACAAAAAATTAATCCAAATGAAATAGGTTCATCTGCAATGCCTCACAAGGTTAATCCGATTGATTTTGAAAATGCAGAAGGAAATTTAGGCATCGCTAATGCTATATTCAATCATCTTTCAAGCAAGTTACCAATTTCAAGGCTACAAAGAGATTTAACAGATTCTACTGTGTTAAGAAATTTAGGCGTTCCATTCGCACACACTTTAATTGCCTATGAGTCTTTATTAAAGGGCATTTCCAAATTGACCTTAAACAAAGCTGCATTAGACAAAGACCTTGAAGACAACTGGCTAGTAGTGGCCGAGGGCATTCAAACAATATTAAGAAGAGAAGGCATTCCGAATTCTTATGAAATATTAAAAGATTTCACAAGACGTCCTGAAAAAATGGGGGAGAAGCAAATGCAAACTTTTATCAGAGAATTAAATGTCCCTGACAATATAAAAGAAGAATTGTTAAAATTAAGCCCTTCCACATACACTGGGATTTCATTATTTTAACTGTTATCTCGTTAAAAATAAGAAAGATAGTTTTACAATAAATAAATTTTAAATACCTTTGCACCCTGATTTTCAAAAAACTAAAACAAAACCTTGAAAATCAAAAGAATACATTAAGAAAGGAGATTATAAAGCATGAGTCAACAAGAGGTAGCAGAAT
>JACMRH010000131.1 GCA_014376535.1 Cytophagales bacterium | reverse complement strand
TAAAGATGTGGCATACCTGTTGTTGGACATATCGCAATAGCTTTATCAGCTATTTTGTGATGGCTCCTTCTTTTATCTCTTTTTGCTTTAGAGGTTCTATGCTTGGGATGTGCCATTTTAAATTTTCGTTTTTAATTATCCTTAAGTTTCAATAATGCTTTCCAACGAGGATCTATATCATCCTCTAAATCACTTTTTCTATAAGTTTCTGTTTGGTAAACCAGAGGGTCCTGATCACTTAAAGAAACTTGTTCCCTAAATTTTGGGTGTAACTTCTTATAGGGTATTTCGAGGCCAATATATTCATAAATATATTTTCCAAGATCAATGGTTAAAGTATCCGAAGTGATAGTTTCTAAATCGTCACTGACTTCTTCTGTTTTATCACCATACCTTATTATTAGACTTTTGTTTAAGTCTATGTATTGTTCAAATTCTTCTAATGAACGGTCACATGTTAAATTTACATGACCTTTAATAAGAAAATTCAATTTAAAGAAGTCAGTGTTCTTGTCTAAGATTACTTCGGCCCTTAAATTTCCTTTTTCAATAAGAGTTGTACCCATTAACTGAAAGAACGAATCCTTTATTTCAAAGTCATAGTGATGTATGCCTGCCTTAAGCTGGAAGATTTCAATCACTAAATTTTTCAACCCTTTCAACGACTTTGAAAATAAGGTCGCAAATTTATAAATATTTTTCTAATTATTAACACAATAATTCTCTTATTTTGGTATCTCCCAATATATAACTGTTTGAAATTGCTGTCTTTTTTATTATTTCCTTTTGCATGTCTGTACAATGCAATTACCCTTTTTAGGAATCTCCTTTATGATAGAGGTTTTTTAAAATCTGAGATTTTTAATGTTTCAACTATATGTGTTGGTAATTTGAGAGTAGGAGGGACTGGCAAAACACCTTTTATTGAGTTTTTAATTTCTGAATTCCTTAGTTCAGGTAAAAAGATTAGTATATTAAGTAGGGGATATGGTAGGAAATCAAAAGGTTTTCTAGAAGCAAATCAAAATAGCACTTCCAGGGATATTGGTGATGAACCATTGCAGTATTTCTTAAAATACAAGAATAAGGTGAATGTCTATGTAGATGAGAAAAGACCCCATGGCATACAATCTATTCTACATACGGATTTTAAAACTCAAGCTATTCTATTAGATGATGCGTTTCAACATCGTCCACTAAAGGCTAGAGTTAACATACTACTAACAGAATTTAAAAGACCGTTTTATGAGGATTTTCTATTACCATATGGTAGGTTAAGAGAATCAAGATCAGGAGCAGATAGAGCTGATATTATTGTAATTACCAAATGTCCGAAAACTTTATCTTCCAATGAAACTGGCAAAATAGAATCCCAAATAAAAAGATATGCTAAAATAAACACACCTATCTTCTATACTTCAATTAAATATTCAGAACCAATTATGGGTATTGGTAAACAAATTGTGATCTCAGAAGAATTTGTCCTTGTGTGTGGGATAGACAATCCACAACCCTTTATATCCTATGTTGAAACAAAATTTGTGATTAATTCCAAAAGAATTTACAAAGACCACCATGAATTCACAAATTCTGATATTTATGATCTTAACCAATTAAATCTACCTGTTTTAACCACAGAAAAAGATTTCGTACGGTTCAAAAAGTGGCAAGACAAATTAATAGTACCAGTTTTTTACATTCCTATAAAAATTGACTTTTTAAAAGGGAAGGATCAATTTTTATTTGTGTTAAGGGAAAAACTCAACGCTTAATAAATTTCTCTGTTCTATTATCTAAATTGAGGAAGTAAACTCCAGAAACAAGATTTGAAACATTTACTGAAATACCCCGACCCTTTAAAAGAGAGTTTCCTTCTGAATTTACAATTTCGAAATCAGTTGTATCACTAAATTTTATAAAATCAGTCGCTTTTTTCGGAGAAAATAATATTGCCTTCTTTCTTGAATGGTATTCTATGACTTTTGAATATTGGAAATGGTCTATACCTTCCTTGAATTTTATTCTGTATTTATTTGAACCTGAATGATGAATTTCTTCAATAGAATAATGATTTACTCCCAATCCACCATTTGATTCTATATCTTTTATTACAACCCAGGAATTATGCAAACTTTTTTCAATAAAAAACTTTCCTGAAAGCTTTTCACCAGTTGTAGTCCACGTAAGCTTTTGGTCATCAATCGAAAAGTCGGAAAAATGAAATTTAACATGGGTTTTAATGACATTTAAATTAAGAATTTTCGGTTTACAATCATCTTTGTACACCACTTTAATAATGACCTGACTATGAATTTCTAGGCCAGATAAATCAATTTCAAAAGCACTGGTATTAAGTGGTGTTGTTATTTTTTGTTTGTTTAAATAAACCTCTTTTACACAATATTCATTTTTTTCTGAGGAATAAGGGTTTTGTATATATAAATTTTTACCATGATATTCTCCAACAACAGTAAGTTCACCAGCAAAACATTCGGATATTAGGAGAGAATAAAAAAGAATTGTTTTAAAAAGCTTCATTTAAAATTTTTATTTACAAGAAACATTTTCAAAATTGAATATTCTGAAATTAAAAAGCAATTAATAAGGCAAAACCATTATATGATTACATGGTTAAATTCCGATATTGTATAAAATTAGTTGAGAAATTGTAATCTGTGCTTTACATCATTCAATTGTAAGCTAATTATTATAAATTGCGCGTTATATTTAGATTTACATTAACCACACCCTTCAGACATGGCGTTTGATATTGAAATGATAAAAGAGGTTTACGCACGTATGCCTCAACGTGTACAAGCTGCACGCAACATTTTAGGAAGATCATTAACCTTAACCGAAAAGATTCTTTATTCCCATTTGGATGAAGGAAATGCTTCCCGAATTTACGAGAGAGGAAATTCGTATGTTGATTTTAAACCTGATAGAGTTGCAATGCAAGATGCCACTGCCCAAATGGCTTTGTTGCAATTCATGCAAGCAGGAAGGCCGAAAGTGGCGGTACCATCAACAGTACATTGCGACCATTTGATTACTGCTAAAGTTGGATCATCAGAAGATTTAACAAAAGCTGAACTTGAGAACAAAGAGGTTTATGACTTTCTTTCCTCTGTTTCAGATAAATATGGAATAGGTTTTTGGAAAGCAGGAGCAGGAATTATACATCAGGTAGTATTGGAAAACTATGCCTTCCCTGGAGGTTTAATGATTGGAACAGATTCTCATACTGTTAACGCAGGAGGACTTGGAATGATTGCAATTGGTGTTGGAGGGGCAGATGCCTGTGATGTTATGGCTGGACTTCCTTGGGAGTTAAAATGGCCAAAACTTATTGGCGTTAAACTTACAGGTAAACTGAGTGGCTGGACGGCTCCAAAAGATGTAATTCTAAAAGTTGCTGGAATCTTAACAGTAAAAGGTGGAACCGGTTGTATTATAGAATATTTTGGAGAAGGTGTAACTTCTATGAGTTGCACAGGCAAGGGAACTATTGCAAACATGGGGGCAGAAGTAGGTGCAACTACATCTACATTTGGCTATGATGAAAGTATGGAAAGGTACCTTCGTTCTACCGATAGAGCTGATATAGCAGATCTTGCGAATTCTGTTAAACAATTTTTAAATGCAGATCCGGAAGTATATAATGATCCTTCAAAATATTTCGATCAGGTTATAGAAATTGATTTAAATACGTTGGAGCCACATTTAAATGGTCCATTTTCCCCTGATTTAGCTACCCCAATTTCTAAAGTAAAAGAAGAAGCAATAAAACATGGCTGGCCTTTGAAAATTGAAGTTGGATTGATCGGTTCTTGTACTAACTCATCTTATGAGGATATTTCGAGAGCAGCTTCACTGGCTGAACAAGTTGCAGCAAAAGGTTTAAAAACTAAGGCTGAATTTACTATTACTCCTGGTTCTGAGCAGGTTAGGTATACAATTGAAAGAGATGGTTATCTAAATATTTTCAATAAGATTGGAGCTAAGGTTTTTGCTAATGCGTGTGGGCCTTGTATTGGCATGTGGGCTAGGGTGGGAGCTGAAAAAGAAGAAAAAAACACAATCGTTCATTCTTTTAACAGAAACTTTGCTAAAAGAGCAGATGGTAATCCAAACACATATGCATTTGTTGCATCACCAGAATTAGTTACAGCCTTAGCCATTGCAGGTGATTTAGGATTTAATCCTTTGACTGATTATTTGACTAATGAAAATGGGGAGAAAGTTAAATTAGATCCGCCAACTGGTTTTGAACTACCATTAAATGGTTTTGCAGTTGAAGATGCAGGTTTTCAAGCTCCTTCTGAAGATGGAAGTCATATTCAAGTTGTGGTATCACCAACTTCAGACAGACTTCAGTTACTAGATCCTTTTCCTGCATGGGAGGGAGTAGATCTTAAAGGTCTACGATTATTAATTAAAGCAAAGGGTAAATGTACTACAGACCATATTTCAATGGCTGGACCCTGGCTTAAATACAGAGGGCATCTTGATAATATCTCAAATAATATGCTTATCGGAGCTATTAACTTTTTTAATGATAAATCTGATAGCGTAAAAAACCAATTGAAAGGGGTTTATGAACCAGTGCCAAAAGTGCAAAGGCAATATAAAGCAGATAGAATTGGTACTATAGTTGTTGGAGATGAAAATTATGGTGAAGGTTCTTCAAGAGAGCATGCGGCAATGGAGCCAAGACATTTAGGTGTTAGAGCTGTATTAGTTAAATCATTCGCAAGAATACACGAAACAAACCTTAAAAAACAAGGAATGTTGGGCTTGACATTTTCAAATAAAGATGATTATAACAAAATCCAGGAAGACGATGTTATTGATATAGTTGGTCTTACAAATTTTACTCCAGGAGTTCAGCTAACAATTGTTCTTCATCATAAGGACGGTTCCTCAGACAATATTCTTGTTAATCATAGTTATAATGATCAACAAATAGAATGGTTTAAAGCAGGTGGTGCATTAAATATTATAAGGGCTTCGGTTTCTAATTAATACCTGACAAATCAAACTACTTACAATTGAAAAAAATGCAACTTTTTAGTAAAAAAATACGTTAACATTTAAGGTGCAACTTAATAATATGAGTAGTAAAATAAGGATAGTTTTAGCAGAAGACCATTTAATGATTAGAAAGGCAATGGAATTATTGCTTTCTGAAAATAAAAATTTTGAAATTGTAGGTGAGGCGACTAATGGTAAAGATCTGATAGCTGTCCTGGAGAAGGTTAAAACTGATATTATATTGATGGATATTTTCATGCCAGAAATGAATGGTGTTGAGGCTACCTCTGTAATTAGAAATCGTTTTCCCTGGATAAAAATTATAATTCTTTCTGTACAAACTGAGATTGCTTATGTAAAGAAGCTTTTTACCATGGGTGTTTCAGGATACATAACTAAAAATTCTCCAAAAGAGGAACTTTTTGAAGCTATAAACCTTGTACACAGTGGCAAAGAGTATTTGTCAAAAGATTTGATACAAAGGAAAGCACAAATGGTCGATGCTACTGGAGTTTCAAGAAAGCATCTTTCAAAAAGAGAAATTGAAATTATTAAATTAATCCAGGATGGATTAACAAATAAAGAAATTTCTGAAAGAATGTTTATTAGCCTAAAAACTGTAGAATCTCACAGAACAAATATTTTTAGAAAATTAAGGATTAAAAACGTGGCTGAATTATTAAAGTATGTTCACGATAACATGATGTTTAGTAATTAATATTAGCCAAAAATGCAACAAATTAAAAAGGGGCTTATGTCCCTTTTTTTTATATTTAGGTTTGAATTGAAGTGAATGGTAAAAATCAGAGAAGTTGAATTAGGTGAATTTCCCCTTTTATTGGCACCAATGGAAGACGTAAGTGACCCGCCATTTAGAGCTGTCTGCAAAGAGAATGGTGCTGATTTGATGTATACTGAATTTATTTCTTCAGAAGGTTTGACTAGAAATGCATTCAAGAGTACGCATAAACTTGATTTTTACGAATATGAAAGACCTCTCGGAATCCAGATTTTTGGCGATAAGGTGGATGTTATGCGTGAGGCTGCCAGAATAGCAGATGAGTGCAATCCTGATATTGTAGACATAAATTATGGTTGTCCAGTTAAAAATGTAGCTTGTAAAGGTGCAGGCGCTGGTTTATTAAGAGATCTTCCTAAAATGCAGCAAATTACCGCTGAAATAGTTAAAATCTGTAAACGCCCAGTTACTGTAAAAACGCGTTTAGGATGGGATGACAGCACAAAAAATGTAATTGAAGCAGCGCAACGATTGTATGACGTTGGAATAAGTGCACTTACAATACATGGTAGAACAAGAGCCCAGTTGTATAAGGGAGAGGCAGATTGGAGATTAATAGCGGAGGTTAAAAATTTGCCTGATTTTAAAATTCCGGTATTTGGGAATGGTGATATTGACTCTCCTCAAAAGGCCTTAGAATATAGAAATCGTTACGGAGTTGATGGTCTAATGATTGGCAGGGCAGCAATTGGTTATCCTTGGATTTTTAAAGAAATTAAGGCTTTTTTTAAAGATGGCAATCTAATTCCCGTTCCAGATATGGAAGAACGTATTAGAACAGTTAAGAAACATCTGGAATTTTCAATAAAATGGAAAGGACCTGTTACCGGAATTTTTGAAATGAGGCCACATTACACCAATTATTTTAAAGGAATCCCAGACATAAAGCCTTACCGATTAAGGTTAGTTGAAGCCAAAACATTTGATGATGTTTGCAATATATTAGATGAAATAAACAGCAATTTTTTACATTCAGAATTAATTTAGATATCCAACACTTATTTTAAACTTATGAAAAAAGTATTTCTGATAATTTTAATTTTTAGTACTTACTCCTTTTCGCAAAAAAAGCTGCCTCCATCTCAATTATTGAAAAGATATAAATATTCAATGGTTGAAGCCTTTAAAGTAAATAATTTCAACCTGGCATTAGATTATGCAAAAAGAGCAGATAGTTTACAGCCAAATCAACCTGAAACAAAATATATATCCGGGATTTCATATTTATATTCCAATACAAAAATGGAATCTTTAAAACCACTTTTGTTTGCAAAAAGCAGGAATTATAAACCCAAAGAAATTGATTTTTACTTAGGACAAGCTTACCACTACAATAATAAGTTTGATACTGCTATATATTACTTTAAAAGTCAACTTCGTAAAATTGACACTAGTTTTAGTGCTTCTGACAAGAATCAAATGATGTACAAGGAATTAACCGCTAAAATAAAACAGTGTGAGTATGGCAAGCAGATGGTGCACGATTCTCTTAATGTTGAAATTAAAAATTTAGGACCTTTAGTAAATACAAAATATTCGGAATATGTCCCGGTAGTAAATGCGGACGAAACAATTATGTATTTTACTTCCAGGAGAAGCAGCACAACTAATGGCAGGAAAGATATAGACAACAAATATTTTGAAGATGTATATGTTTCTAATTTTGAGAATGGGGAATGGAAGGAGCCTAAAAATATTGGTTCTCCTATTAATGGAAATGATCACGATGCATGTATAGGGATTTCACCAGATGGACAGAAGTTGTTCGTTTATCGTTCGAAATCCGCAAGCGCCACAAGTGGGAACATATTATTGTCTTCGTTAGATGGGCTTGTTTGGAATAAGCCAAAAAAATTAGGATCAAACATTAACTCCAGGAAGGGGTGGGAGTCCAGTGCTTGTTTAACTCCGGACGGAAAGAGATTATATTTTTCAAGTGACAGGCCTGGTGGAAAAGGAGGACTTGATATTTATTTTGCAGAATTAAATTCTGAAGGAGAATGGGCAGAACCTATAAATGCAGGATTTCCAATAAACACACCTGATAATGAAGATGCTCCTTTTATGCATTTCGATGGCAAAACTCTTTTCTTTAGTTCTGATGGACACAAGACAATCGGAGGTTATGATATATTTACAAGTACTTATTTGCCAGATTCTACCAAATGGAGTTTTCCTCAAAATTTAGGATACCCTATCAATACTTCTGATGATGACAGTTATTTTGTATATTCTGCTGATGGTTCAAAGGGTTATTTCTCAACTCACAGGAAGGATAGTTATGGAGAAAAGGATTTATATGTTGTAAAGCGACACACTTCCGATCCTAATATGATTGTAATGGCTGGAAGGATTTTAAATAAAGAAACTTCTGACCCCATATATTCAACTATTACCGTTACCAATCTTGAAACTCATAAAGTAATAGGCGTTTATAATTCTAATAAACTTACCGGTAAATATGTTTTAGCATTAAATTTTGATGTTAACCATTCTATAGAAATAGAAAGTGAAGGCTATGTTTTTAATTCAGAGAATGTTAATGTTTCAAAAAATGTATTTAAGCTTCAGCATAACCAGGATTTTTATCTTGAGAAAGCAAAAGCAGGTGCAAAAATAACGCTTAACAATATCTTTTTTGAATTTGACAAATCGGTTTTAAAACCTGAATCTATGGTAGAGCTTGATAATGTGTATGAACTTCTTGCATCAAACCCTAACTGGGAAATAGAAATATCAGGCCATACAGACAGTATAGACTCACAAGAATATAATATGAAGCTTTCTAAAAGCAGAGCGTTAGAAGTGGTTAATTATTTGATAGATAAAGGGATTGATCCAAAAGCTGTTATTCCAGTTGGTTATGGGAAAGCAAAACCTATTGCAACCAATACAACAGAGGAAGGACGTGCACAGAACAGAAGAACTGATTTCACAATTAAAAGTACTGATCGAATTGTAATTGCTAAATCAAAAGTTGATTCATTGAGCAAAAACTCAAAATTGTCATTGGATGATGTACTGGAAAAAACTGATCCGGAAGATACTTCATCAACTTATAAATTAAAAATGAAGGTGCATTTTATGGTTGAAGACGGCAACATACTGACAGACTACAGTAAAAAGCAATTGGATAGAGTGATTAATGTTTTAAATAATAACGCACACCTTAACTTAAAGGTTGTTCCGCAGGTAGATGTGGTAAGGAATGAGTATAACAATAAAAAGCTTTATGAACAAAGAGCACTCACAGTTATGGAATATCTTTCTGAAAAGGGCATAACAAAAACAAGAATTTTAAAACAAGATTTTAAACCTACAACCTCTGCCAAGATTATGGAAATTGGAAAGTCTAACATCAATAACAGAGGTGTTGAGTTTTGGGTTTCAAAATAGTTAAATATAAACTTTCATTTTTGAAGCCCGAAAGGGCTTTAATATTTTAGGACAACAGCAAATTAAATGCAGGAATTAATATTTTATAAGACACTTGACAACGGTATTAGATTAGTACATCGTCAGGTTGGGGGTACTAAGGTTGCCCATTGTGCAATAATGTTTGATGTTGGAAGCCGTGATGAATTAAATGATGAAATAGGCCTTGCGCATTTATGGGAACATATGGCTTTTAAAGGTACTAACAAAAGGTCTGCATATCAGGTGCTTACATATTTAGATTCTTTAGGTGGTGAGTTAAATGCATTTACAACAAAAGAGAAACTTTGTTTCCATGCTTCCATACTAAATGTTCACCTGGAAAAGGCCATTGATGTTTTATGTGACATATCTTTTAATTCAACATTTCCTGATAAGGAACTGATAAAGGAAAAAAAGGTAATTCTAGAGGAAATAAGCATGTACCACGATACCCCTGATGATGCAATTCAAGATGAATTTGAGGTGCAATTATTCGAGAATCACCCGATGGGAAATAATATCTTAGGCACACTTGAAAGCATTCCAACTTTCGAACGGGATAATTTCTTAAAGTTTATAGAAAGAAATGTTTCCACTGATAGGATTGTATTCGCCACAACGGGTGATTTTAGCAGTGAGCAAGCTTTTTCAATAATTGAGAAAAAGATTGGCGGTATGCCCAGGAAAGAATCTAAATTGAAACGAAATCCTGTAAATGTCATTAAAATTCAACACATTAAAGTTGATAAACCAATACAACAGGCACATTGTATTTTAGGTGGACGGGCTTTGTCACTACAACATCCCGATAAGTATAAGTTGATGTTACTGAACAATATACTTGGTGGCCCAGCTAGTAATTCGCTTTTGTATCTTTCACTTAGAGAAAAATATGGTTTTGTCTATTCAGTAGAATCAAATTATCATGCTTTTACAGATACTGGCGCTTTTCAGGTTTATTTTGCGACAGAGAAAAAGCAACTAAATAAATGTATTGACTTGATTTCTAAGGAATTATTAAAATTAGATGATCTTCTTTCAAAAAAATCCAAACTTGAGGCATACAAACAACAGATAAAAGGTCAACTGGCTGTATCTGAAGAAAATAACCAGGCTTATCTGCTTATGATGGCCAGGAGTATACTTGATATGGACAAAGTTGAAAATCTTGACCATGTTTTCGATGAAATTGACAACACCAATTCAGAGCAGTTGATAGAATTAAGAAAGCAGTTTTTGGATCCAGGTAATCTTTCTTCATTAATTTATTCCCCATCAAATTAGTCTGATGGATTTTATTTCTTCTATTCTTCAGCAATATTGTGATGATCATTCTGATCCTGAGCCAGCTGTATTAAGAGAAATAAGCCGGGAAACTCATTTGAAAGTTTTAAGATCTAGAATGCTATCTGAACATTTTCAAGGGCGCTTTCTGTCGTTTTTATCAAAAATATTAATGCCTCAAAGGATTCTGGAAATAGGGACTTATACAGGTTATTCTGCTATATGCCTGGCAGAAGGTTTGGCACAGGGAGGGAAGTTAATTACGATAGATTGTAATCCTGAACTTGAAACTTTCATCAAAGAAAACATTGCAAAAGCAAACATGTCTGAGAAAATTCAGTTTGTATTAGGAGATGCCCAGGATGTTTTGCCAATTTTAACAGGTGGTTTTGATTTGGTTTTTATCGATGCTGATAAAATAAACTATTCTGCATATTACGGCATGATTTTTGGGAAAGTGAGGCTTGGTGGATTAATTGTAGTTGATAACGTATTGTGGAGTGGGAAAGTGGTAGAAGATGTAAAATCAAATGATTTTGATGCAATTGCCATTAAAGAATTTAACAACGTTATTTCAAAAGATCCTCGAGTTGAGAAAATTTTATTGCCGATTAGAGATGGGATTTTTCTAGTGAGAAAGATTAAAGAAGCTTAACCTTGGTAAGTATTTTATAGATTGCATAACCTTTATATTTGTTATAATTTAATTTTAATTTGTTCAACCCAAAAACAATCCAAATGAAAAAAGTAGTAAAATTTGCCTCACTTTTATTAGTAGGTGGTTCATTGATTTTTACATCATGTAGTAAGAAAAAGGATGATGAAGTTACACCAGTAACACCTCCAGCTCCAGTATGTGATGGAGGATCTGTAAAAACAATCTCTACATCGCCATTAGATAATTCCTCTAACGCGAATACGTATGAGAAAAATTATACTCTAAGCGTTAATAAATGCGATGGAAGTGCCATTATATTCTTAGATGTAAAATCAGATAAGGATATGGATAAAATTTACATGGTTTTATCTCAGGACAATGGACCATCTTCTCCTATATATGCTGGTGATAGTAAAGGTTTTGCAGGAGCTGTTAATGCTTCTTCTACTCCTGAAGATAAAACATTTAGTGGCGGATCATCTTCTAAAGGTTATTCTTTAGATATACCTGACGGATTAGCAAGTAGTAAATACATCAAAGTACCAGTAAGTGTTCCAGTTAGGAATTCTGATGCGGCTACTACAGATGTTTATACTATTTGGATTACAAACGGAAATGGTGATTTTACTGCAAATGGTAAAAGAACTGTAATCGGTCCATTAACAGTTACGTTGAATTATAAAGGTGCATCTTCAACATATATTTCAGGTACAGCTATTTTAGGTGATCAAAATGCTACTCCACCAAGTTATTTGACAACAAATGGACAAATAGGTACTTTCTCTGGTACTGCATTGATTGAAGCTTCTATGACTCCTGATGAAAAATCAACAACTCTTAACAGTGCTGATATTAATTTTGTAGGATTAGCTGCAGATGGTGCAACTATCGGAGCAGGACAAACTCCTTATTTCATCGGTGTTGGTTTACGTACCTCAGTTGGCTTTACTGGAAATACTGAAGGTTCAGATAGAACAAAATTTGGTGTATATGCTGGAAGTAAGTCATTTGATGATATGACAGCTTCTGATATTTCTGGATTGACAGCACCTACAGCTGAGAAAATTATTGTAACAGATAATACTACTTATGTGTTTTTAACATCTGATAATAGAAAAGGTGTTATCAGGACTTCAAGTTTATCTACTGCTGCAACAGGTAAAACTGTTAATGTAAAAGTTAAATCTTTAACTAGATAATTTTAAAACCATTTAAAAATGCGGGATCCGAATGTAAATTCGGATCCCTTTTTACTTTAATAGTAACATCATTCTTAAACTTTAGGCTACTTATTAACAAATGGATTAGAGTCTTAATTATCAAATACTTATTTTTGCTGCCAATTGATAAACATAAGTTATGAGAATTGACCTTATAAAAACACTTCACGACAGTCATAAGGCTTTTGTTGAATTACCAGAAATCGATTTCTCATATCAGTTTATAGACCAGGTTTTGGGATTTATGTTTCCGGAACATTCACGCTTGAGATATAAAAGTGAGCAGGAGTTGGATAGGGTTTATGATAGTTTAAAGTCTAATTTGTACGAGCTCCTCATGATCTCGTTCGATAACGATACAAAAAAAGCTAAAGTGGTATTAGATGGTTTTTGGGAGCTGATGCCCGATACCTATGAAACTATAAAAAAAGATGCTGAAGCTATTTATATAGGAGATCCAGCAGCATATAGTCAAAGTGAAGTTATTCTAACCTATCCAGGGTTCTACGCTATCGCTGTTTATAGGCTAGCCCATATTTTTTACCAGTTTAAAGTTCCTTATCTACCAAGAATTTTGGCCGAATACGCCCATCGCAAAACGGGCATTGATATTAATCCCGGAGCACAGATAGGAAATAATTTTTGCATAGATCATGGTACTGGAATCGTAATAGGTGAGACAGCTATAATTGGTAACAATGTAAAAATATACCAAGGAGTTACTTTGGGTGCGTTAAGTGTTGAAAAAATGATGGCACAGACCAAACGACATCCTACTATTGAGGATAACGTAGTTATTTATTCTAATGCTACAATTTTGGGTGGAGAGACAGTAATTGGAAAAGGTAGTATAGTAGGAGGAAACGTTTGGTTAATTGAAAGCATACCAGCTTTTTCCAGGGTTTATCACAAGGAGGAAGTTGTTATTAAATAGTCCACTTGTAATAACTAGTCAATTTAGATTGATGCTTACTTGATGAGATTATTTTTAAGAAGGCTTTACTTTTTTTATGGAGTATTAGTCTTTACTGTGTGCATGGTCACATTTACTTCTCTTATACTTTTAACGATCGCCATTGTAAAAGACCAAAAAAGAGCCGGCCATATTTCTTACTTTTTCCTTCGTTGTTGGGGATTTTGCTTTAGTTCTTTCTGTTTGGTTTTTTATAAAATTGAAGGAAAGGAGAATTTTAACCATCAAGAGGCCTATATTTTTGCATGCAACCATAATTCATTTTTGGATGGTATAGCCATTTGTCTTGCCATACCAAATGATTTTCGCCCATTAGGAAAAGTAGAATTACTTAAAATTCCGGTTTTTGGTTTAATGTACAAGCATGTTGTGATCCTGGTAAACAGGAATAGCATGGAAAGCAAGCATAAAAGCATGCTGACTATGGTCAAGAAAATAAAAGAAGGGATTTCGATTTTAATTTTCCCAGAGGGTACGATGAATAAAGGATCAGATTTATTACAACCTTTTATGAACGGAGCATTTAGTTTGGCGATTGAAGTGCAAAGACCAATTGTTCCGATGATTATGCATAATAGTAAGAAGGTAATGCCAAGAGTTCCCAACTATACATTGCAGCCTGGCATAATTAAAATTAAATTTCTTTCACCAGTTTCAACCAGTGGTTTAAATAAAAATGATATTGATTCTTTGAAATCAGAAGTTTATTTACAAATTGAGAAAAATCTTATAAAGGGTTAGTTATCAGGAAAATATTGAAATTTTAAAAACATGAAAGTCTTAGTTACAGGTCACAATGGTTATATAGGGGCACATTTGGTACCACTTTTAAAGGAAAAGGGATATTTTGTAATTGGAAACGATATCAATCTTTTTGGTGGTTGCGAATGGGAACCTCTTACCAAACCAGATCTTGAATTTAACAAGGATCTTAGGAAGCTGACTGTTGGTGATTTGGCAGGGGTAGATTGTGTAATTCACCTCGCTGCAATTTCTAATGATCCAATGGGAGATTTAAATCCTGATATAACTTATAAAGTTAATAGAGATGGATCTATCAGGTTAGCTGAGATAGCGAAACAGGCAGGAGTTTCAAGGTTCTTGTTTTCAAGTAGTTGTTCTATTTATGGCAAAAGCGATAAACCGGATATGACAGAAGATGACCCAACGGTGCCTTTAACAGCTTATGCCATTTCTAAAATTGAAACGGAAAAGGCGGTAATGGCCATGGCAGATGATAAATTTTCTCCATCATTTTTAAGAAATGCAACTGCTTATGGGCATTCTGCCATGTTAAGAATTGATTTGGTAGTGAATAATTTACTGGGCTGCGCTGTTGCAAGAGGTGATATAAGAATTATGAGTGACGGATCACCCTGGAGACCATTGGTACATTGTAAGGATATAGCAAGGGCTTTTGTTGCATTTTTGGAGGCTCCAAGAGAGAAAGTCCATAAACAAGTAGTAAATATTGGTGGAAACAAAGAGAACTATCAGGTAAAAGATGTAGGTAACCTGGTTCAAAAGCTTGTCCCAAATGCTACTATAGTTTACACAGGTGAAGTAGGTGCTGATTCCAGGGACTATAAGGTAAATTTTGATTACCTCGGTATATTATTGCCAGATTTTAAACTGGAATACACACTTGAAAAGGGAATGGAGGAACTTTTTCAAAAGTATAAGGAGCATCATTTTTCAGTTTCAGATTTCGAAGGTGAGCAATTTGTAAGGTTAAGAACCCTTAAAAAAAGGCTTTCCTTATTAGAAGTTTAGTGCATGGAATTCATCCAACAACTGGAAAAGTTTATTCAAGAAAACAATTTGTTTTCTAAAAAGGATAAGCTTTTGATTGCGGTTAGTGGAGGGATTGATTCTGTTGTATTAGCACACTGTCTTGCTCATTTAGGTTATTCAATTGGTATTGCTCATTGCAATTTTCAACTAAGAGGAGAGGAGTCAGAAAAAGATGAATTTTTTGTGAGGAATTTTGCCTGTCAATTAGGCGTTTCGTTTTTTTTTGAAAAATTCCCAACATTACAAATCCAACAAGAAAATAGCGGCTCAATTCAAATGGTTGCCAGGGAATTAAGGTATACCTGGTTTGAAAAGATGCGGTATCAAAATAAATTTGATTATATCATAACGGCGCACCACCAAAATGATCTCTTAGAAACTGTTTTATTAAACATAGTAAGGGGAACTGGTCTAGCCGGACTACATGGCATAATTCCCAAAAGTGGCTGCATATCCAGACCTTTGCTGTTTGCACGCAAAGACCAAATAGAAAAATTTGCTGAGGAAATACAGCTTGAATGGAGAGAAGATTTAAGTAATCAAAGCAATAAGTACAAGCGTAACCTAATTAGAAATAAAGTAATACCAATATTAAAGGATCTAAATCCAGCATTAGAAACGACCGTTACAATTACTGCTGAACAAGTAAGCCTATCAGAAAGATTTATCTTAAACCAATTAGAAAGTTTATTCCCTGAAATATGCAAAGAAGAAGATGGATATATTAAAATTAATATAAGGATCATAAAGGAAAAAAAAGACGGATTGTTTATACTACAGTCTGTTCTTAAAAAATTTAATTTTAGTTATGTAGATTCTAAAAGTATCTTCAAATCAGCCGATAGTATTTCAGGTAAGATGTTTTTTTCTGTTTCTCACAGATTAATTAAGGATCGGGATTATTGGATAGT
>JACMRH010000130.1 GCA_014376535.1 Cytophagales bacterium | reverse complement strand
GATAGCACCTAATAAAACAAACTGGCTTATCATTGCGCTTTGTGGTGCTTGAAGCAATATTGATTTCATGTTCTTATTTTAAATTTGACCACAAAAGTAATAATCTAGCAACGATATGCCCAATACTATTTACGGTCTTAAAATCTTTTCTTCCGAACAAATAAAAAAACTAGATGCTTCCACAATCGAAAAGGAAGGAATTACCTCTGTTGAGCTCATGGAAAGAGCTTCAGAAGCTTTTGTAAAGGAGTTTACCAGATTTTATTCTAAAGATAAACCTGTTACCATACTATGTGGGTTGGGCAATAATGGAGGGGATGGAATGGCCATCGCAAGGATGTTGATGAACAGAGCCTACAATGTCAATGTGTTTGTAGTAAGTTTTGATAATAGCACTGCATCAAAAGAATTTACTGCAGAGTTTTTGAAGCTTGAAGACATGATTGATATACGTCAGATAACACAAAGACGTGATATTCCGGTATTTGATGCCGAGGCAGTTATAATTGATGCTATGCTGGGATCTGGTATTAACAGAATTGTAACTGGATTGCTTGCTGAAGTGATCACAACTGTTAACAAAACCAGATGTGAAATAGTAGCAGTTGATATTGCTTCTGGCTTGTTCTCTTCAAGAACTAACCTTGAGCAAGCCATAATCCAGCCTACTTTTACTTTTTCTTTTCAAATACCTAAACTAGCCTTTTTTCTCCCCCAAAATCAGTTTTATGTAGGTGAACTCAGATTTTTGGATATTGGACTAAATCAGGACTTCATAAATATTGAACCTACACCTTATGTCCTTGTTGATAAAAAATCCATTATTAAATTAGTAAAAAAAAGAGCTAAGTTTTCTCATAAAGGCAACTTTGGGCATGTAATGCTTTTTGCAGGAAGCAATGGAAAAACAGGTGCTTCTATGCTTGCTTCAAAAGGAGCTTTAAGGGCCGGTTGCGGATTAGTTACAATATTAACCGAAGAAAGGGATACACCAATTGTGCAAGGTGGTATATGGGAGGCAATGTGTGTTTCATATAAAACAACCGATGCTATCCCTTCATTACCTGACAACAAAAATTTTACTTTGGGAATAGGTCCCGGGATAGGTCTGGGTGAGCATTCTTTAAGATTCTTAGAATATTTTCTAAAATATAACTCTAAGCCAATTGTAATAGATGCCGACGGTTTAAATCTTATTTCACAAAATCAACATTTGCTAAAATTTATTCCTGTAAAAAGCATACTAACTCCGCATCCTAAAGAATTTGAAAGACTCGCAGGAAACTGGTCTGATGATTATGAAAGGTTGGAAAAGCAAAGAGGGTACTCCATAACCCACAATATTTACATTGTATTAAAAGGCGCCCATTCTTCAATTACAACACCTGAAGGTTTTGTTTATATAAATTCTACTGGCAATGCAGGAATGGCCACCGCCGGTAGCGGTGACGTTTTGACTGGAATTATCACATCCTTTTTAGCCCAAAACTACTCACCTGAGCAAGCCTGTATACTTGGAGTCTTTTTACATGGATTGGCAGGTGATCTGGCAGCTTCTGAAATAGGACAACACAGTTTGATGGCAGGTGACATTATTGAATTCTTGCCCCTGGCATTTAAAGAACTAATGATAGTTTGATTTCATATATTATATTGCTTCTCAAATGGCTACTTATTATACTTCACAGCTTCGGGACGAGCAGATAACCCGTAGCATAGACTGGATTACTGTTTCTATCTATGCATTACTGGTATTATTCGGATGGTTAAATATCCATGCATCAGTTTATGATCCGGAAGTTCATAAAGGGTTACTAGACTTCAGTACAAGTTCAGGAAAACAGTTTATCTGGATCTGCACTTCCATAATATTGCTATCCGTAATTTTGATAATTGACCATCGTTTTTACGACACAACTGCCTGGGGAATTTATGGAGCAGTATTTTTGCTTCTTTTTTCTGTTTTATTGTTTGGGAAAGAGGTAAAAGGATCCAAATCCTGGTTCGAGATTGGAGGATTAGCTATTCAGCCAGCAGAATTTGCAAAAATGGGCGTTGCCCTGGCACTTTCTAAATTTATGAGTTCTCCAAATATCAAAATGGATAAGCTGAAAAATCAATTGATAGGTGGCGGGATAATTCTTTTACCCGCTTTAATGGTTTTACTCCAAAATGACACAGGGTCTTTCCTGGTATTTAGTTCATTTCTAATCGTTTTTTATCGTGAAGGAATGTCACCCTTCATAATCATTGTCGGAGTTGCCTGTGCAATCATTTTGGTATTAACTCTTGTCTTTCAGCAGTACCACCTCATGATCGCTTTTGGAATCCTAGGTATATGTTCAATTTATTTTGTAAAAAGAAAAACAATATCAAATATTTTAGTTGTTTTAGGAGTGACCGCAGCCACCATAGTTTACATTGGAACAGTGGATTATTTCTTCAATAATGTATTGCAGCCACATCAGCAAACCAGGTTGAAAGTTTTGGTTAATCCAGATGTAGACCCACTCGGAGCTGGCTGGCAGGTTACACAAGCAAAAATTGCAATTGGATCGGGTGGCTTTTTAGGTAAGGGGTATTTACAAGGAACCCAAACAAAATTTGATTTTGTTCCAGACCAGAGCACTGACAACATATTCTGTACAGTTGGCGAAGAGCATGGATGGTTGGGCAGTTTTGTACTGATTTCTTTGTTTATGGCCTTGTTCTTAAGATTAATTTATCTGGCAGAAAGGCAGAAAGTGAAATTTGCGCGCATTTTTGGTTATTGTGTTGCAAGTGTTATGTTTTTTCACTTTACCATTAATATTGGAATGACTATTGGCTTATTTCCTGTGATTGGAATCCCTCTACCGTTTTTTAGTTATGGAGGATCTTCCTTATGGGCCTTTACTATCATGCTGTTCATGTTTTTGAATTTTGATGCAAGTAGAAGGTATATATTAGGATAATAGCATATATAAGTCGTTGTATCGTTGAATGTATCTTAAAAATAATTTTTTATCAACAGGTAATATTAATTTAATATATGGAGGTTGGATTTTAAAAATAAATGATGGAAGTATTGAAACTAATTATACCTTTGTAGAGTTAAACATTAACAAAGACATTTAAAACCTTTGCTTATTCTTAGCAAAGAGCCTACTCTCTAGGGCTTAACAAATAGAGTACTTTTGTTTGTAGTTTGGTTTAGTTGTGAAAAAAGCTATTCGGTTTCCGAATAGCTTTTT
>JACMRH010000129.1 GCA_014376535.1 Cytophagales bacterium | reverse complement strand
AGACAGGTCGGGCAAGAAAAGGGCAGAAGAAAAACTTTTGAAAGTAAACCGGCTTTATTCCTTTCTTAGTGCAGTTAACCAGAGTATTGTACACATAAACGATGAACAAGAGCTTTTGACAAATGCATGTAGCATTGCCACAAACATAGGAGACTTTAAAATGGCCTGGATTGGTATGCTGGATGAAAACGGCAAACTGAATATAGTTCAATTACAGGGCGATAGGTCAGCCCTCCAGGGAATAAAAAATTATTCGGGGATGGATTTTACAATTCCATTGCTTGTGGATACACCAACAGGAAGGGCGTTAAGAACAGGAAAGTATGCCCTGAGTAATCAGGTTCAGAACGACCCAGTTATGGAACCATGGAAAGATGAACTTGCGCTACATGGAATAAAGGCAAACATTTCCTTACCTCTTATCAAATTTGGAAAAGTTATCGGCGTCTTCGGATTGAATTCTGCAACAGACAATTTTTTTGACGAGCAAGAAATAAAACTACTCACCGAGGCGGCTGGAGATATTTCTTTCGCTTTGGAGCTTTTTGAAAACGCAAGAAGGCACAAAGAAACCGAAGAGCTTGTTGAGAGAAATGAAAAACTTTTTCGGACACTAATTGAAAAGAGTGGAAGTATTAAAGCTCTTGGTACACGGGAAGGAAAAATATTTTATGTAAGTCCATCTGTAACAAAGTATCTTGGATACACATTAAATGAATTTCTGGATTTATCATTTCCCTATTTGGTCCATGATGATGATCTTCAGGAATTTCTTGGAAAAAGATTGAGAATATTGGAGACAGATGGATCATCCTTTTGTCAAGAACTTAGGGTAAAACACCAGAATGGAAACTGGATTTGGTGCGAATGTATAATTACCAATCTGCTCAACGAGCCAGGCATCAATGCCTTAGTGGTGAATGTCAGGGATATTTCAGAAAAGAAGACCATAGAGCTGGAACTTGAATTTGAACAAAATAACCTGAATGCTTTGATAAACAATACTACAGACCTGATGTGGAGTATAGACAAAGAATATAAGATTATCTCTTGCAATGAACCATTTGAAAATTACATCAGGAACGCATCCGGTCATAAAATATCTGATGTTGGAATGCCGCTTGAACAGCAAAAGAGGCACATGCTTTTTCTGAACCGGGCATTGACAGGCGAAAGCTTTAAGGCTTTGGAGTGTATTGACGGACCGGTTGAACGCTGGTCAGAAATTTCATTTTATCCAATCAAAAAAGATAACGAAGTGATTGGAACTGCCTGTCATTCACATGACATTACCAATAGTAAAAAAGCAGAAATACAATTGAGGAAAAGTGAAATATTTAATCGGGGAGTCTTAAATTCATTAAGTTCTCATATTGCAGTAATGGATGGTTCAGGCAATATAGTAGCAGTAAATGAAGCATGGAAGAGATTTGCTTTAGAAAATGAAACATCCGCCCTACATAATACATCAGAAGGAAGCAATTACTTCAGTGTTTGCGAAGTGGCTGATAAAGCAGGTGATGAAATAGCTTATGAAGTAATGCAGGGTATGAAAGACGTACTTTATGAAAGAACAAAGGTTTATAACCTTGAATACCCCAGTCATGATCCTGAAAAAAATCAGTGGTTTGCCATGCGGGCACTGAAATTTGAAAGCGGTGAGCCAATGGTGGTTGTTTCTTACCAGGATATAACAGAACGCAAGCTGGGAGAAGAGAAACTGATACAGCAAAACGAAGAACTAAGAAAAACGAATGAAGAACTGGACAGGTTCGTGTACAGTGCCTCTCACGATCTCAGGGCACCCCTTACTTCCATATTGGGCCTTGTTTATCTTATAGAAGTAAAATGCCTCGAAAAGGATACCCTCCAGTTTACAGGAATGATTAAAAGCAGCATTCACCGCCTTGATGGCTTTATTAAAAACATCCTGGATTATGCACGGAACAACCGGACTGAACTGCTTACTGAACATATTCCCTTAGAAGAAAACATAAACGGAATTGTGGACTCGCTCCGCAACATGGCTGCTGTAAACGGAATAGATTTTGAGGTAAGTATCACAGAGCTTGTTCCTTTTTATTCAGACCAGCAGAGGGTTAACATTGTGATAGGAAATTTACTTTCTAATGCAATAAAATTCCAGGATTTGAGTAAACCACATCGGTTCATAAAAATTACAGGAGAATCAATAAAAAATAGTCTTCATTTACGCGTAGAGGACAATGGAATAGGTATACCGGCAGAGTTTCTTCCCCGGATTTTTGATATGTTCTTCAGATTGTCCGGCAGCGAAGCAGGATCTGGGATTGGGCTTTATATCGTAAAAGAAAAAGTAGAAAAGTTAAAGGGAACTATCGAGGTTGAATCACATGAAGGCATAGGTACCACGTTCATCCTGAAATTAAAAAATCTGATGATGGAAGAGGCAAATGCTGAAGATGATAGCAGGACTGAATCAGGATCTGCACCTGATTGAAACCGCTCTTCGGAATTTGTAATTCAATGTGGTTTAGTTAAGAATGTTAGCAGATTAAATTAATGGCCATTTGATTTCTTAAGTTCACAAACATCTGGTTTCGACCATTTCTTTCCGCTATTCGGAATTTGAAATTCCGAAGTATTATTATAGGTTCTGTGAACAGTTATCCAAAAATGGTTTTTTCAAGTTTGCGCTATAGCTCACATCCCAAATAGACGAGCATGAGCAGAGGAATAATTGAATGGTGATAATATGTAATATGGATATTTACTAAACCTTGATTCTTGACAAGGGCCTGAACTTTCGATATATTTGTAAAAAGAGAAATTATCGATTTGCAACTCAGAAAAATTCCCTTTGTACAGGAGTTTTTACGCTTGAACAACGAAAGCGCACTGGGCAAACTAGAAGTTCTTTTAAAGAAGGAAAAGCAAAAACTATACGAAAAGGAACTTAATCCGTTTTCTGTTGCGGAATTGAATGTGATTATAGATAAAGCAGAAGAAGATGCTAAAGAAAACAGGGTCAAAACCGCAAGCCAGTTAAAAAAGGAAATTGATTCATGGATTTAAAGGTTTCCTGGTCTAAAAGTGCTATAGAACAGCTGGAAACTATTTTTGAT
Organism: Cytophagales bacterium; assembly: GCA_014376535.1. Taxonomy (GTDB): domain Bacteria; phylum Bacteroidota; class Bacteroidia; order Cytophagales; family UBA9547; genus UBA9547. The sequence goes on along the minus strand of JACMRH010000129.1, from coordinate 528 downwards.
TATTACAAGAATAAAGCAAACGAAAGAATAGCAAAAGAAATAGTCAAAAGAATAGTTGATAAAACGCTTCTCCTTGAAACCCAACCCAGGATTGGCCCTCAAGAGGAACTTTTAAGAAGCCGCAAATTTGAATACAGGTATTTATTAGAAGGCAATTACAAAATAATTTACTGGGTTGATGAACCATTTATAAAAATCGCCACAGTTTTTGATTGCCGTAGAAATCCTGGTATTATAGCAGAAATTAAATAATTAGAAATTTTTAGATCTGAGCGATAATCCCGCTCTTCTGGTTTCAGTGTTCCGAAGGACCACTGAAATCTAAAATAGTGATACAGGACTTTGTCCGGGCAACACTTCATAACCTTTCAATTGGCAACAATCCTTCCTGTTCTGTTGAATAATCAATTGAACTGCAATATTTATATTAGCTCACACTCCACTCATATTCTGCCCTAACTGGTGGTTTTTCTTCTGGTTTCAGTGTTCCGAAGGACCACTGAAATCTAAAATAGTGATACAGGACTT
>JACMRH010000128.1 GCA_014376535.1 Cytophagales bacterium | reverse complement strand
CTCGGATCACCGGCTATTTGTTTTTTGAGAACTCTATTGCGTTACTTTGAAAAAGATGCATTATTACTGGATGCTGCTTATAACGTGGGAGCTGCTTTCCTTTCTCTTTTCAACAAGCCTGAAAGCATTGCTATTGTTAGATTAACCACAACTAATAATGACTACTGGCAGCAGAGCCTTCAATACATGATTGCAGGAAACCTGCAGGCTATGATGGATGAATATGTTTATCTTTTGAGAGATTCCGAAAACTTAAAAACAGTAAGTGACCTAAATACTTTTATTACTGATATTCTTTCTATTCGTACTGCACCACTTGAAACGGAGGGATTGAAGGAGTTTAAGCAAAATTTATATGGGGATAAATTAAGAAAGAAAAATCTTCGGGCTCATTATGCCATTGAGTTTGGTACAAAGATCAATACTGCCAATAATTCTGCCAGGCAGATCAATATCCGGCAGGCATTTAACTCTCCATTCCGGCCATTTGTATTGGCCACTACATCCATTGGCCAGGAGGGGTTGGATTTTCATTTCTATTGTAAGAAAATATTTCATTGGAACCTTCCCTCCAACCCGGTAGATTTTGAGCAAAGAGAAGGCCGGATAAACCGTTATAAAGGGTTAGTGATTCGCCAAAATCTTGCATATAAATATCGTGATATTGCGCCTAATGAAAAGGGTGCAGACATTTGGGAAAAAATATTCAAAGTTGCAGAGAAAGAAAAAGCAAGTAGCAGTTTTCCCTGTGATCTTATCCCATTCTGGCACACTGAGCCGGTTGCTGGTCTTTCTATTCAACGCTTCGTTCCCCTATACCCATTCAGCCGAGACCGTGAAAGATATGATGAACTCATCCGTATTCTATCTTTCTACCGCCTTACTTTCGGCCAGCCAAGGCAGGATGAATTAATTGAAGCATTGCACTCCATTGGAATAGCAGAAGAAATGAAAGAGGAGCTTTATAAGTTGGTGATTAATTTAAGTCCGGTGGTGTTTATGAGGGAGGAAGTATGTGAAGAAGTAATTTGATATTAGTCCAAGTGCTGTGCATCTGTGGAAGAGTAAGTTCGAGGTTAGCTTACTTAACAATAAAATATTTAATTTTTAGGTAATCTTTCAGAATACGAATATTCGGATTTAGAACTAAACGTTGCGATCGCATTTTATTGGCTAATATTAATTCCATTAATATTAAATCAACTTAACATTATTTAAATAGTATAAAATGAAATTAGACTTTGTATTTAAATCTTCAGATCATCTTCGTTATGAAAATGGCAGGTATGTTTCAGGCCCTCATGGAGGAGCTGCACGGGCTGTAAAAGTTGAGCCTAATATTAATGGCGGAGACGGCGTAACCGTAACACTTTACAATCTTGATGCAGACCATCCCATTTGGCAAAACAACGTACAAATGGCACCCAAGCAAATGAAAATTATTCAACAAGACGATAGTAAGATTGTGTTGCAGGGCTACGGACATGATCCGATGGGCAGTTCATTTGCAGACTACGGCATGACAATAAAGTTAAAAAACGGAGGTTTGGACAACTGTATTTTACATATGCACGACAGAGGCGTTGACATAGAGTACCTGCCATAAATATAAATATACCTTAACTAAGATTCTATGCCAGGAATTGAATATACTTTAGACTCTATTGAAATAATTATCAGGTTTACCCCCGATGATGTAATTGAGTTCAATAAACACAACGATTATTCACTTGATCAAATTAAGGCAGATGTAGCCGGTAAGGATGTAGCATGTCATTTTCAAAAAATTAGTGAAACCGAACACAAATTATTTATCCCTGCTCTCAATGGTCAGTTGGAGGCAATTGTAACGTGGTATGCAGTTGCAGATACTTACCAGGCTGTTGTTGATAAAAAAAAGAAAACCCTCTTTCGGCCATCGGTCGTTATTCCACAACAGGATAAATCTCTTGAGGAAACGTGCCTGGTTAAAATCATCGACATTAATGAAGGTGGCCGAGCTAACCGGGCATCGGATGAGTTTGAAGAGTTATATAAGAAAGTTTGCCGGCAACCTACAGCATCAAACATTAATATTCAAAATCAGCAGGCAATTTGGTTTAATTGGATAGAGGCTCAGCAGGCAATTATAAAAAGTCTGCAGGAGCCTTTTGAAATTATTGGAAAGCCACAAATAAAAACAACTCCCCAGTCTTCTAAAGATAAAAATGGTGAACCAATGATTGCCTATGAGGTTTCTGTTATGATTAAAGAAACTTTTACTTCGGAATATAGTCCGTTGGAGGCTGCATTGAAAGAACACGGAATAAATTCATCTGTGGATAGAAACGGCTTACCCAAGAGCGAATTATTTGAGCCAGATGGCAGTATAATGCTTACAGCTGAAGAAATTGAAACAGTTTTAGACCCCTTGATCAAATCTCAGTTTGCCGAAACATTTGAAAGAGAGCATGAAATCTCTGCAATTATCAAAATTCAAAACAGAATTGACTACCATATGCGCAGGCTGTTATCAACGTACAATATTAATTTGAAAGTTGCATTGGATAGTGAAAGTAACTTTCTATCTTTTTACGGAAATCCAATTAAATATAATAGATTCCAAGATAGACACAAACAGAACTTAAAATATAATCAACTTATTCTGCCAAATGAAATAGCACAAAATTATAAGTTGGTTCTTAAAGGTATTGTTGCAAAAATAAAAGCTATAAATCCTTTCGGTGAAGTAGAATACACTCCAAAAGAAAGAATTGTAAGTAGCAGGGCGGATAAAGGAACAATTGAAAATATTGTTAGAAATTTTAAAAGCGAAATACTAAACACTTTTGAGGAACTTAACTCAAATGGTTATCGAGAACTTTCATACCAGCTCGCCGAATTATTTTCTTACGAACTACTCAATTTTGATGAAAATGTGTTTGATGAATCATTCGAACAAACAATTAAAAGAAGTTTAATCCCCTATAAGGAAGCTATTGAATTTGTTTCAAGGTCTAATCATTTTATTTTTAATTATGCAAATAAGGAAGAACTTGAAAAATATGCTAGGTTTTTAAAATCACTAAAACAATTTAAATTTCAAAGGGATCCAGAAAGCCCTGCATTTAAGTTCAAGGTAAAAACAAACTTCATTGCTAAGAAAACACAAAAACAATTGTTTTATGATAAACTGAGCAAGCTAAAAGGTGCGGAGTTTGTTTCAGATCTAAATGTGAAGTCGGCAAGTAATGTTGAAGCTACAGAAGGATCTACTGCACTTAGTAGAGCTAAAAGGCCTGAGCTCCAATTTTTAGGAAATTTAAATAGCCGCTCATCTAACCAAAAGAAACTCATATTTTATATCCCTTCCTTTTTCCCCAACCAAAAGGAAATAGCAGAAAACGTAAAAGAATTTATAGAAAGCGCAAAAGCGAATAAAGTAAACTTTGTCCAGGCAAATTTAAAGGGTGATGAGAAGAAAAATTCGTGGTTAGTGGAAGCGGTTAAAAAAATCACTAATCCAACAGAAGCCCCTAATGGCAAACCGGTTAACGATTCCTTAGGCGATTTTCTTATTGATACATCAAAGGCGAAACCGATTAATGATGAAAGTAAAGTAACTGAGGGTTCCGAATATTACCATCAAGTAAAAAATAACGAGTTATTAAAGTTAAATGAGAGCCAAAGAAAAGCAGTACTGGCATCTATACATTGTTCTGATTTAGCGTTGCTGCAAGGGCCACCGGGAACTGGTAAAACAACCGTGATAGCAGAAATTATCTGGCAAATGATCAGCCGGGATCCAAAGCATAAAATCTTGCTTACATCGGAAAATAATTTAGCTGTTGACAACGCTTTGGATCGTTTGCTTAATATCAAAGGAGTGAATCCAACGCTGGCAAACTATATTACACTAATTAAACCACTAAGATTTGTATCTCTAGGCAAACCGGGTGAATCCAGTAAGAAAAAGATTGATGAGGAAGGAGCAAAATACTCGGTTGACAGAATTATGCAGTGGCTTGATGAAACTTACATTGCGGAAGAAATAGACGATGACGTAGTCACTGAAGAAAGTGATGATGATTTTGAAGAAGATTTAGACGTGCCAAGTTTAGAGAACAACGCAGTTCAGGATTGGATGAAAAGGATAGCAGGAAGAGCAAAGAATAACAATCCGAGATATGCAAGTGCGTTAAAAGATTGGGTTACAGAACTAACTTATCATCCTAAACCTGAAATAAAAATTCTTTTTAAAGAGAAATACTTTGAATATTCCAACATAATTGGTTCTACTTGTAGTTCTAGTGGAAGTCCGACATTTAAAAGGGAATATAGTAAGCTGCAGCTTCAAAAATATTTCATCAATTATTACAAAGGTGAAAAGTATAAGGAGAGTATTAGCGATATTAATTACCAATTAAGCAAAGGAGCGCTGGAAGATGATTTTTCAATTATTGATAAAATCTGCAATAGACTAAGGATTAAAGAAGATGAATTAAGAAAGCTTATAACAGACCCTACCTATTCATTTATCCAATCTCTTTTTTTTAATGATATTAACAGACTTAGTTCTCTTTTAGCTGTCAGACCTGCTCCTAGATCGCTTTCAAAAATGCTTGTTAGACTTAGTTTCGAAAATGCTGGTGAAGCTGCGACTGTGTTGAACTTAAGCAACACTATAAACTTTGACACGGTAATAATGGACGAAGCAAGTAAGGCGACTCCTCCAGAAATGTTATTGCCTCTCTGCTTCGGAAAAAGATCTATCATTATTGGTGATCACAGGCAGTTGCCTCCGATGTTAAATGAAAAAAGTTTTAAAGAAGCATTAGAGGATGCCGGAGCAATAGAGTTGGCCCAGGAAATTGACCAGGAGTTCTTAGAAACGTCGCAGTTTGAAAGAATGATTCTTAATGAAAATATTTCACCCACTATTCTGGCAAGATGCAATATTCAGTACCGGATGCATCCCGATATTAATGAAGTAATAAAGCAATTCTATCTCGATGACGGCGGGCTGGAAGCAGCCGAAGAATTGAAATTGGGTGCAAATGAAAACTATGATTCGGGAAATCCTCAAAAGCCTGACAACGTATTTTCCCGCCATCATGGTCTATTCTTAAAAGGCTTCCTAAATCATGATATACACACAATATGGGTTAATGTTGATGGAATAGAAAAAAGAGAAGGTACCTCATTGGTTAATGATGCGGAGATTGAAGCGGTTCAAAATATTATCAAGCTACTAAAGCAAGCGGAGGGGTTTAGTGAGTTTCAGGATCATTGGAATTATATAAAAGATGATTTCAAAAGATGGCAGGAGCAGGAAATTGGAGTGATAACCTTTTACGGAGAACAGAAAAAGAAACTTAAAGCCAAACTTACAGGCACTGGCGTTAGACTGAAGATTAATTCTGTAGATAAGTTTCAGGGCATGGAACGGAATATCATAATTGTGTCTACAGTGAGAAGTGACAAACAGCTAATAACTAAGAATGACTATAACAGTAGAAAAGAGAAACTGAACATTTCAATGCTTCAGGATCTTGGTGGCGAAGTGGTTGCAACTAATAACGAAATTGGTTTCGCAAAGTTGCCACAACGGTTAAACGTTGCTTTGTCTAGAGCAAAAAGACTTTTAATCGTAGTTGGGAATAAAACATTTTTTGAACAGTTTACCGATAATAAAGGAAAGGCACTTTACAAGAATGCCATAGATATTATTGAAAGGAAAGGAAAAATTATTGAAGCAAACCAACTAAGTACACTTTTGCGATGATTTCGAAAATTGACATAGAAATTTACGAAGAACTATTTTTTCAGGTTAAAACCGTCACTGAAAAGTATTTGGGCTACACTTCTTTTGATTGGATATACTCATCAATCAAATATCAAGCTGATTGTACACTGGCAATACCATTCAGCTTATTTGATAAAGTTATCGTCGGAATTCTGTTGGTAGATGATATGCTCAGCATCGAGCAACTTGGTGAAATTCTTGGAATGAACTTGATTAATAAGCCTGACAGCCAGCAATACAAGGACGAAGCGGAGTATGATATTTTAAGGATCGCTTTGGATAATCTGAAAGATTATGACATGATTGAAATTGGTGATACTTCTTATTCATCCTGTAAACTTACAAAAGATGGAAAAGCATTTGCGGAAAAGGGATATAAGTTTAAAGTGGATGAGAAGAGACCATTCCTTTTGTTTTATGATCATATTACCAATAATCACTTGGCGGCAAAAAAAGAATTAGAACTTTTAAAAGGTAAGTCCATTCCTCTAATTGATGAATTTGATTTTTCAGATGAATTATTAATGCAACAAATTGCAGAAGTGCAGATTCCGGAAATTCATAATCCAAGGCTGGGAAACTCCTTTATTAATTCAATAACGGATAGGACAGGAAGCCATTCATATTCTTATAAAATTGAAGTTGCTTTACTGTTTGACCTTTCAACCAAACAGATTAGGTTGCTGGCATTTGAACCGGTTTCAAAAAAGATAAATGATTACTTTACTCAGTTTATTAACGACAATACAAACGATTTTGTTGACTTATTCGAACCTGCTTTTCAAGAAAATATTCTAATCGACTCAGAAACTTCTTATCTACAGCAGTTAACCGAAAGCAAAACAAAAATTGAGGAATTAGTTTCTAAAAATCCTCAAGACGCTCTGACCCTGTGTAAAAAGCTGAATGCAGAAGCTCGCATTATTGATCAGGAATTCTTTTGGCTAAATCTAAATCAGTTTGTTTCTCAGGCATCCGATGAAATATTTTTGCTACTGCCCCAGGTATCAGATTTTATAATTGCAAAACTGAAGAAGTTAGCAGAAGATAAAAATTGCCCCTCGCTTTTTGTTGTATTTCAGCAATCCGAAAATGACCTAATTAATAATCGAATTAAGGAATTGTTTCAGTTTTCAAAAAGTGAGAGCAATAAGCTTTTTGTATCAGTGTATGCGGTCGTCACAGGCTTTAATTGTTTTGTAACGGTAGGGAATGAAATTTCAGTCTTTAAAGAAATGGCATTCACCTTTGCAAATACAGCAAGGTATTTTTCGAAATCTTTTTATCACAGAAAGCGGATAACTCAAAGTGAAATCCCAGAGCTTTATCGGGAAGTGAAACGTACTGTTGCTGAAGATTATTTGAGAATCATAGAACGCAATGTTGAAGAATTGTCTGCCAGTGATGTAGAAAGTCTTAAAGTAAATAAGGCTTTTATAACTGAGCAATATGACCTAACCAAAAAGGTTAAAGTATTTACGAATGCTGAAATAAGTGAAATTGCTAAAGAGACTTTTGAAAGAATAAATCAGCATATTGATAACTATATTTTAGGATTAAAAGAGAAGCACAAACTAATACTTTTTGAGAAACTTGGTAAATTAACAACTCAATTTGAAGGAGTTAATACCGAAAAGCTGGAAGATATTACGAACATAGAAAGTAATCTGAAAAACTTGGAAGTTGAATTTTTTGAAGACTACAATGAGTTGAAATTAGAATATGAAAGTTTAAAAAAGAAACTTAATTCAGAAACTAAAAGGATTAGGGATGAAGTTCTTGCAAAGACATATATAATTGATACAAACGTTTTCATCAAAGAGCCAGATATAATATCGAAGATAGATTTGACTAAACATTTTGTTGCATTATCATTTTCGGTAGTAGAAGAATTAGACAGGCTAAAAACGAGACCTGCTAATAAGGAAAATGCAACAATTGCAATACAGAACATTAATTCACTGCTCAAAACAGCGAAGGGTTCCAAGAAAAATAGGGTTAGAAGGAAGGGGGCGGATTTAACTTTATTACCCGGAGAACTGCAAAATAAGTCTGCCGATAATATGATTCTTTCTCTTGGGCTTGTATACAAAAAAGAAAACCCTGTAATCTTGACTTTGGACAGAAACTTTCAATCAAAGGCAATGATGCTTGATATACCCATGGTTACTATATACGAGTTGCTTGGGATTAAGGAGGAACCAAGAATAAAACCAGTTCTTAAGCCCCAAATTGATTATATCAGGATATTTACAAGGATGAAACCTGATGACTACGGCGACTATAGAATCAGTAATTTTATCTACTTGATAAAGAAGCAATACCCATCTTTTAATCGAAGTCAACTTGGATTTAAAAGCGATTCAGACTTCGTGCTGTCTCTCAACGTGTTTATGGTCACTAAGGATAAAACATTTTTTAAACTTAAATAAATCATTATGTCTTGCTTTGAATCTTCAACTTTCTTAAAGAATCCACAGGTAATGAGTCAGGAAATTCTTAAAAAAGCTTGTGAGAAGTTAAATTGGAAATTTAAAATAAAAACTGAAAAGGAAACGCAAGTTTTGTATGTATATAGTACAAACCCAAAAGCTAACATGCAAGGTGAATATGCATTAAAGGTTATTGATAACATTGTAACCTATAATAGTTACTACATGAAGAACGGAAAAGAGTTAGTTAAAGAACTGGAAGGTGAGTTTTATGGGCTGAATGTGTTGTATGCAAAGGAGACTATTTTGAGGGAATTTCAAGCAGTGGGATTTAAAGTGTTACCGGATTTGAAATTTCATTCGACAGAAACTGAAAAAGAAAAATTTAAAATGGTGGCGTCCACAAGAATGCCTAATGAAACTGAAAAAAGAACTGAGATAGAGTTTGTGATTAAGTTTGATGGAGCAATTGTGACCGATTCAAATTATATTCCTGAAGACATTCATAAACTTGCCGATAAGGCAATGGAAGCAATTGATAAATCTTTCGGAACTATAAGAAAAGAAGGCGAACAAATAAAGCGAAAGCAGATTCCAGCAATCTATCAGGGCAAAACATACTGTTCAATTTCAGGTCAAATCAAATCAAATAATTCAAGCACCATTATTACTCAAAAAATTAAAAGATCATAAAATGAATTCTAAACAAACATTTGATAACATCCGTGATTTAATTAAAGCGAATTATCCTTTAATCTATGCAGTAACAACGGAGTATAACCGTTCACTTACATATATTAGGGATTTGTCGACCAAGAATGGTTATAGATTTCAAGTTTGGGATTGCGTGACTGGTTTGCGGGAACATAAGAAAATTGATAAAAATATAGAGTTTGAAGAAATAGCGGGCTGCCAAGACTACATTGGTATGCTTGACTACATTATCAAAACCACAGACGAAAAGGAAACACAAAACGAAAAAGAAATATTTCTCATTGAAGATTTACACCGCTATTTTGACCAAGTTGAAACATTCACACGACTGAGAAAGTTAGCTGAGAAACTTCGCTTTTATGACAAGCATATTATTATTACTGGTCCGTTCGTTAAAATTCCAGACGAATTGGAAAAGTTTGTAACCGTTGTAAATATCCCTTTGCCTGACAGAAAAGATTTAGAAAAAAATTTGGACTATATTTCAAAAGGTGAAAAGATTGATGATGATTTGAAAAAACACTTCATAGATTCCGCTTTAGGAATGACAGACATGGAAGCGTTTTTAGCATTTCAATTAGCAAAGCAAAAAGTTGGATTGCAAACCAAAGAAGCCGCTCAAATAATCTCAATGGAGAAAGAGCAGATTATTAAGAAAAGTGGGATTTTGGATTACTATCAAGTCAATCAAGATTTGGAAAGTAGTTTAGGTGGCTTGGATAATTTGAAAGATTGGCTAACAAAAAGAGAGAAATCTTTTCAAAGGAAAGCCAAGGAATTTGGTTTGCAAGAACCTAAAGGGATTTTACTTGTTGGCGTTCCCGGTTGTGGAAAGAGTTTAACCGCAAAGTGTGTCGCAGCCAGTTGGAAGCAACCACTTTTAAAATTAGATATTGGCAAAGTTTTTCAAGCAGAAGTAGGAGCAAGTGAAAATAACATTCGGCAAGCAATTGAAACCGCCGAAGCTGTAGCTCCTTGTGTATTGTGGATAGATGAAATTGAAAAAGGATTAAATACTGGAGGCGGTGAAAAGGATGGGGGTACAAACTCCAGGGTCTTTTCTACCATCTTAACATGGATGCAGGAGAAAACAAAACCGGTTTTTGTTGTTGCTACTGCAAACAATATACAGGCTTTGCCACCAGAATTGTTACGCAAGGGCAGATTTGATGAAATATTTTTTGTTGACCTTCCGACAAAAGAAGAAAGGGAAAACATTTTCAAGATTCATTTAAATAGGTATAATCAAAACATGATAACGAGCTTTAGCGAACTAGTTGAAAAATCAAAATATTTTAATGGTGCTGAAATTGAAGAGTGCGTAAAAGAAGCAATGTTCATCGCTTATGATGAAAATCCGGATGTAAAAGAAATTACCTTAAAACATCTGCTCGCTGCCATTGACCCAATCATTCCACTTGCAATGACAATGCAGCCTCAGATAAATTTTCTGCGGCAATTTGGAAAATCAAAAAGAGCAAGACCTGCAAGCAAAGAGTTTAATGATGAAGAAATAACAGATGCCGAAAGTAAAAGTGTAATAAAGACAAAAACAGAAAGAGATTTTGATATTTATTCAAACAATTAGATTGATAAAAAGCGAATTAGATTAATGCTCCCACTCCAACAAGCATACGAAGTAAAACACTCCATTCTTGAATATCTTAAAGCCACTTTTAACTTTAAGGATAAAAATGTTCAGGAAGCGTTTTACAATTTTATCAATCATACTGAGGAAGGGATTTTTAAAGGGCCCTATGTGTCCCTGAAGCTACCATTTGTAAAAGCGCATGAACAGGACCTGATACCAATGGAAATCAAGCCGGATTTTCCACCTTATGATCACCAGTACAAATCCTTTCATCGCCTCCATACAGCCTCGCAACATAAACCGGAGTCTACCCTGATAACAACGGGAACTTCTTCAGGAAAGACGGAATGTTTTATGTACCCCGTATTGGATTATTGCTATAAACAGCAGGAGCGTAGAGGGATTAAAGTAATCATTTTGTATCCTATGAATGCTTTGGCCACCGACCAGGCTAAACGTCTTGCAGAGACGATTTGGAATGATGATCGCCTCAAAGGCAAAGTCACTGCCGGGTTATTTATAGGAGAAGGAAAGCAACGGAAAGAATATCCGAAAAGTATGGGGGCGGAGCATGTAATAGAGAATCGAAACAGTATACTGGATAGTCCTCCTGATATTCTGCTTACAAACTTCAAGATGTTGGATTACGCATTGATGAGGCATAATTATCACCAGCTCTGGGCTTACAACCTGCAGGATCCATCCTTACTTCAGTTCCTGGTATTAGATGAGTTGCATACCTATGACGGTGCACAGGGAACGGATGTGGCAAACCTCATTCGCAGGTTAAAATTGAAATTACAAATACCCAAAGGGCAGGTATGTGCTGTGGGCACATCTGCTACCATGGGAGAAGGGGAGGAATCACGGCAACTTTTAACCACGTATGCAGAAAAAATATTTGGTGAGAAATTTAATGAAGGTGCAATTATAGGGGAGAAAAGGGTAAGCCTGGATGACTTTTTTAATGAAGATGCACAACTTGAATATTATATACCACGGCAGATTGGCCTTGAGGAAAGCAGGCTAAGAGAAAATGAAACCTACGAACATTATATTAAACGTCAGAAACGTTTATGGCAATTGCCGGAAAATATTAATGAAGTTCAGTTGGGAAATGAATTGAAGAAGTTGAAGCTGGTAAAAGACATTGTAGCTATTTCGACAGAAAAAATTATAAGTCTTCCTTTACTCTTATCAAAACTGGCCGACAGCAATCATGAATTTAAACGCCTTCCGGAATGGGATGCAGTAAACGAGATCAATCCGCAGGAGGAAGTACTCCAGTCCCTGCTGGCTTTGATTAGTGAAGCAAGAATAGGAGATAAGAAGAAAGCGCCTTTTCTTTATTTGCAGATTCAGGTATGGGTAAGAGAACTCAGTGGTGTATTTCGTGTAGTAAATGAAAAACCGATTTTTGCCTGGAGGGATAAAACTGTAACGAGGAAGGAACCAAAAGCTTTACCAGCCTATTTCTGCAGGGAATGTGGTGCCAGTGGCTGGTTGGGGGTAAAAGACGATAATAAAAATCATTTTAATCCTGATTCTGTACAGGTGTATGAATATTTTTTCTCCCATCACAAAAACCTTTACCTGGTTAATACCGCTGAGCATAAACCAATAGAAGAATATGAGCCCACTAATTTGATCAATGACTATATTGATCCCGTAAGCCTGGCATTATTTGAAAAAAAGGACGATGAAAAGTATAAGATAATAGCCGTAAGAAAATTAAAAGAAACACGTGCTCGTCATGTCTGTCCGGAATGTAATACAGAGAATACTGTCAGCATTATTGGTACCCGAATAGCAACCCTGTCATCTATAACTGTGAGCCAGGTGTTATCTTCTGATCTTGATCCCCGGCCAGATAAATACAGGAAAATACTGGCCTTTACAAACAGTGTGCAGGATGCGGCTCACCAGGCAGGTTTTGTAGAGGCAAGGAATTACCGGTTTACTTTTCGGGCATCTTTGCAAAAAGTAATCAACCAGCAAACCAAACCAGTTACACTGCCCGAATTACAGGAAGCATTTATAAGCTTTTGGAAAAATGCTTCCGATGCCGAAGGCGATAATAATACAGAAGCTTATTATTATCGTTTTTTTCCTTCAGATTATGCAGGCAAGGCTGACCTGAATATTGATTATCGGAATGGCCGTAATTTTTCTGAATTATTCAGGAAAGAGTTTGATGAAAGAATGCGTTGGGAAATTATATCCGAGTTTGGCTATAATGCAACAATTGGTAGGACACTTGAAAAAACAGGAACTTCTGCGGTAATGTTTGATGCTTCTAAATTGGGTGCTATTTATGATCAAATAAAAGATTGGTTAGGTCAAAATAATTTGGCAGTAATTGATGAAAAATTACTGTTGCCTTTTGTGAATGGTATACTACACAGGATAAGAACAAGGGGAGGTATTGATCATGAATATCTCTCAAAAGCAAGAACTAATTCATTATCACGATGGGAATTAAATTGGAATAAAGACCCACGACATTTTTTGAATAAATACTTTGGGCCCAGTTCAAGATTTCCGAAAGTGATTTCTACAATTAAGCAGCCGGGCGAAATATTGGATATAACTTATACCAAAACAAAAAACTGGTATCATAGCTATTATACCAAATCCTTCCTTCAGGCTGGTAATGCAACGGAAATGGTGAATGATTTTTATCAAAAACTATTTGAGGTATTGGTGTCTGTGGGATTATTAAGTATGAAGGCAACTGATGAAGCCATAAATTATTCTATAGAGCCAGTTGCTGTTATTGTAGAAAATAAGGTGAATCATTATCTATGCGATACATGCGCATCTGTTTTGTCAGTGGCACCATCTGATATATTTATGGCCAATCTAAAATGCCTGAATTATAGCTGTGCAGGCACTTACGAAAAAGGGCCAGTATTGAGACCCAATTATTACCAATTAGTGTATAACAGAAACCGGTCCCCAAGAATTTATGCAGCCGAGCATACAGGTGTACTGGAAAGAGGAGATAGAGAATTTAAGGAAAAGGACTTTAAAGAGCGACCTCACTTTAATTCTCTTAATACACTCGTTGCTACGTCCACACTGGAAATGGGTATTGATATAGGAACTTTGAATACCGCAATGAATAATTCGGTTCCTCCACTTACTTCTAATTTTCTTCAACGTGTCGGTCGTGCCGGACGATCTACAGGATCAGCGTTAATTATAAATTTTGCAAAGAACAGGGCACATGATCTTTTTTATTTTGGTGAGCCAAAAGACATAATGGAGGGCGAAATAGCTACACCTGGTTGTTACCTTGAGGCCAAGGATATACTTTTCCGGCACTTCTTTGCATATTGCCTTGATAACTGGACCTCAGCCAACTCACAGGAACATATCATTCCCGGTGTATTGATGCAACTACAGTTACTTAATGCGGACCTCGATTTGCCGGATTTCCTGGCCAATAGGATCATTAGTTTCATTAAAGCAAACGAAACGGAGTTACTAGATAGGTTTACCGAGTTTTATAGGCCGGACCTGGAGGATGAGAAAGTATTGGATAAGCTGAAAACTTTTCTACTGGAGGAAAGCTTTTATAGGCGATTGAGAAACGTATTCCTAAGCCTTCAAAATGAATACAAGTATATCCAGGAAAAAAGAAAGGACATCGATAAAATAATTAAGGAAAATAAACTGGCAGCCACTGATGAGGAGCGTAAAATATTAGAAGGGGAAAAAAAAGCACTGTGGGGGTTAAAACGTCTTATTGATAAGAGGTCTATACTGGAACATTTAACCAATGTTGGAATGTTACCCAATTATGCATTCCCTGAAACGGGGGTTACATTAAATGCATGGGTAAAATCCAATAAAGCAAAATCGAGTGACGGAATTCCCTCAGATAAGCAATTCGAAATCGTTCGTGCGTCCAGTACCGCTATACGGGAATTTGCCCCGGATAATTCATTTTACTCACAGGGTTACAAATTTGCAATTACAGGCCTCAATACATTCAGTTGGACTGAAGCGGGAGTATTGTTGCGTAAAAGATTTTGTTCCAATTGCGACCACCTTGAAAATAGTTCCATTTCACATGAAGTTAACTGTCCAAAATGCGGCGATGCATCCTGGTCTTCGGCTAAGAACCAGCATGTTTTTGTAAAACTCAACAGTGTGAAATCTGTAAATAACAGGGATAAATCTAAATTGGATGATAGCAGTGAAGAAAGAGATGACATTTTTTATCGGATATCAAAGCATATAAAATTTAAGCCAGATTCTTTTCAGGGAGCATGGGGTATGAAAGAAATTCCCTTTGGCATTGAGTATGTAAAAAATGTGACTATTACTGAGGTGAATCTTGGATTGACAAAAGTAAATAATGCCAATAAGATCATTATTAATAAACTGGAGGATGTGCCCTGTCATGGTTTCGTTACATGCAAATACTGCGGTAAAAGCACTTCTAAACTACACGTGACTGATTACAAGTTCCATTACGGATTCTGCAAGCATAAAGACAAGGAGTACGAAGCATATTCAGACGACGTTTTTGAGGAAGTCTATTTATTCAGGGAAATAAAAACAGAAGCATTAAAAGTCCTACTACCGGTCCAGGAATTTGAAAGTGATGCCCAGGTAAATATGTTTATGGCAGGGCTCCAACTGGGTCTCAAAAAATACTATAAGGGTAATCCTCAACACTTGGGCTTTTTACAGTATGCTGAATTCAACACCAAAAACAGTCGCTTCGATCGATATCTTGTCATTTATGATGTAATACCTGGAGGTACTGGTTACCTCGAAAAGCTTTTTAGCCCGGCAGAGTTTACAGACGTGATAAAAAAGGCCTACGATGCTATCAGGGAATGTTCTTGCCAACAACAGGGAAAAGACGGTTGTTACAGGTGCATTTTTACATATTCAAATCAACATTACCAGGAAGAGCTAAGCAGGCAAAAAGCTGAAATTCTTTTTAAAAGAATTGTAGATAAGTCACAGGCATGGGAAATGTTTACAAGCGGGTTAGGAACTTTATCTGGTAGCGGTCAGATTGAGGAAAGCGAACTGGAAGACCGATTTGTTAGAAGTCTTAGAAATTATTTGGAACAGAAAAATAGCCCCGATCACAATTTTGAAAAGTTTATCGAGGATGGGGTGATAAACTATAAATTCAAGATAACAAGCGCAACCTACAGCTACTATTATATACTACGTCCACAATATGATTTGGGTCTTTCGCAGGGTGTAAGGTTCAGGACAAGAGCAGATTTTTTTATCAGTTTGGTGGCAATTGATAAAGATGGGTTACCAGTTGATGATGATCACTTGAGAGAATCTGCAAAATCGATAGCCCTCTACATGGATGGTTACACATTTCATGCAAGCAAGGAACATAATCGTTTTGTAAATGATGTACATAAGCGGATGGCTATTGTAGAATCAGGGGATAAGATTTCATGGACATTAACATGGAATGACCTGGAGAAGTTTGATGCAGTGGAAAAAGAAAATGATACATCTTCTAAACCTATCAAACAAGACGAACTTTTTGTTGATCCTGTTTTGTTTCGAAAAGCAATAGAATCTTATAAAAAAATCCCGTACTGGGCCCATTTTAAAAGTATCCTTATTGAGAAAAAAAACTCTTTTGAACGGCTACTTTGGTTGCTGGAAAATCCTTTATCAAAAGATAAAGTTCCTGAGAAGATTGCATTGATGTTATCACTTCGGCAAGTAGTTTTCGGTACTCCTTCTGTTGATCTCGAAAACATTGAGAGGGTGATGAACGATACATCAAGACCAATTGACCAAAAAGCTATTGCCGCCAAACAACAAAATGGCGAATTTTATATTTTCCCTTTGTTACCATCGGTGAGTTTAATTGGTAGTTTGAAAACAGCAGTAAGGTTGTCTGATTTGCAGGTTGTATCATCGCTATATCTTTCTCCTTCGGAAGCTGACATCGATAAAAATCAATGGGAGAACTTTTGGATCACTTTTAATATGATCCAGTTTGATAACAAGCTAATATCTGAAACCATACCGATAGCAGGCGAAGAAACATCTTCTGTAACAGGAGATAACAAATATAACTGCCTTCAGTATTATGATAACGAGATTCATGATTTCATAAGATCCTTAATTGATCATAATATACATTTTGATAAGGAAGGTAGTTTTTTCCTGGATGAATTAACTTCCTGGCCGGAAGCTGCATTAGGGTTCCGGGAGCAGAAACTTTTTTTACATGCTATATCTGATGAAGCTCGATTGAAGTTTATGGAGGCAGGTTATACTGAAATAGACCCTTTGGATTTTAAAATTGAAACCCTGAAATTATGAAATTATATATCCACGATAAATGCATGGAGCAGTTATTTGAGTTGCCCAAAACAATACAGAAGAAAGTATTGGAATTCCAGAAAAAATTTAGGGATAATTCAAAGTCTTCAGCCATTCATTTAGAACCAATCAGTTCGTTTAAAGACCCACTTTTAAGAACAGCCAGGATTGATGATAAATACAGGGCGATTATAAAAGTGCCACAGACGGGTGATGACAATTACTTATTATGGGTGGATAATCATGACGAGGCAATGGACTGGGCAAAAAATAAAGTCTTCCATTGGAATGAGAATACTCAAACAGCACAAATATTTAATGCTCCAGAGCCAATTGTGGCTGACTATAATAAACTGCAGCCAGCGCCAGCCACGCTTTTCGAAAAATATACAGATGAGGAAATCATGTCCATTGGTGTTCCGGGTCAATTGATGAACTTAGTGAGGTCTGTTAAAGATTTGAATGAGCTGGGTAATTCAGAAAAATACCTGCCGGTTGATGCATTTGAGAACTTATTTTATTTAGCGGACGGCGCTAATTATGAGTTGTTGCTGGCAGAAATTAATGAGGGTAAATCCAAATCTTCTGATCACGAAGAGCAGGTAAATAGCATTAATAACAAGCGTAATTTTATTGAAGTTGACGATGATATGATGGCGGAAATTATAAATGGAGACTTCAATAAATGGCAGATATTTTTGCATCCTTCCCAAAGAAAATTAGTAGAATCGAATTTTAAAGGTTCAGTAAAAGTTACAGGTGGGGCTGGTACTGGTAAAACGGTAGTAGCATTGCACAGACTAAAGGCATTATCTTCTCTCCCGGTGAATGGAGACAATCGGAAAATTGTATTCACAACATTCACAAATGCACTTACACAAAACCTTATTCAGTTGGCGGAAAAACTGTCAATTGATTTAAACAACGTTCTAATTACCAATATTGATTCGTTGGTGAGGGAGCTAGCCAGGGAACATGTTTTAATTGATAAGTCAACAAGAATGTTGGATTCTTTTAATTCAAAAACTAGTTTGGAGTTATGGGATGAATTGCTGGAAGACAATTTGTCTGAATATGATCCTTTCTTTTTATCCAGTGAATACCAGAGTGTAATTCTCTTTAATGATATCAAGACTATCGACGAGTATATAAAAGTAAGCAGGATCGGGCGAGGGAAGCCTATTAGCCGAAAGAAGAAAATGGATATCTGGGAGTTGTTTGAACTATATAATAAAAACAAAAAACAAACCGGGTATATTGACAGGGCAGAACTTTTTAACCTGGTATCAGCTCATAATAGAACACAGGAGCCAAAAGTTTATAAATATGTGATAGCAGATGAAGTCCAGGATCTTTCAAATGTTGAATTAAGGTTTTTAAGATCATTGGTTGAAGAAAAGGACAACGATTTATTTTTAGTAGGCGATCCGTACCAAAAAATTTATTCCAGGAAACTGAACTTTACATCTGCCGGCATTGCAGTCAGGGGAACAAGGAGTAAACAACTAAGAATTAATTACAGAACTTCCGAAGAAATTAAACGCCTAGCAATAACTGCTGTAAAAGGAATTAATTATGATGATTTTGACGGCGAATCGGAAAAGTTTAATGGTTATCTCTCTCTCTTTCATGGTCAGGCACCAACATACGATGTGTTCAAAACAAAAGATGAAGAAATTGATACCGTAATTCAGTTTATTAACGACCTTAGAAACGAGGGATTTAAATACAGTGACATTGCTGTTGGGGGCCGAACTAAAGAGGCGATCAGGGATATAAAAACAAAACTCCACACATTAAAAATCCCCTATGCAGATAGAACGACCAGCCTTGCAGATAATTCTGATGGTGTAGTACTTTCCACATTTCATAGTTTGAAAGGGCTGGAGTTCAAGGCTGTTATCCTCGTTGATGTAAATAATAGGACTTCCCCATTGTATTTTCAAAAATTAGATGAAATGGAAAAATTGGCAAAGGAAGACTATTATAATAGTGAGCGTTCCTTATTGTATGTAGCAATAACAAGAGCTATAAGTGTTTTAAAAATTACGGGTACAGGATTGAAATCTGATTTAGTGAAGCTTTAGGAGTATTGATTTTAGAAAAGTTTAAATAATGTTATTAGAATGAAAGTAGACTGCATGCATGTTTCTTTATTTTACATTCTAAACGAAAATAATCATGAATAATCCTAAAGTCCTGCGAAAAGCTCTGGACAAAATATTCTATCAACAAATCACTGTAAAATAATCCTTATTTTGTTGATAGAGTTTTAATAGAGTAGAGGTAATATTACTTTATGCATTTGATAATCAATAAATTAATAAATGCTTATCTATCAACAATCATTACTTTTTTGATAAAAGCTCCACAGTTTCATAGCAGTATCCTTGTGGTCTTTTTTTTTTAAGCATTTAATAATATTTTTTTAAATTAAAATTTAAAAGTGACATCAAAAGCAAGTTTCAGGGTTTTAAAAAACGAACTCCTAAATGTTTTAAAGCAGATGAAAAGAGTGGAGAAGTCTGCTAAAAAGAAATTGAGTACACTTGAGGTAACAATAATTGACAATTATCTGCAATTTGCAATACCCGGCATT
>JACMRH010000127.1 GCA_014376535.1 Cytophagales bacterium | reverse complement strand
TTTCTTTTGAAGAGATGCAGAGGCAAAATTTCCAAATTAAGAACCTTGGTAGATAGCCAAAGCGCAAAAGCAGAAGAGGTAGGGTATTCACCGCTCATGTGCTTATAACGCATTATACTGACATCATTTGATATTTCATTTTCTACCGCCTCGTAAAAAGGCAGGTGTCTTTCGTCACCATTTTCACCGGTAATTAATAAGTCTGGGGTAATTCCTGTTTTCAAAAAAGGTTCCAGGAAAGTTTGCAAAAATTTTACAACTTCTTCATTATCAGTAGTATGTAGCATTTTCATGCTAATTATTCTGGCTAATGCTCCAATGGGTTTATTGTTGACCAAAAACATGGCCGCTCCCTCGCCTGCCAGACTGCCTGGAGATTTAATGTTATAAAGCTCAGTATTTGAGGCAGCCGATTCTTTGTACCACTTTCCTAATCTTTCAATTGTATTGTTGTAAGGAGAAATTTCATCCAGTCCTCCTAAAAGATAGCTATGGTCAGGATTTTCGCTCAATAACATGGCTGTGTCAAGCATGGCATTTTCGAAAGATAGTCCGCGATGAACGTGGGTAACATTGTAACCTTTGTTTCCCGTCATTAATCCCAATGATGAGGCTACAGCATTAGTTGTGCTCTGTACAAAATTTGTTGGTGTCAGCCTACCTTCCTCAAATTCAATTATTTGTATTAAAAACTTTACACAATCCTCCAATCCTCCATTGGCTGTTCCTATGATAATGCCATTTGTTTTTTTTTCTTTTAGCAATGATAACCCTGCTCCTACACCAAACCGCACAGCTTTTCCCATTCGTCTAAGCAGACCTGGAGGGATTGAATCATAATCCGGTTCCAAAGCAATCAGCTCATTATCTACAGATTCCTTTAAAGTACTTAAATCTACATTCCCGAAGGTATGCTGTGCAGAAATGCAAGTTGTATGATGAATATAAAACATACCGCTATATGCTGGAGAAGATCAAACTGCTACAATTGCCACCAAATCCGAAGGAATTGGACATTACATGTTTAATAGTTTTTTTAGAATAATTCTCAACCGGCAGTAATCCTGTCTCGGGAATGGGATTTTTGAACCGGAGATTTGAATAAGTTTCCTGGTGCTGTAAGTTTAGAATACAATAAACAGCTTCGATTGCAGCAGCCGCACCTAGTGTATGGCCGGTATTGGACTTAGTAGAAGCAAAGGCTATGTGCTTGCCAAATAACCTAAGCATTGCATTACTTTCTGCCAGGTCATTGTTTTCAGTTCCGGTTCCATGGGCATTGATGAAGTCAATGTCAGCCGGTGTTAGATTTCCGTTTATCAAGGCATTTTGCATTGATAAATATGGCCCATCTCCGGCATCGGAAAGTGATGAAGGGTGAAAGGCATCGTTTGCATTTGCAAAGCCTTTCAATTCAGCATATACTTTCTTGTTTTGAACATCTTCTTCTTTTTCCAAAACAAGGAATGCGGCGGCCTCTCCCAGGTTTAAACCAGTGCGATCTTTATCAAAAGGTTTGCAGAGCTCCTGAGATAATATCATCAGGGAATTGAATCCGTTTAATGTGAATTTGGCTAAACTGTCCACGCCTCCAACAATCGCCCTTTTGGCATATCCCTGCTGTATCAATCTTGCACCGTAACTGATTGAATTAGCTGATGATGAACAAGCTGTATTGATGGTATTAATTACTCCTCCAATTTTATATCTGGATTGTAAGTAAAGAAAAACTGAAGCCATATCATAGGAGCCCAGGTTTTCTGAATTTTGGGATAGGTTATTGGCATCACAGTACAATTCGTCTGTCATACAAATCCCACCAACTGTAGTGGCACCGATCAAAGCCGTTTCTGAAGATTGAAGATCTCTGGCACTTAAACCACTATCTTCTAAAGCCTGCTGAAAAGAATGCAACGCAAGTAAAGTAGTCCTAGTAATGCCTTTTGAATCAACGATTAGAGTCTCCTTTAAGGTTTGATCATCTAATTTTATTTCACCAACAGGAAAAACATCTGAATACTTAGATTTAAATAATTCCAGGTTAGAAATACCACATGTACCTGTTTTTAAGGCATTGTGGTTCTCTTCAAGGTTATTTCCCAGCGGGCTTATTATTCCAATTCCTGTTACAAATATCCTGCTCAATAGAATTATTTTTTCTCTCTGTGTTCAACAATATAAGCAGCCATTGTGTTGATGTCCACCAACGCTTTACGTCCTTCTTTTGGATCGTTGATTTTTATTCCATATTGTCTGTCCATCATTACAATGAGTTCTAGTGAATCAATAGAATCCAGGCCTAAACCTGCTTCACCAAAAAAGCCTGTATCATCTTTTATTTCAGCAGGTGTACCAGTAAGATTTAAAAATTTTATAATATTTTCTTTTAGCTCCTGTTTTAAATCAGCGGTTTCCATTTTTAATATTTTTCAAATTAAGTTCTTTCTTTTGAGACTGTATAGTGTGATGCCTTGCATAACGGCAATAAAAAGCAATAAAGGCAAAAGATGGGGAACGAGGTCAATAAATTTTCCTTGTTCTAAAAACAACACATAATAGCATTTCAGTCCCCAGTAAAGCGGGGATAAATTCAATATAAAATCGAAAGACCCCGGCATCGCAAAAGATGGCACCATGATACCTCCAATTGCAGACAGAATTACGATTGAAACAGCCCCAAATCCATTCGCCTGTTCCTGGGTAGATGCTATGACCCCAACGCAAATAGCATAACTAACAGCTGACCAACCACATATAACTGAAACAAGTGCCAAACCCAATAAATCGGACGGAAGTGAAAGAACAGGTAATTTCAGAAATGGAAAAAACCATAAGCCTAAGGAAAAAATTACAAACACCTGAAATAAAGTGACTGTTAAATAGGTAAGTTGTTTTGAAATAATAGCTACAAAATAGGTTGTAGGCAATGTTTTAAGCCTAATGAAACTTCCGCTCTGCTTTTCCCGCACGATACTGCTGCCAAGAGAAATAACAATAAAAAACATAGCAAACAAGGTCCATGCGGGTACATTGTGCTGAGTTGCATTGGGGATTTTTCCGCTTCCATCCTTCGAAACTGCTAAAAGTGAAATATCCAGTGATGGTTCAATAATATCAGATTCAAGATCTGAAGGCATAGGCTTTGAAAGAATACCGGTATACAAAGTTTGTATTGTTTGTCTCCCTTCAATCAATTGCAGTGTACTTTGCATTGCACCTTGTACAGATCTTCTGAAAGATTCATCAAGAACAGGATTGTATAGTAATGTTAAGCTTGACGGATGTTCTTTGATTATTTTTTTTGTAACGCCGGTATTAGGTTCATCTATTGACTTTTGGGCAATCTTTAATGCTTTAGACTTTATTTTATCTGTGAAATCTGAAGGAATTATTAGGGCAACCAAAGTTCCGGAATTAGCCATGCCGGATTTTATGTCTTCGTTGGTATTGGCTAAGTCCAAGGATTCAACTTTAAACATACCCATTTTACTTATTGCAAGAACAAATTCTTTACTGGTTTGGGCCGTGTCCTTATTCCATACTATCAGGGATAATTTCTTGTTATTTACCAGTTCAAAAGTGCTGTTTTGAATGGAGGTCATGACCAAAACAAGCAAAATAGGCATTACAAACATGAGTGTAAGGCCAACCTTGTCCCGCATTAGTATCCTAAAATCTTTCAATATGGTGATGTATAGTTTGTACATCTACATATCGCGGTAAGCTTTTCCGGTTAAATTTAAGAACAATCCTTCAAGGCCCTCTTCTTTATATTCCTCACATAAAATGCTGAGCTTGTTTTGCGCAATAATTTTTCCTTCGTCCATAAGTGCAATGTTTTCACACAAGCTTTCAGCTTCACTCAATTGATGCGAAGTATAAACCAGGGTCATTCCTTTCTTGTTTAATTCAAGAAGAAATTCAATAATTGCATGGCGGGTTTGTACATCTACCCCTACAGTAGGTTCGTCCAGAAATAGAATTTTGGGTTTGTGCATTACGCCAATTGCCAGGTTAACCCTGCGTTTCATCCCTCCGGAAAATTGCCCAACAGATTTATTTCTTACAGAAGTTAGGTTCATTACTTCAAGCAATTCATCAGATGCCATACGGGTTTCTTTGGCAGACATTCCATACCAGGCACCAAAAAATTCCAGGTTTTCTAAAGGGCTAAGTTCATTGTAAAAAGAAAAGTCTTGTGGAACAAATCCAAATATCTTTTTTACTGCCTTTTTATGATTTTGTTGTAAGTCTGTGCCAAACAATTCTATAGTTCCCAATTCCGGCTTTAAGATTCCAGTCATGAGGTTCATTAAAGTAGACTTACCAGCGCCGTTTGGCCCGAATAATCCAAAACGGTCATTTTCAGGAATTGTTAATGAAAGGCCGTTTAAGAATGTTCCTGATTCTTTTTCGTAATGAAAATGAAGGTTTTCGATATGTATGGCAGGAATTACTGCCACTTAATTTTTGATAATTCCTTGAAAGCAGCTTTTTCCAGTTCGGAAATTTCGAAAAGTCTGTCGCCCATATTGTTGAAATCTGCCTGTTCAGTTGCCCTTCCACGGAATATGCCTGCTGCCTGAATAGCGGCATTTCTCCACAAATCTCCGGATTTGGTCATTTCCTGAGAAATTTCTAATAGTTGGTCATTAGGAATATATTGATGGGCTTGCTGTAAAAATGCCCCATAAATAAACCTGAAGCCGCCACCACCCGTGCCTATTTCTTCCTGCATACGAACAAGTTGTGCCAGATAAAGGCCTGCTTTATGCACGCCCAATTTATCTCTCCATTTTTTGATTTTTTGCCCCGTATATTTTATTCCTTTAACCCCTGCAATATTTCCTGGAATATGAAGCATATCCCGAACGCTTCCTTTAATTCCTTTCTGAATAGCTAGTTTCAGTTGCTCGGTTGATACTGTCTTCTTTTCCTTCGGATAGTAAATTTGCCCATTTGGTGCAAGAGGCCCCTTGGCGAATCGTACCCTATCTAATTCATATTCGGTAAGTTCTGTGGCGGTTTCCATTACAGGATCGCTCACTAAATATTTTCCATCTTCTTTACCAAAAACAACCAGGTTATGTGCATTGAAATGAAAACGATATTCCTTTGGAAAGTAAGGAAGATAATAAACACCTACCTGGCAACCGGCGGGCTGATTTGCTTTAAGGCAGTCATCAAGAAACTGACTGGCTTTTTCTTTAGAGCTGAAAGTTTTTCTTACAATATCAATTCCCAGTGAATTACAGGTTCGTTTAAAAATCTTACCAGGCATTGTCCTGTAGGCAATTGCAGGACCACCATTAATTTTTAATAAAGGGATATATATATAAAAGATTCCTGAGCCAATACCAAATGCGAGTGGCTCGGTCATTTGACTTAAACCATTGTGTCTTAATAAATTAGTTGTTACACCATTCTCGCAATGTGCAGATTGGATATGCTTAAAGTCTACTTTCATTTTTTGAAATGTTTGAGCTCTTCCAGGCTAACTTCAAAAAGGCTGGCATATTTCTGGAGTTTTTTATCAGAAAGGTTTTTAAAAACTTCTGGTTTAAAATGTCTTTTTATCTGCCATTGCCAAAACCCGGTATAAGCCGATATGATTTCAAGGTCCATTACCCGAAGCTGCATGTAATAAAATACAGGACTTACTTCTCCTGATATAACTTTTTGACCTGCATCTGCTGTTTTGGTTTCAATGTCATTCCAGGTAACGTCCAAAGCCGAAATTTTTACATCCCAGCCGCTGCTCAGGCCTGTAGTGTAATTTCCCGTTTCATCTACCACATAACATACTTCCTTAGTGTATTTGTTAAGGCTACTTGGGTCTTGTGGCAATTCTTCCTTTTTCATTTGTTTTAGTTTTAAACTTAAACAACAGTTAATGAACCATACACATAAGAGAACCTTGCGCTCTCCGGTACCATCAAAAGTAATTTGTCACCTTTTTTAAGTTTACCGGAGGTCATCATTTCATCTATCATCAGAAAAGGAGAAGCTGCTCCCACATTGCCTGTATAAGCCAGGTTTGTAAACCATTTCTCCTGGGGTATATCCATGTCATTATCTTTCAGTATTTCAGAAATTTTTCCTCTGAAATATTCGCTGGATAAATGCGGAAGGAAATAATCAAAATCATCAACGGTAAGTCCCTTGTTTGCTAAGACTGATTTTAATTTGTCATATCCATAGGGAACTATATTGGCATCCAGAAGCCTGACGTCCTGTTTGATAGTAAAGATGGACTTGTCCAAAAGTTCTTGCTGGTCATATTCCATATAACTTTTTAGGCTTCCATCTTTTTCTTTTTCACCCCCCATATACATGCATGTTTCTACCATATGGGCATAAGAGGCTCCATCTAACCAGTCAATCTTCAAACTAGTGCCTGAATTTGCTGGTTTATCAGAAAGTAGAAATGCACAGGCACCATCAGAAAGCATCCATCTGAGAAAATCCTTTTCAAAGGCAAGCCGTGGATTTGCTTCCATTTGGGCTAATTTTTCTATTTCATCCTCATAATGGTCAGATCTCAGTATGCTGGAAAACCTTTCAGATCCAGTGCAAATAGCAGCCTCTACTTCTCCGCTTTTTATAGCCAGATACGCATATTTTAATGCATGCAAGCTTGCACAGCAATTACCTGAAGGTGTAATAACCTCTGAAGCGGCAGATTCTGGTAGCCACCCATGAACCATTACCCCATGTGAAGGCATAATTTGGTCAGGTGAAGAGGTACCGCA
The DNA here is from genome assembly GCA_014376535.1 of Cytophagales bacterium. Taxonomy (GTDB): domain Bacteria; phylum Bacteroidota; class Bacteroidia; order Cytophagales; family UBA9547; genus UBA9547. Next base: position 223 of record JACMRH010000127.1, on the reverse strand, counting down.
AGCAATTAAAGGAATATCTTTCAGGTCAATTTCTGCAGTTTTTGCCAATTCTCTAATAGCAAGAGACGTCATTTGGGCATTTGTATGAGTTACTTTGCCTTCTGAATTTAAAGCATAATACCTTTTTTTAATACCATTGTTCCGGAGAACAATACCTTTCATTTTTGATGCTTGTCCATTTATATACCCTAAATATTTTTCCATTTCCTCATTCATTATTGGG
>JACMRH010000126.1 GCA_014376535.1 Cytophagales bacterium | reverse complement strand
GCGCAGATTCCCTCTTATTGCCAGGAACAGAGGTCTTAGAAATCAATAATACCCCTGTGACAATCAAAATAACTAATTTTCTCAATAGAGTTAGCGCAGATGGCATTCATTCATCAGTACAATATTATATTATGAACAAGCCAATGAGTTGGTTCAACTATGAAATTCCAGAGTGGTTTAATGTCGAAAATTATAAACTGCTAATAGTTAACAAAAACGGGAAAAATAGTGAGATTAATTTAAAAGCGCTGGACATGTCTGAATTTGTCAAGTTTAATCCTCCTCCTCCCGGTACCAAAAACCAGCTCAATATCACAGCAGATTATAGTTCAGCAGTCCTGACTTATCCAAGGCTTGATTATCCAAATGATTCAATAAGAAATAGGTTCCTGAATGATACTTTTCTCGAGCTTAAAAATAAAAGGATAAATAATCTTATTATTGATCTACGGGGAAATGGCGGAGGGACGCCGCTAAACGCAGCTTATTTCCTACTATACTTAATGGTTAAAGATTTTGTCTATTCAAATACATCAACTATCAGCGAATACTTGGGATTAACCAATATAACAATGGTTGATGACAATAGATATAAAGGGAAAATGTATTTTCTTATCGATGGGGGAAGTTTTTCTTCCACGGGCCATATTTTGTCTTTTGTCAGAAATTATAAGTTAGGACCGTTGATTGGTGAATTGAGTTCTGGTTCATACTCTTGTAATACAATAGGGTTTCCTTTCCCTTTACCAAATAGCAAGCTTGTGTTAAAATGCTCAACTGGAGTTTATGAAACATCTGTAAAAGGACAGAATAGAGCGAAAGGTATAGTTCCAGATTACGAAGTGAGGAATTCTCTTACAGATATTTTGACTGGTCAGGATAAAGTATTAGAATTCGCAAGGACCTTGACAACAGAACGAAAATAATCTATTCACTATCAAGTAGCTTTTTTTTATTGAACTCATTTATTTAAAGAACCATTTAATACTTAAGAAGGAGGTTCGAGAAACACCCAGTTGGGTGCACCGAATACTCCCTTAAAGAAGTACGAAATCCTGTAAACAGCTTTGTTTACAAGGTTTTTTGTTTAATTATTTCCTCAACAAACCCAAAGAAAGCCATGGTCCTCGTTACCTAACTGACTACCTGTTTTTAGTTTTTACCATTGAGGTAACAGAAAAAGGTGTATTTATTTATAATTAAATTAAATAGTCAAATGGATTACAACGTTATGCTGCATTTTCTGATAACTTGGATGTTACCTAAAAACGGGATGTAATTCTGAATTGAAAACTAAAAAAAGCAATTTTATGAAGATATCACAGTCATTTTGCATTCATTACACCATCCGGGCGGATAAGGCCAAAGATGGCAAAGCGCCCTTTTATGCATGCCACAGTAAACAAACAACGCTGTTACATAGTCCTCAAAAAGCCTGCTGAGGTGAAAAGTTGGAATAGCGCAAAAAGTGTTGTCTAAAAAAAAAGCAGGTAGATTGCCATGCTTGAAAAATTATAAAAAGGAGATTGCAGGATTCTTTCCTGATCTTTTTTAACTGACTTAGTTTGGGAGTTATTATACAGGTTTCTGCATCCAGCCGTGATCCTGCTAAATAAAATTCTATGAAACTAATTGAAAAATTAAACAAGTTTCAATTAGTTGGTTTCAATTTCTAATAATACAAACTTTAAAAGGTATATTGAAAAGCCTATTAAATTCAAGAAACCCATACTGATTAACCTTACGCTCTCCCTAAAAAATTAGCCGGGCCAATATTCCCTCATTACCCTGCCAAACGAAGTAAGTTAATATTATTGGCGAACGTCAATTCAACAGTTCCCAAGATTCCTAGCCGAACCAGGTATAAATTAAGATAGACAAAGGCATGATTTCAATCTTAACGCGGTTTCACATCTGATTTGGATAATTGAAAAATACAGGATGAAAGAGCCATCATCAAACAACTCGTCTTCTCAGTTCCTGAAAATGGACGGAGGGAAAACTAAATCCAATGCGATTGAGGTTCCTTCCATTTCGCTTCCAAAAGGAAGGGGGGCTATAAAAGGGATTGATGAAAAGTTTTCTGTGAACGCGGTGAACGGTACGGCTCCATTTTCTGTCCCGCTTCACTTTTTTCACGACAGGGGAGCTTTACCTTCATTAACATCAGACACAGGTTCTATAAAATGGGTCTTAACGGAACAAGGAGAATTAATAATTGCGCCTCATTCCATACCAGGAGTTGAAATTTCCCAAGCAGTTATTGCGGAGAACCAAGCAATAATCAGTGCAGGTGAAGCTAACATAGCTGGCGGGTCAATTGAAATTAACATTTCAAATAGCTTTGGTCATTTTATACCTCCCAATAGTACATAACCAGGAGCATGATTGGCATTTGAAGAAAGCCTTGGTATATGCTTCACTTCTTCAAGTGTTACAACGATTGGTAGGTAGGCTTCTCTCATCACATATGTGTCTTTTCTGAACTGTAAGATTTTAATGTTTAATAACGAGGTGATCAGGAATAGAAACGAAAATAGAAAAAGCAAAAGCTAAGGAAATAACGAATTATAACCATCAAAAAGTTTTATCATGGAAAAGATCATTCCACCCATCAACCCCAATACCCCGGGCAGTTCAGTTGCCAATTTACAGTTCGCCCTGCTTTTCCTTTTTGGCAAAAAGGTGTTTAAGGCCAATCAGCCGCCCAATAGCCCCACCGAGGAGGAGCTTAGTCAATTGGCAAAATTGATTAACCGCGAAAAAAATTCATCTTCCTATGGTGAAGGGACTACTAAATTGGTACAAACATTTCAGGTTCAACAAGGCCTTGGTGATAGCCTGGGCGGAATGGTGGAGGAAAAAACAGCAGCCAAGTTGAATGAACTGTTAGCGTCATTGGGTGCTTTTAGAAATACCGACATTGTTTCTCTTGTAAAAGGAACCGTAACCCAGGCTAACGGCGCCCCTGTCTCTGGAGTATTTGTACAGGTATTTGATAAGGATCTGCGCAGTGAAGAATTGCTTGGTGAAACCATTACGGGCAGGGATGGTAAATATGAAATTAACTGGCGCCAAAACCAGTTAATCGGCAGTGATAAAAATGAAGCGGATATTTTAATGAAAGTATTTTCACGGGGAAACAGGACCCTGCTTTTTAGTTCTGATTTTGATGCAATCAGGTTTAATGCAGCACCCCTCGAAATAATTGATATCACTATTAAGAATGCAACCGAACCGGAAACTATTGAATTTGACCACCTTCTTAGCGAAGTGTCTTTTCATGCCAGGGAAGTTGCCATTGCCGATTTGCAGGAGAATACAGATCACCTCGATATATCGTTTTTGTTCCGGGAAACCAACTTAAATTTTGAAAAAATAGAACACCTGGTAGTTGCACATCGTTTGGAGCAATTTTCTAAAATAGAGGCTGCATTTTTTTATGCACTGCTTCGCAAAGACACTTTGCTTAAAAATGATTTTGGCCAGGTATTCAATTCCCGAATTTCTATTGGAATCCATACTGAGGTTCAACCTTTGCTTTTTGATGCTGCATTAGCAGACCCAAAAATTTTGCTGGCAGATGTGGATTCGGCTGCAAAAGAAATGATTGTCTCTTCAAAAGTGCCTAAAGAAAGTAAACGAAATATAGAGCTTTTACAAGAATACAAGAACAAAGCAGAGGAGTATTATAAGAATGAACATCCTAAAAAAATTGTAGAAGCGGTTACAAAGCTGGTTTCAGGAAATAAAATTAAGAAGGCGTTAAACCTGTTTGAGCAAAATAAAAATGACCTTCCAGGTTTTTTAGATAAAATATCCGATAGATCATTTTTTGATCCAGAAGATAAAGCCGATGAAAAAATCAACAATGCTTTAGGAAAATTATTAGGGTTTGGCAATGAAATTATTCCCAACATAATTAAATCTAAAAAAATTACCAAAGCGGAGGATATAAGGAAATTAGCAAGGCTCAATAAAAAGGAGTGGGTAGCTGAATTAAACAATGCTAAAACCAAAAGCGAAACAGAGGCTGGCGATAAAAAAACGATGAACCTCTATGCTTCCGCCATTGTGCGTAAAATGGAGAAAGCTTATCCTACAACTGCGTTTATGGCACAGTTAGAAAGAGAAAAAAAACTGATATTCCAAAACCAGGAAAATATTCTTTCCTTCCTTTCAAAACATGAGGATTTTGATTTAGTCAAAGACAATATTGACCTGTTTTTGAAAGATAAAAAAGTAGGGGAAAAGGCGTCGGAAACCATAAGTGATGAATTAAAATCGGTTCAACGTATTTTTAAATTAGTACCCCGGTACCCTGAAACTAAAGCACTTCTCAAAGAAAATATTCATTCAGCGCAAAGTATAGTTGCTGTGGGCGAAAGCCGTTTTATAAAAGAGATTGCACCTAAAGCGGGCATTAAAACAAAAGAAGCAAAAGAGATTTTTAAAAGGGCAGCCAATACCAACACGGCTGCTATGCTTATTGCCGGAGAACTATTGGATACCATGAGGGCAATGGACATAGCATCCTTGGAAACATCTTCATTGGCTTTGAAACTGGAAGCAGTCAGCAAAGATTTTCCCAATTTGAAATCCCTTTTTAAATTAATAGATACCTGCGCCTGTGAGCATTGCTGTTCTGTTTACAGCCCTGCCGCCTATCTGGTGGAAATTTTGCAATTTTTAGATAAAAGGAGTGTAACGGATCTCACCGTTACACCCCAGTTTACCAGTAATATTGCCAAAGATGTGTTGTTTAAACGCAGGCCCGATTTAGGCGACATTGATTTGGGTTGCGAAAATGCCAACATACCTGTTAAATACATTGACCTGGTTTGTGAATTACTTGAAGAGGCTATTGCCCCCGATGCCGATATTGATTATACGGGCGATTTGTCTGATGGGGTTGATCAGTTTCAGGGAATAATATCCGCTGCCTTATTTGCCACTTTGCAAACTGCGGTTTTACCGGTAACCAAAAAGGCGCAGGTATTTGAAACCGAAGTGTCATCCGGCGCTGCAGATACTTTACCGCATTACTTACGAGATAAAAAGTTGGTTTGCAAAATCATCAATACAGGGGAAAATAATTACAAAGTGTTTCGTTTACGGCAAACGCTTTCTACAGCGGAGGAATTGGTCGCAGCGCCCGATTATGTAAATATTGCTGCCTATGATGAACTACGCAACAATTCTTTTGCATTCAAACTTCCATTTGATTTAAATCATGTGGAGGCAAAAGCTTATTTCAGCCGGTTTGATATTTCAAGAGCAGCACTAATGCAGGATTTTCAGGTAGCAGCAAACCCGCCGGATGAAGCCATTGCCGCAGAAAAGCTGGGATTAACCCATGAAGAAAGAAATATAATTGTAATACCGAAACCAACGATGGCTGACCAGCAGATGATCTGGAATGCACCGGCACAATGGGATACTCCGCCCATAGCGGGAAGTGTTTTGGATTACATGAAAAGGGTGGATCATTTTTTGGAAAAAACAGGGCTCACCTTCAAAGAACTGGGCGTACTGCTGGCTTTAAAATTCATTGATAAAGACGGCAATCTATTTATTAAACACGCGGATTTAAGTTGCGATACGGCAAAAAAAGAAATTGCTAATCTTAATGAAACTTCTCTTGACCGTATTCACCGGTTTCTTCGCCTGCAAAAGAAAATAGGTTGGAAACTAGAAGTAATGGATGCGAGTATTACCCAGCCGAAATTAGGGAATGGCTTGTTGGATGAT
>JACMRH010000125.1 GCA_014376535.1 Cytophagales bacterium | reverse complement strand
TAAGAATGGATCTTCTCCATGCACTTTGGTTACTAATTCAAAATCTGCTGTGGCATTTGACCTTCTGTAAAAATAAATTGCACCTGATCTTACCATATCCGGCCTGTATTCCGCCTCGGACGTTATGGCCAGCATATTTCCATAAAGAGAAACTGAACCACCAAAATGTTTGGATTCTTTAGAAGGCGAAGTTAAAACTTGTTTTGCCTGCCAAACAGAGTTCAGGTCTCTCTTGTATATCGTTACGGACCCACTTTCATTTCTGCAAGTATCTGCGCTTTTAACACAAGCTTTAAAATCTGCAATTACAATAGTTTGATCGTCTATGGCCGTTCCTTTATCATGAATAAAAGAATAAGACGTAAAACCGCTTCCAGAAGGGTTTCCTGGGTAAATCTTCTGCACAGCATTTTGTGAATGGCCTGTGAAAGAAGAAAGAAGGGCAGTAATTAGATAGGGGTAAAATTTTATTTTCATATCAATGATTTAATTGTACTTTATTTTGAAATAAAATTGTGCCTAAAGTAAACTCTTATATGTGAATGACATGTAAGAAATGTTGGTTAAACAGTATCATTTAGCCAAAAAATTGTTTCAAAAATTCTAAAAAACAGGTCTTTGGTTAAAATTTTTGATTTTAATCGCTGAATAAAATGTAATAAAATTCCTTTAATCATTGAAATATAACTCATGTTTATAAACCCTTTTATCAGATAGCCCTTGTAAGCTGATATAAGGTTTATCACTTTAAAAGGAAGTACTGAGATGAATTCATTTTTTCGATAGTGTAAGGCTGATCAAATTTTAACATAATAATGGTTATCAATAGAAAACTATTGTTTTAGTTTACAGTATGACCGCTTTTAAATCAGCCTGGGAATTCTGTAAGGCAAACAAAATGTTTTTGTTTGCACTAATAACAATCCATGCTGTTTATTTCTTCTGTGCCTTGCATTTCGAAGGCATTTGCAATGGAGATTCGGATGAATACCTTCTTACTGCAGAAAACCTCAAATATCATGGGGAAGTTTATAATTGGGTCTGGAAGAGCAAACTTGATCCCTTTTTCTACACGTTGAGACCTCCGTTGTACGGAGTATTTATTTTCCTTTTAAAATTGATCTGGGACAATGACTATTTTGTTTTATTCGTTCAAAATCTGCTTAGTATCGGGAACTGGTTGCTTTTAATTCATTTATCCCGATTACTTAAACATGGTTATAAACTTGAGCTTCCCATTATAATTTGCCTATTGCTTATTCCCTCTGTTTTAATAATGGTTAATACAATCGGGGCTGACTGGATGCTTCAGTTGTGGCTGACCGTTGCCCTTTACTATTTTACAAAGTTTATGCTGCAAGGAAAATGGTCATATTTTGCAGGGTATAACGGCGCACTTGCCTTGTCAGTTTTGACAAAGCCGGTTATGATGTATTTCTGGATACCCAACCTGCTAATAGGGATTTATTTTTACTATCGTCAAAGAGATTATAAGGTATTAGTTTGTTCACTCATAATGCCGTTGGTAGTCTTTGGGTGGAGCCTTCGCAACCAGCAAAAAACAGGTTTGTTCCATTATTCTTCCATAAAAGTGCAGAACATACTGGACTTAAATGCAGGAGCAGTATTAATCAAACTTCATGGTGCGGAAGTGGCAAATTCCGTCAAGACAACGGTTTTACTTAAAAGCGAGAGTATCGGAAATTATGCGGAAAAATGCGATTTTATTGTAGAAAACGCTACATCTATCATCAAAGAGAATCCTGTTATTTATACATCTTTACATGTGAAGGGGATGCTTAACTTTATGCTTTCAATTGGCCGATATGATTTGAAGAACTTTTTTAACACCGATCTGGACGGAAAAGAGATTAGTATTTTTAAAGAAATAGAAAAACGTGGGCTGTTGAATTTTATTCCTTATTATTTTAATAGTATAAGTGTATGGTTTACAGCATTCTTTTTGCTGGCATTTACCTGGAACGTAATCATTCTTACTGGGCTTTTTGTTATTTGTTTTGACAAAAGCTTTCCCATCATTATTAAATGTTTTCTTTTGACCATCATATTTTATTCGGCTTTTGTTTGTGGTCCTGCAGGAGATGTGCGTTTCAAAATTGCTGTGCTTTCCTATTTGTTATTAGCTGTTCCTTATTTTTATAAAAAAACAATTTCTAAGTAAGGCTCATGATATTTTTTAAACTCAGAGATTATATAAAGGTTAACTGGCCTTTTTTGATTGCACTATTTGCAATTCATATAGTGTATTTTGCATTTGGATGGGTATCTGAAGGTATTTGCACCCAGGACTCAGATGAATATCTTCAGACTGCCGTAAATCTCAAATACCATTTCGAAGCTTATAACCGTGATTGGACAAACCCAAGGCTCCCGTTTTTTTATGCCCTAAGGCCTCCTTTTTATGGAATCATCATTTTTATTTGCAAAGCCATATCTAACAGCGATTACTTTATATTATTTGTTCAAAACCTGATGAGTTTTACCATCTGGTTGCTCACCCTACATTTGTCCAGGCTTCTTAAACTGCCCTTTAAGGTAGAAATCCCAATTATCCTTTGTCTTATCCTCATCCCATCTCAAATGATAATGGTTAATAGCCTGATGGCAGATGTAACCTTTGAACTTCTTCTTCTTTTGTGCCTGGTGAGCATCGTTTATTATGTTAAAACAAAAAATCCGGCATTTATATTCTGGTACAATCTTGCCCTTACTCTTGCTGTGCTTACAAAGCCAGTACTTGTTTACCTTTGGGTTCCTAACGTTTTGTTCAGTTTATACCTATTCAGCAGAAAGAAAAGCTATTTAACACTAGTATCCTGCCTGTTAATGCCGTGCGCAATTTTAGTTTGGTGCATAAGGAACGAACACAAAACAGGTTATTTCCACTACTCCTCTGTCAAGATCCAAGGTATACTTGAGTTGAACGCCGGAGCAGTTTTAGCCAGGATTCATGGCGATGAGGAGGGAGAAAAAATCCGTGACAATATTGCAAAGGAATCAGAAAAGATAAAAAGCTACCCGCAAAGATGTGATTACATTGTAAATCAGTCTGTTATGATAATCAGGGAAAATCCATTAACATACGCTTATTGTCATTTAAAAGGAATGTTAAATTTGATGCTGGCTACCGGAAGATCTGATACCAGGGTATTTTTCCAGAATGTTGCAGATGAATATGAAATAAGCCTGGTCAGAGAAATAGAAAATAAAGGTCTTTTAGGCGGAATTTTATTCTACTTTTCACATGTGCCTGCTTATTCAGTTTTTTTGTTGGTTTTTGGTAGTTGCTTTAATATTATTCTGCTTTTGAGTACATTCATTTTTGCGTTATATCTTCGTAGGGGAGATGTTATTCAACTATTTATTTGTTTTATCATATTTTATTATATTTTTATAAGCGGTCCGGGTGGATATGCCCGGTACAAAATTTCGATTCTACCATACCTTGTACTCACTTTGCCTCAGTTGATATTTTGGGTGGAAAATCTTAAAAAGCGTATAATAAAACCTACAATAACATGATATGGCCAATTCTATAATAAATTCATTATCAGAAATATTTAAGGAAGTTTTAGATATACAGGATTATGCTTTGCAAGCAGAGACTACGCCTAACGACATACCTGAATGGGATTCAGTGAATCACCTGATCCTTCTCCATGCTATTGAAGAACATTATAAGATAAAATTTGATCTTGCAGAAATGATCAATTTCCGGAACGTGGGAGATATTTGCGAAAGTATCATAAGAAAAACTGCTTAATGAAGCTTAGGACTATTCTTGTTAATGAGCTTGAAGCTTACATAGTTTCACAAGAATATCTTCAGACAGAAATTATTCCCATTACAAAGCAAAGGGCAGCATCACATGTTCGCAATCCACGCGCAAACCCTGAAGATCCGGCTTTGATTCTGGCAGAGGAAGAAAATGGAAATGTGCTGGGTTTTATCGGTTTGCTTCCAGACTTTTTATTTCACCCTGACAAGAAAAAAGTTTATTGGATAAGTTGCTGGTGGGTTCATTCAACCAAAGGAAAATCACTTGGAGTTCCTTTGTTACTTTCGGCATACCAGGCTACCTCTGGTCTATTATTGGCTGACTCTATTCCAGATACACTTTCGGTATTTCAAAAAACGAAATTATTCGTAGTTCCTGAACCAAAAAAAGGCCTAAAATTATTTCTG
>JACMRH010000124.1 GCA_014376535.1 Cytophagales bacterium | reverse complement strand
TATGGAATCTGGCAATGACGGCGCCATATTAGAGATATTGAGTGTTTTCGGGACACAAGTAGTCAGAATGCAGTTGCATGCGGGAAAGAATTCGATAGAAGTTGGGGATATACCGCCAGGAGTCTACCTCTGCAAAATAAATAATAATGGCGAGAGAGTAACGACGAAGCGAATAGTTATCCAGCATTGACGTAAAGGCTTCGTAACTTTACTTTGAGAGAAAGATGGGTTACTTATATGTATAATGACTTTCTTCTTCATTCATTTTCAACAAAAAGCCATCACTTTTTTTTTGTAACTATTCAGCCCTAATGATTATTTGCATGTTTTTTTGTAAAAACGAAAACTGGGGTTGAGTTATCCACATTATTTTGCTCTGTGCGATGTACGGAGGCTTCATTTTTAAAATCGAAATTTAGCGTCTTTTTATGTGCATAACAAAATTTATTTGTTAGTTAATACTGCTGGTTTTACTGTGTTTTAGCTATTTTTAGATTGATCTTTGTGATAGGAAAACGGCAAGCATCTGAGCACTAAAAAAATTATACAAGCACTAGTTGAGCGGCTGGAAAAGCTGGAAACTACCAACGGTATTTTGGTTGCAAAAATTGCAACATTAGAAGCAGAACTTGCGGTATATAAGAACAAAAAAAACAGCAATAACTCGCATATCCCGCCTTCTCAGGATCAAAACCGGCTAAAAAGAAATCAAAGCCTTCGAGAGAAAACTACAAAGAAGCCAGGTGGCCAATTGGGGCATATGGGTACAACACTTGAATTCAACACCCCCATTGATGAGGTAGTAGAATATACACTCAATTACTGCAACAACTGCGGCAATGATCTATCTGAAGTAGTAGAAACGCTTATTGAAACCCGTAAGGTTATTGATATTCCTGTCATAGCACCTGTTTACATCGAACACCGCATTTATCGCAAAGTTTGTAGTTGTGGAAAGTGTATGGAAAGTGAGTTCCCAAGGCACGTAGCTGCCAGCTTACAATATGGTCCAAATGTTGAATCGCTGGTCGGTTACCTTCATGGCAGGCAATATTTGCCCTATAAAAGGATGAAAGAATTGTTCACAGATGTGATGAACCTGCCAATAAGCGTGGGAGGAATCAACAGTGTGCTGGAACGGATCACCAAAAAAGCATTGCCTTGGTATGAGCAGATAAAAAAGCGGATCAGCCAAAGTACTTTTGTCGGCACAGACGAAACAAGTGTTAAGGTAAACGGCAGCAATGACTGGATATGGACTTGGCAGAATGGAGACCTTACTTTTATTGTACATTCAGATAACAGGGGTGGCAGAACTATTGAAAAGCACTTCCCGGACGGCTTACCCCATACAGGGCTGGTACACGACAGATATGCCTGTCATTTTAATTGCGAAGCCCAATATCATCAAATATGCATGGCGCATTTGCTTAGGGATTTAAAATACATCACCCAACTTTACGAAGGTAAATGTGAGTGGGCAATACAAATGAAAACATTGATATCAGAAGCATTGGAACTCAAAAGGGTTATGACGCTAATCCAATATGATCAGCCCAATGATAAAAGAAGTAATCTCGTAACCAGACTCGAACACCTTTTGCACAGCACATTGCAAGAAGAGCACTCAAAGGCAAAAACACTTCTTAAAAACTTAGTCAAACATCAGCAAAGCATCCTCAATTTTTTATGCCATCCTCAACTCCCACCTGATAACAATGGTAGCGAAAGAGCAATAAGAAATATTAAAGTCAAGCAAAAAATCTCCGGACAGTTCAAATCAGAACACGGTGCAGATTGTTTTGCAACTATAAGGTCTATCATTGACACAACTATAAAGTCAGGGCAAAATGTTCTCGCAACACTAAGGCTTATTGCTATTTATGGGGCTGAATAGTTACTTTTTTTCTTAATTTGGCGACACGCTAAATTCAGTTCAATTTTTCGCTTCATAAAATCTGATGAACGAAAAACAGCTAATTTATATTAATAAAAAACTAAATTTACTAGCCTTGAGCAGTAAATACTGCGCCCAATGCCCCAATGCTGGACTGTAAATAGATGTATTTTTTTTAAAGAATTCTTCATAAAATGCTTTTTCCGGTAGAAAAATGAAGAGATTACCCACCAAAAACTTCTGTACTAGACTTACTATTTGTAACTCATAACTTACGACTATTTGCTTACT
>JACMRH010000123.1 GCA_014376535.1 Cytophagales bacterium | reverse complement strand
ATGGAACTTGAGTGGGACGGTAAAGCTCAAGAGTTCATTGATGCAAATCAAAAAGGAATAACATTTCCTATTCAAAAAGAAGCCGTAGCTGTTCTTCAAAACATGATTACAAGCATCAAGGAGAAGAATATTGAAGTTATCCTTATTTTCCCTCCTGAATATGTAGCAATTAGGCCTTTTATAAAAAACAGAGAACAAATAATGGGTATTTTCAAAGCTCTGGCTAAAAATAACAACATAGAGTTCTGGGACTATTCAGATCACCCAATGTGCAGTCAAAAAAAGAACTTTTATAATTCAGAGCATTTAAAGGGAAGTGCTGCTATTGAATTTTCCAAATCGTTTGCTTATGATTTGAAGGCTTATCTGGATGGGAAACAGACAGGTTTCATTGAGAAATAATAGTTTTTAGTTGGTGGTATGAATCTGCCTTAATAAATTTTCAAACTGCGCCACAATGCGGTTTTTGTCCTGATGAAGTTCTACAAGCTTGTTGTGTGCGTTCTTGCCATCCATAATTATTGCATTTCTGTTGGAATAGTAATAAAATACCTGCGCTGCCATTTCAGAAACTGACAGGTATGGTACTTGTTTTCCACCTTTAGCAAGCTCTATAAATTCAGGAATGCCACCACTATTTTCAAAACATACTGTTGGAACCTGGTATGAGGCAGCTTCCAATACCACAAGGGGGTATGGATCCTCTCTTGATGTAAGTAGAAAAAGGTCTATTTGAAGATAAAATTTGTCCATTCTGGAATCAGACTTTTCAAAACTTACTTTGCCACCTAAGTCAGCCTTTTTTATTTCATACAAAAATCTTGTATGCTCTATGGAAGGAATGGTTGCTCCTTTCCATAAAAACTGTATTTCAGCATCAGGGTATTTCAATGCAACTTCTTTCGCCACAGCTAAAAACAGATCAGGACCTTTACGCCAATCTGTTGTACCAGAAGCACCTACTGTAAAAGTTTTTTTTGTTGGCTTATCTGATAAAATGTTATTTGTACCTGGAATATAATAATCTAACCTCCGGATTTTCTCAAATGGAACTCCGAGTTCATTTTTAAGAAAATTACCTACAGCCTCGCACGGAACAGCAAATAGGTTAGTATATCTAAGCACATGCTCAAGATCTTCGGTGGTGGTATATGCTTTTGCAGCAATTTCCAGTTCATGTACATAGGTAATAATTGGGATGCCTTTTGCCGCTATTTCCGGATATAGGTTTCCATTAGTGAGGGTATTGGAAAAAATCAGGTCGTACTGGGAGAGGTCTTCGAAATGTGCTACCGGGATCCTTCGAATTTTATTCTGTAATCTTTGAATAAATTTTTTGTGCTTGAATTGAAATGTTGGGCCCAGGATTTCAAAATCAGGTTTTAATGCATTGACTACAACTCTGATATAAAAATGACATTCCAGTTTTGTTAATTCCTTTAAGGTTCTGACAAGGTTTAACAATAAGATAGGAGCCCCTGATCTATAATCGCCATGAGAAATATAGAGAATCTTATTTATTGAAGACATACAATTTCAAAATTTCACAGAGAGTTAAGGTGCAAAAGCAAACAAATGCTACCGGTAATCAAAAATTCCGATTGTTTAAAAATACCCGGTAATTATTCTTTCACGAGTTTTTCAGCGAAAACTTTTACAGGATCCTCGTTGCTCAAATGGCGAATTTTCTCATAAGCCTTGATTCCTATATTTTTCCAGTTGTTTCGCTGTTCCCATGCTTCTTCCATTGCCTCATCTATAAACTGAACTGTAGGGGCCTTTGCAATAAAACCGTTCACACCATGATCTATTAAATCTTTAGCGCCACCCACATTCGTCACGATAGCGGTTCTTCCACAAAACATTGCTTCTAATAATGCTAATGACTGTCCTTCCATTCTGGAGCAAAGTATCAGACCATGATTATTGTTCCACATCGAAACAATATTATCTGAATAGCCGCAAAAATGGATATTTTTCAAATTCCAATGCTCTTTCAATAACTTCAATTGTTGTTCATGTGGCCCTTTGCCGTACAAATTGATTTCAATTGGCCTATTCCTCCATTTTTCTGAATTCATAATCTCAAAAAGCAAATCATGGCCTTTGTGGTTTGCGTTTAAGCTGGCTATAAAAGCAAGTTTATAAACCTGCTCCTCTTCTGGATAAGGTATTGGATTGTTATCTCCTATAAAAAACGGATTGTAGACTATTTCACCGTTTGGAAAGTCAAAAGCAAATTGCTTGCTCATAATGTCCTTATTGTCTTTAGAAACAAAATAAACGGTGCGGGCAAGCATATATCCTTTCCTGACCGAATTTACATGGTCCCCATCTGCAGGCCAAACGGCTTCTTTTACAAGTTGAGCAATAATTTTGTAGGGTATATTTCTGTCAATACATAAGTTTGTCCACATAGATCCCTCCATGTGATCGCCTAAAGAAAGAATAACCAGATCTGGTTTTATATCTTCTAGAGCTAATAATGGATTAGATTCATTTTGGAACTGGGCCTTTATGGGCAAAAACCTATTGGCAAGACGCTTAAAAAAAGGAGGAAACTTGATTTGAGATTCCCATTCAATCAAATGACATCCGGCAATCTTTAAAGCTTCAATATGTTTGGGACGGGGAACCCACTTTTTTACATAAATAGTTACATCATAACCTTGTTGTTTCAAAAGTAAGGCACTCTTAGACCAAAGCACTTCACTTCCGCCAGAAGGAACCCAATCATTTGTGGAGACGAAAAATAATTTCTTCATGCGGATATAGTGTAGGAAGTATTTGCCTTTACTACAGAATTAGCTGGTACACTCTTATAAATCAAGTTGTTGGCGCCTATAATACAATTATCTCCAATTATAACACCTTTTAGAATTGTTACATTACTTCCAATCCAGCAGTTTCTGCCAATTGATACCTTCCCAAAAGTAAATTCGTTTCTATCAATAATTAATTTTCCTTCAGATTGGTAATGTTTATGGTCGTGGTCATAAATTTTTACGCTTTCACCCAACATTGTATTTGCTCCAATATTAATATCATATAAACAATTAATGGAACTGAAATTATTGATAAAAACATTATCACCTATGCTTAAGGATGCTTCATTGTAGATTAAAAAATTGCAATAATTTTTACAGCAAACATTGTCCTGTATTTCAATAATATCAGGAGTTCCTTCAAAATTCATTTTAAAGCCTGATCCAACTGAAAATTGAGTATTTATTTTACAAAAATTAAGATTTCTTAAAGTTTCAAGTTCTTTTAGATTTTGCAACTTGAGATA
Source organism: Cytophagales bacterium (assembly GCA_014376535.1). Classification (GTDB taxonomy): domain Bacteria; phylum Bacteroidota; class Bacteroidia; order Cytophagales; family UBA9547; genus UBA9547. The sequence continues at coordinate 7,308 of JACMRH010000123.1, read as the reverse complement.
CTTTTCCAGATTCTCAGATATCTCTATATATATCAAATCTCTTATTTTGTCAATTATGAACTTTTTGATTTTTGAAAGCATTTTTATTTCAACTATTCAATTATTGTTAATATTATTCCGAATTGGTCCTTTTAGTAAAGAGAAATGAGAAATTATAGATTTCTGTTAACTAATTTTTGATTTTGAATACACCATTCCCACATTTGACCTATACCAATCTCTATACTTGTTTTAGGAAGAAATCTTTTCGGTAAAAAGTTATTTATTGCTTCAATATCTAAAATATTGGTTTGAACATCAACTGTACGACTCTCGGTATAAACAACATTAATTTCTTTTCCTGTGATATCAGTAAGGATTTTTAGAATTAAATTTATAGAATGACCCTGGCCAGTTCCAATATTAAATATTGCATTTTTAAAACCTCCACTAATTAGTCCGGAAACAATCTGAGCTAAATCTTCAACATAAATATAGTCCCTTATAATATTACCGTCACCCCACACATCAATTTGTTTGTTCAACAGTATCCTTCCAATAGCGACTGCCACAAAGCCTTGCTGACCATACAAATTTTGAAATCTGCCATACGGATTTGAAGGTCTTAAAATGGCATAATTCAATGAATGAGTATATGCATAAGTTTGTATGTATTGCTCCATAGCTAACTTATACCAACCATACAAACTTATGGGATATTTGGGTGCATCTTCATGATTGATTTCCTTTCCATTGTTGCCATACACGGTACCACCGGAAGAGAAATATAAAAAGTTTTTAATTCCAGCAGCGTGAATTTCCTCTATCAGTCGGAAACTCATTTTTATACTAACATCTGAATCAAGTAAAAATTCTGAGAAAGAGGAACCCGGAATTACATTAGTGATTAAATGGATTACAGTATCAAAATGGTTATTTCTGATAACATTCCTAACTTCCTCAAAATTAAGCAAATCGACTTTTATTAGCTTTGCTTTCTCTTTCCAGCTTTCAAAAACGAGAGCATTAGACATAGAACGATCCAATATTGTAATGGAATGTCCCTCTTCTAATAATTTTAAACTGATGTTTGTACCTAAAAACCCAGCCCCCCCTAGTAAAAGTATGTTTTGTGAGTTATTTAGCATATCTATTAAAGAATACCTTCAAAAGTAGCTATTTCAGGTCTAAAAGACATCTTTTTAATATTCCTAAAGACTCTCTCAATCCAAATGCAGAATAGTGATTGAACGGAGAAAAAAAGTATTCTGCTAACTCCTTAAAATTAATAGATGAATTTTTGAAAAATTTTGTTCTGTACGTCAAAAGTGGCACTTGAAGATAATCATTCATAAAGGCTACTAAAATCGTTTGATTATAAAATCCAACTTTTTTGTTGAAGGAATATATTTTATTTAATACTTTTTTTATTTGTAATAAATTTTCTTTTTGAACTTCTATGGAACCTTCAATGAGAGAATGAAGCAAATCTAATTGTAACGGTTCAAGATTTAATTTGAGATACTCCCTTAATTGATATTCCCTACCTGCTTTGATATCATGTGCAACTTTTAGTGTTTGACCTGTCATTTGACCTTCATGAAGTCTGTAAGAAAGTAGTACTTCATTCAGATTATCAATTTTTAAAAATTTGGAACATCTTACCCAAAGGTCATAATCCTCAGTATATATGTCTTCCCTATATTTAAGATCGTATTCATGTAGGAAACTTGCTCTGATTGCTACCACAGGATGGCCTATAGGATTGTAAGTTAATAGATGTACTTTAACAAGATCCGGTCCGCATGGATAATCTATAATTCTTTCTGAGTCTATTATTTTCATTTTAGCTCCCAAAATGCCTACGGTTGGATTTTTGTTTAAATAATCTAATTGTAGGTGCAATCGTTTAGGATGTGAAAGGTCATCTTGGTCCATTCTGAAAATAAAAGTGGCATCTTTGGCAATTTCTAATGCTTTATTTAAGGTTTTAGCTAGCCTTAAGTTTGATTCATTCTTTACATAAATTATTCTTGGATCAGAAAAATTAGTAATGATATTATGACTGTTATCAGTTGAAAAATCATTTAAAATAAGAAATTTAAAATCAGAATAGGACTGGTTTAAAATACTTTCTATTGCTAGTTTTAGATATTTCTCTCCATTGTAAACAGGCATTATTACATATACTGACATTATTACTATTTTAATTGATTTGATGAAATCAAATCCCTCAATTAATGTGTTTGAAAAACATTACGAATAATTATAGTTTAATCCATCTTTTAGGGATTATATCTATTTTTTTTGTTTGATCAGCAAACCATATTTTAGGGGCAATTACAATTTTATTTTCATTTGATCCTAACCATGCACCCCACCAACTAAATGTGCTGTTAGCAATAATATTATGTTTACAGGCGCGCATTAATCTCATATCCTCATAATCACTTTTATCGTTATTAGAGTCGATAAAAACATGATCATTTTGGATTTTAAGATTATCCTTGACCCAGGTAATATCATCAGAAAAAATGAAATAACATGGATTTGATACTTTGCTATTGATTAAATCAATTGCATTGCTATAATATTCCATGGAACACAAACCATGAAATTTAGTTACTTCAGGAAGATTTGCATAATTGCCTCTTCTTATATGAAGACTTACGGATGAATTATAAGACAAGATTTGTGTCAGGAAAGCATTGTTTGCATTTGAAGGATCTTTTTTTACATTAAATTCTTCTCTTATTTTGTCAGATATTTGGGAAAAGTAGTTTTCCGATTGCCAAAAACCTTGTAGATAAATATTGTTAGGTAAATCAAGATAATTTTGGTCAAATTGAAGCGACTTTTCAGTAATGTGACTGATGTGGGCAAGCTTTTTTCTAATTCCAAATAAACGCTCTGGCCTGGACTGAAAATATTCTCCCTTTAACCAACTTATTTCTTTATCTGTAGCAATAGTTTCTTTTATATTTAGAGGGCCTAAACTGTATTCATGCCAGTCATAGGTTTTAAAAAAATTCAGATCTATTTTTAATTCAGTTTTGTGTTTTGTAGCAAGATACTTTCCAATAGCATATTGAAACATTTGGTTACCCATCCCCCCTGCAAGTTCTACAATAATCATATCAATATTTATATAAGCAACTACTGATAGTTTGTAAATCTTTTTCAGTTAATTCTGGATAATTACCGCAATAAAAACCATTGTGATGAAGGAAATCACTTCCTGGCAATTCAAATATGTCTTTAGCGTATTTCTTGTAAAAAGGCTGATTTTGCATATTACCTGCAATCATTGGCCTAATTTCAATTCCTGCGCCCGAGAATTGAGCTAAATATTTTTCTCTTAGCTCCGATGTTTTACATACAACCGGAAACGCAAAAGTAGAAAGAACGGATATATGATCGTGTTTAAGATTTAACAAGTCATCATTTTCTTTAATTATTGCTTCAAGCTTTAAATAATTACTTTCTCTGGTATTTATATTTGAATCTAAGAATTGTAATTGGTACAAACCCAGGAATCCTGTGATTTCTGTAGGCCTAAAATTAAATCCTAAATCATAAAAAGTATATTTAGCATCAAATTCGGAATTAATATCAAATTTTTTTCTCCACTTAACCTGTTGCTTAGCACTTAAATTGCGATCCCATCCGTTTGCTCTCGAAATACGAAGCATTTCTGCAAATTCTTCATCGTCGGTACAAACCATTCCCCCTTCAATTGTTGACATGTGATGAGCAACAAAGAAGGAAAAACTTGAGCCTATGCTGAAATTACCTGCTTTTCCAGCTGGAAGAACTGTCCCAAGAGACTCACAATTGTCTTCTATTAAAATTATCTTCCTTTCATCACAGATTCGTTTGATTTCCTCTAAATCACCAGTAAAACCTAAAACATTTGTAAGAAATAGGGCTTTTAAACTCGTAGTATTTAATCTTTCAAGTAAATTCCATGACATTACATTTAATGTATCAGGCTCGCAATCTATGGCAATGGGATTCATATTCATTTGAATGATTGGCATAGTGTTGGTTGACCAAGTTAAGGCCGAAAAACCAATATTGTCACCATCATTTAATTTGCCGAGGTTTTTAAGTGCTTGCAACATACAAAGGTTTGCACTACCTCCACTGTTAAATAAAACAGCCTCTTTACGACCCTGTTTTAAAGCAAAAGCAGTTTCAAATTCAGCGCATTTTACATCCATGCTTAATTTATCAGCCTGCATAATAAATTCTGACAAAGCTTTTTTAGTTTCAAACTCATTTAAAAAAGCATTTTTCATTAAAGGAATCATAGTTACTGGTTTTCTTGGTTTAATATGTTAAGAACTAACTAGTTAATACTTAAATTTTTATAAATATTTATCATTTGGTCAATTCCCTCGGATAAATTTATTTTTGGAATAAATCCTATATTTCTCATCTGGCTTACATCCATACATTTTTTTAACATTCCATTAGGTTTTGTTATATCCCAGTTAATAGTTCCCATATATCCAACTTTTTTAGCAATAAGTTCTGCTAATTCTTTGATAGAAACGTCCTCTCCCCATCCTATATTAACAAAATCTACAGAATTGTAGTTGTCCATCATGAACAAAGTAGCCTCAGCTAAATCATCAACATGCATAAATTCTCTTCGCGCAATTCCAGAGCCCCAAAGAGTTATTTCAGAAAGGCCAGTTTGAATTGTGTCAAAAAATTTTTTGACCAACGCTGATAGGACATGAGAATGTTGAAGATCAAAACTATCGTTGGGTCCATATAAATTACACGGTAACAGATTTATGCTGTTTAATCCATACTGTTTAAAATATGCTTCAGTTAATTTTAACCCAGCAATTTTGGCCAAAGCATATCCTTCATTTGTAGGTTCTAATTTACCTGTGAGTAAATATTCTTCCTTCATAGGTTGTGGACATTCTTTAGGATAAATGCAAGAACTTGCTAAAAAAGCTAGTTTTACAACATTGTTGAGATATGACTGATGAATTATATTATTTTGAATAACTAAATTTTCGTAAAGAAACTTTCCTGGATTTTCAATATTAGCTTGTATGCCTCCAACTTTTGCTGCTGCAAGTATTACATATTCTGGTTTGTTTTTTATAAAAAAACTTTCAACGTCGCTCTGGTTTAGCAGATCCAATTCTTGTCTGGATGCAGTAATTATATTTTGAAAGCCCTTCTTTTCTAAAGCTCTTAATATAGCAGACCCGACCATACCATTGTGACCAGCTATAAATATTTTATTGCCTTTTAACATTAGTTTGCTCAATTAAATGTTTGATTTTTTGTATTTCTAGTGTTGCCTCATCTAATTCTAAATCCCACCACGAGTGTTCTTTTATAATTTCTATCTTTTCCTCTGGAAATCGATATCTAATTAATTTGGCTGGTGACCCTGCAACAATAGCAAAATCAGGAACATTCTTATTAACGAAAGAGTTTGCCCCAATAATTGCGCCATTTCCAATAGTCACTCCTCTTCTAATTATAGAATCAACTCCAATCCATACATCGTTGCCAATGTTACAATCATCTTTTGTTAAAATGGTATATGGATCATTATAAAAAAAGCCGCTTGTTGATATGTTGTCTATTAAGTGTTCGCCATTTCCGATACTAACATTATTGGCAATAGAGCAATATCTTCCAATGTTTGACTTACTAATAAAACAATTAAATCCTACATATGCATAGTCTCCTATTTTTGAATCTTCACTTACGAAAGATCCAGGCATTACTGTCACTTTTCGCTTTTGGAAATCTGCTTTTTGTTTTTCAGTATAATATGTAATTTTAAGTTCTTCGAATACGTTAGATTTTATTTTAGATCCATCATTCAAAACCATTCTTTTTACATAATTCAGCACTTTCTTTATCAAAGTATTTACTTTATATAACTGTTACCGATCTAGTTGTTTCCATTCTGGAGTGAAAAATAATACACCGCCAGATTTTGGTAATAACCTCTTTGTGTAATTACCGCCGTCAATGATTTCAAAACTAATGCAATCTTCCAGATAATCATAGCTCTCAGTACTGCTCATATCGCCAACATATAAACATATATAATATGTATCTGGATATAATCTAATATCACCAAATTCAACAATGTATTTAATTTCCTCTCCAACTTTTTCTGCAAATACCTGATGTACCGAATCAATATCTATTGCTGTACATATTTTTAATCCATCAGAATTTTTTATTTCAATTGCCGTTTTGAGTTTTCTCGCAATCGAATTTAAGGATTTTAAAGAAAAAGTTACTTGAATATTATCCCCAATTGAAAATTCTCTTGTAAAAGTCGAACTATTCGTCTTTTTTAAGCCTACATTTAAAAATCTTGCTTTTCCTGTTCCAGTTCGTCTTTTAAATAGTTCTAGATCATAAAACGCCTTTTTATCTTCATCATCCGAATTTAGGTATTTGCTTATTATTTGGTTTGTTTCGCCATAACTGTTAATTGTTCCATTTTTAAGATATAGTGCCTTATTACATAACTGGTTGACAGCTGCCATGTTGTGACTTACAAAGATTACAGTTCGACCTTCACCGTTATTAACATCCTGCATTTTCCCCAGACATTTTTTTTGAAAATCGGCGTCACCAACTGCTAACACCTCATCCACAATTAAAATATCAGGTTCTAAATGTGCAGCAACAGCGAATGCTAATCGAACATACATTCCCGAACTATACCTTTTAACAGGAGTGTCTATATAGCCTGCAACTCCAGAAAAATCTATAATTTCATCAAGTTTTGTGGTTATCTCCCTTCGTGTCATGCCAAGAATAGCACCATTCATGTAAATGTTTTCTTTGCCAGAAAGGTCCCCATGAAATCCAGTTCCTACCTCTAAAAGCGATGCTACTTTGCCTTTTATTTTAATACTACCTGTTGTAGGTGAAGTAGTTCTTGAAAGAATTTTAAGCAAAGTACTTTTACCAGCTCCGTTTTTACCAATAATACCTAATGCTTCACCTTTTTTGATTTCGAAATCAATGTTTTTTAAAGACCAAACAAAATCAGATTCTGACTTTTTACTTCTATCGTTGGCAATAGCCGTGTTTGCGATAGGGTCTTCTTTTCCCCTTAGTTTTGCCCACCATTGTGTAATATCTGTACCCAAAGAACCTGTGCCAATATCTCCCAAACGGTACATTTTGGAAAGGTTTTCAACTTTTATTGCTATATCTGACATTCTTGATTGAACTGCTTTACTTCTTAAACTCCAAAGTTAATAGCTTTAATGAAATTAAACTTACTGGAAGATTTGTTGAAACAATTATTTACGGGATTTT
>JACMRH010000122.1 GCA_014376535.1 Cytophagales bacterium | reverse complement strand
TGGTAAACAATAGTGCAGATGAAACGGCTGAATATACCTCTGTTTTTGAAAAAGTGAAAGCCCCCATGGGTGTTTATTCAACCTTGGGCAATCATGACTATGGCGATTACATCAGTTGGGCAAGTCCGGAAGCAAAACGAAAAAATCTTGAGGATTTAAAGCAGGTTCACAAACAAATGGGATGGCGCCTGATGATGAACGAGCACATAATGCTGGAACAAGGTGGAGAAAAAATTGCGTTGATCGGAATAGAAAATTTTGGAGCAAAAGGACATTTTCCGAAATATGGAAAATTAGAACAGGCTTACAAAGGCACCGAAGATGCTCCAGTAAAACTGCTACTTTCACATGACCCGAGCCATTGGGATTACCAGGTAAGGACACAATATCCTGATATTGATGTGATGTTTGCCGGCCACACACATGGAATGCAGTTCGGAATTGAAACAAAATTTTTAAAATGGAGCCCGGTTCAATACATGTACAAGCAATGGGCAGGACTTTACACTGAAGACAAACAACATCTTTATGTAAACAGAGGCTATGGATATTTAGGTTATCCTGGCAGAATTGGAATATTACCAGAGATCACCATTATGGAGTTGGTGACAGCGTAATTCTTCCCGAATTTAGACTTGACATTTAGGGTCATTCTTTAATTTTCAAACCCATTTGTTTCCAGGAATTCTATAGGTACTTTTGTTGTTTATAACGAGTCTAAATAATAAAAGTGCTTAGGTCTGGGCTTTCTTTCATTTTATTCATTATTATCACTTCCAATTTATTCGGTCAAAATATTATTTTGAAAGGAAGGGTTTTGAAAAAAGCAGATCAAAGCCCGATTTCTTCAGCAAAAGTTCATCTTAAACATTTACACACACATCTGAGATCCGACAAGGATGGAAATTTCCAACTTGAGGTAACAAAATCTGGTGATTATCAGCTTGTTATTTACAAAGATGATTTTAAGGTCATCATCCAGCAATTGATATTAAGTAGAGATACGTCCATATATTTTTACATGGATAGTCTACAATATGAGTTATCTGAAGTACAGGTTCAGGCGCAAGGTTCGGGAGTCAGTGATATGGAAAAACTGAAAACCGTGGAAGGCACTGCCATTTATGAAGGAAAGAAAAATGAAGTTATTGTGATGAAGGAAATGACTGCTAACCTGGCCACTAATAATGCAAGGCAGGTTTTTGCTAAAGTCCCCGGACTAAATATATGGGAAAGTGATTGCGCCGGACTCCAACTCGACATCGGAGCGAGAGGATTAAGCCCAAACAGAACTTCAAACTTTAATGTTAGACAAAACGGATATGATATTAGCGCCGACGCACTTGGTTACCCGGAAAGCTATTACACACCACCTTTAGAAGCAATTGAAAGAATTGAAATTGTAAGAGGTGCCGCCTCTTTACAATATGGAACACAATTTGGAGGTTTGTTAAACTTTAAAATGAAGCAAGGAGCAGATAAACCTATTGAGGTCACTACCAGACAAACTCTAGGGTCATTTAAGTTTCTAAATAGTTTCAATTCTTTGGGTGGAAAAAAAGGAAAGTTCAGGTATTACTCATTTTACCAGCACAAACAAGGCGATTGCTGGCGGCCATACTCGAGTTTTAACTTGAATATGGGTTATGGAAGCGTTTCATTTAGTCTAACAGAAAGAATCACAATCTCGGCTGATATTACTATAATGAATTACTTATCACAAATGCCGGGAGGATTAAAGGATTCGGATTTCAAAAAAGATCCAAATATGGTTTTGAGAAAGCGAAACTGGTTCCAGGTGAAATGGAACTTATTTTCTGTTTATGCTGA
>JACMRH010000121.1 GCA_014376535.1 Cytophagales bacterium | reverse complement strand
GAATCTTCGCCAGGTATTGTTTGAATGATTCGATTAAGGGGATTTTCATTCAACACCCCACATGCAAGCCCACTATTACACAAGCTGTCAAAACCGGTCGGCCCCAAATTCAATGAACAATCTCCAGGTCTTTACCTGGATTTAAAATACAATTATAAGAAAATTAAAGTTCAAATTAAGGCTATTTTTTAGCCAGCATTAAGTTCAATTTATCAAGCTTTTCTATAGTAAGTGCGTACGTTTCTTCAGCTTTTTTCAGGTACTTTCCCGAAGGAAACTCATCTACAAAACTCTGGTAGGACTCAATTGCTGCCTGATAACGCTCTTTTTGTTTTTCTTCATAGCTATTTCGTGCATAATGATATTTAGAATCCAGTACCATATAAGCTATCTCTTCTGTATAATCAGATTTGGGAAATTCTTTTCTGAAGTTCGTTAAAGCGAGCACAGCAGCTTTATAGTGTCTTTGGCGATAATAGGCCTTTGAAAGGTAATATGTTTTCTTTTCAAGTTTTGCACTTATGTTGTCCAGCATAAAGTTGCAATCTTCAAGGTGCTGGGTTTTTGGATATGTGTTTAAGAAATTTTGGATGCCTTTTGTTGCATCATACGCATTGGTCTGATCCAGTGAATATCTAGGAATGTCTTCAAATAAAGATCTGGCATTCATATACATGGCATCTTCCCTGTATTCACTTTTAGGAAATTTTTCTGAAAACCTCCGGAAATAAGCAGCAGCTAAAATAAGGTTTCCCTGGTAATATTGAGAGTAAGCATAATAATACTCAGCTTTTTCAGATTGTTCTGTTCCTTTTAAAAGAGGGATAATATCTTCAAATAAAGTACTTGCCCGGTAATAGTCCTTCTTTTCAAAATACTTAACAGCTGCCTGGTATTTTTGCTCCGTTGTACCTCTTTTTTGTACACGGTTGAACTTGCTGCATGAAAACAGCGCAAGCATAAGAAGGAAAAAAAAGTACTTTTTCATTTTTTTTAGAGCCGGCAAATATAATTAAACTTCTCAGGATTATTTACAGAATTCAAGATATTAGGCATTTTGGTAAGAAACTAAAATAATGGTTATTATTACCTTTTGATATATGGAAAACAAGATCAAAATACCGCTTTTTTGCAGCCTTTTATCGGGTCTTATTTTTGCATGCATGGCTATAATGGGTTCTGACAAGCTACTTATTAACTTGACTTCCTGGTTTTTTATTGTTTCAGTATGCTGGTATGCTATTCAGAAAAAGTCATTAACAACCTGGATCGTTGTTTCAATGTTCGTTGGAATAAAAATTGGGTATGATTTCCCTGAATTTTCATCAAACCTCAAAGTTGTAAGCCAGATTTTCCTCAGGCTGATAAAAACGGTTATTGCCCCATTGTTGTTTGCAACCCTGGTAGTTGGCATTGCAGGCCATTCAGATTTAAAGCAGGTTGGCAGATTGGGATGGAAGTCGCTTTTATATTTTGAAATCGTAACAACTTTAGCTCTTATTATAGGACTTCTGGCTATAAACATAACTCAGGCCGGAGCTGGATTGGATATTGGGGCCATATCTGCCCATGATTCCCTTCCAGTTGTACCAAAACAAACTTTTAATGATGTTTTACTACATATTTTTCCTGAAAATATTGCCAAAGCAGTTTATGAAGGGCAAATTCTTCAAATTGTAGTTTTCTCTATTTTGTTCGGAATAGGGCTTGCCTTGCTTAGTGAAAAGCAAAAACAACCCATGTTGCATTTTTGTGAAAGCCTTGCTGAGGTAATGTTTAAATTCACTTCTCTGGTGATGTATGTAGCCCCTTTTGGTGTAGGTGCTGCTATTGCTTACACAGTCGGTAAAATGGGTTTAGGAATTCTGGTCAATCTCTTTTATTTGCTCGCTACTTTATATCTGGCATTAGCATTTTTCCTACTTTTTGTACTCGTTCCTATAGCTTTGTATTTCCGAATTCCCATTATAAAATTCTGGAAAGCAATATCTGATTCTGTTGCATTAGCATTTGCAACTACCAGTTCGGAATCTGCTATGCCGAAAGCAATGGAAGCTTTAGAAAAATTTGGTGTGCCACGTAAAATTGTATCCTTTGTATTGCCTTTGGGATATAGCTTCAATCTTGATGGAACAACACTTTATTTGTCACTTGCTTCAGTTTTTATTGCACAGGCAGCAGGTATTCATTTAAGCTGGTCTCAACAAATTATCATGGTATTAACCTTGATGGTGACAAGCAAAGGAGTTGCAGGAGTTCCAAGGGCCTCTTTGGTTATTTTACTAGGTACAGCTTCTTCTTTTGGCCTTCCTGTAGAGCCTATTTTTCTTATTTTAGGAATAGATGAGTTAATGGATATGGCCAGAACAAGTGTGAATGTTATCGGAAATTGCTTGGCTGCAGTGGTAATTGCAAAAAGTGAAAATGAATTTGTCATTGGCAGTAATTAATTTTAAATGTATACCCTTAAGTAGAATTTGCCATTATTCTTGTTTTTTTTCGTAAGATTCAAAATGTTAGTGTAATTTTAAAGATTGCATCCATTTGGCATTAAAGAGGCAATCCCTTAATGAAAAAAGTTTATTTTTATTTTATATTATGCTGCCTTGTCTCAATTGAAGCTAACAGCCAACAAAGAGAAAACCGTAGGTTAGAGAAAGAAGCTTCAGAATTATTAAATATTCAGGATTATATCTCTGCTTGTCCTATTGTCAATTATTTAGATTCTATAAAATATACAAGCAAAGACTTTGCCTACTATAATGGATTGTGTGTTTTTCACACAGAAAATAAGGCAGCATCTTTGCCATATTTTCTGGAATCCAAAAAGAATGGGGTAAAAGCTCATGATTTGCCATTCTACCTGGGCAGGAGTTTTCATTTCAGTCTTAATTTTGATTCCGCAATTTTTTATTATCGATATTACCTGAGTACATTAGATACATTGCACCACCATAAGCATTTGATTGCCAGGTCAAAAGAAGTTGTGCGGTTTATAGAAAATTGTGAAAATGGAAAGATTTTAATTAAGGATTCCCTAGAAGTTAAAATTGAGCACATATCATCAGTCGTTAATGGCCCTTATCCTGATTATTCCCCTGTTATATCTTCAGATGAAAGCGTATTACTTTTTACTTCCAGAAGGCCAAACAGCACTGGAGGCGAGATAGCAGACGATAATAAATATTATGAGGACATTTACATGTCTCTAAAAGATACATCTGGTAAGTGGTTGCCACCAATTCAATTAGGTGATAGTGTAAATAGTCCAGGCCATGACGCCTGTATTGGGATGTCTGCTGATGGACAAAAGCTTTACATTTATCGGGCATGGAAACATAGTGATGCAAATGGAGACCTTTATGTTTCAAACCTGGATGGACATAACTGGCGCAAACCCCAAAAGCTATCTGGTGAAATAAATACTTCCAGCTGGGAAACAAGTATAAGCATATCAGCTGATGAGAATGAAATTTATTTTGCCAGCGATCGAAAGGGAGGTTTTGGAGGAAATGATCTATATGTTATCAAAAAAAAGGAAAATGGAAAATTTGGCCATCCACAAAACCTTGGCCCTACAATAAATACTCCATATGACGATGATTCTCCCTTAATCCATACTGATGGAGAAACCTTATTTTTTAGTTCAAAAGGTCATGACGGGATGGGTGGTTTTGATGTATTCGTCAGCAATTATAACCCCAAAGACAGTACCTGGACCAAGCCAGTGAACATTGGTTATCCGATAAGTACACCGGGTGACGATATTTATTTCTCTTATACTGCTGATGGTTCAAAAGGATATTTTTCCTCATTTCGAACAGATAGCTATGGAGAAAAGGACCTCTATATTATACATCGGCCACAAGATTCTGCCTCTTTAGTTGTGTTTAAGGGTTACATTAAAGACAAAGAAACTGACAAACCAATTGCCTCTACAATCACACTGAAAAATGTTGAAACTGGTAAAATTGAAAATGTTTTTAATTCAAATGCATTAACCGGAAAATATGTTGTAGTGCTTGCTTTCGGCAAGACCTATGATGTAACAATCGAGTCAGAAGGTTATATGTACAAGTCTGAAACATTACATATACCTGAAAAAAAAGCCAATGTATTTCAGTACGTCAGGAATTTTTTCCTGGACCTTATAAAGAAGCCAGCTGATATGTTAGTTGTTTCTAAAAAAGATACACTTTCAACAGACTCACTATCGCTGGCACAAAACATGCATTTAAAGAAAGAAAAGAAAAAGAAAGTACTTGAATTTGAGGATGAAAAGTATCATGTACACTCAATGGATTATAACCGGGCAACATATTCAAAAGAGGTTAATACCGATCCATCCAAAGAATTATCAATTCTTAGTGCTGACACATCCTTTGTAATTAGAAATTCTGTCCAATACAACAAGGCCTATTTTGCGGCAGAATCTGAGAATGTATTTACAATGAATATCAGCATGGATAAATTGGATCCTGGAGCTCATTTTGTACTTCGTAATATTCATTTTGATTTTGACAAAGCTACTCTTAGAAGCTCTTCAGAACAGGAACTGGAAAGACTCTATGGCTTACTGATAAAAAATAAAAGTATGAGGTTGGAAATAGCCGGCCATACAGACAACAAAGGCACAATTGAATATAACATTGAACTTTCTATGAACAGGGCAAAAGCTGTGGTAGAATTTCTTGTCAGTAAAGGCATTGACAGAAACAGATTGCAACCGAACGGCTATGGGGAAACTGAGCCAATAACAACAAATGCTTCGGCAGTTGGAAGACAATTTAACAGAAGAACAGAGTTTGAAGTAATGGATACAACATTCCATTATTTAAGCCATCCTCTCAGGTTAAAACATACTGCCAATGATGAAAATATCTGGAGGGAATTGCCAATGAAACTTCATTTTCCAATTAACGAATCAAATCGCATTTATCCATTTTCGGAAGAAAGATTAAGAGATCTGATAGTTTTCATGAAAACACATAAACAAGTGAATATTGCCCTCGTAGGAAGAGCTGACGAAACACTTGAAAAAAAGTCAGAGCAACTGGTTAACCAAAGGTCACAAGCAGGACGTAACCTTTTATTAAGAGGAGGCATTGAAGGTAACAGAATCAAAATTTTACCACACTCCGAACTTCCTAAATATTTATTTCAGCAGGTAGTCCCTGGTGAAATAAGCAGCAGAAGATTGGAATTTTATATAATGAATTGATTAGTATGTCCAAATACATAAGAATAATCCTGTTTCCATTTACACTTTGTCTTGCTCTTTTTCTACTTAACAATGTTTGTTCTGGGGCAAAAAAAGGAGTTTTAAACGGGATAGTTTTGACTGAAGGGAATGAGCCCATTGAAAATGCTTTGGTCGTAATTGATGGGGTTTGGCAAGTTCTTACCAACGAACAAGGCGAGTTCTCTATTCCTTATAAAAATAATGTAGAGCCTAATGAAGTTGTTGGTTTTTTCAAAGGTTTAAAAGTGAAAGAATGGGATTATAGTCCAAGTTCCGGGGCTATTAAAGTAATCATGACCCCGGGAAATGTAATGGCTGGAATTGTTCGGGACGAAACAGGTAAACCCCTTGGGAATACACAATTAACAGTTGGAGGTTTCAAAACAGAGCAAGGACTAACTACCGATAAATATGGCTATTTCCGTTTGCTACTACCCGATGAAGCCTCAATGCATAACGCTTATACTTTCTCAATTCACGGCATTTCCCATAATGAACGCCATTACACTTTAAGCCCTACGCATGCTTTTTACAATATCACCTACAGTGGCATTCACCCGGATGAAAAGAAAAAGCAAAGCTTTGCAATACAACAGCTAATTCTACTAAGAACTAATTTAAAGCCGATTTCAAATACTCCTGTTGTAGTTGATCAGGTTCATTACTTAACAGATGGCAACGGAATTATAAATTTAAATTCCAAGGTTCCCAGAAATACTATTTTTAAACTTAATGGTTACACTATTATTAGATCAGAGCTTTACGCTGAGGAAGAAAAATTGAGGCTGATAGTAAATGTCGAAAAACCAGTAATTGACTCCGATACTATCAGCAAAATGTCCAGCCTTGATAAAGATTTTGAAATAATTCTTCAAAATTTAAAAAAGGAAAAGAACTTCATGGTTGATAATAACTCTTTAATTAACAATGAAGTAAAAAAGATCCAGGAAAGAATAAGCAAAGGAGCGGTGCTGAGCCAGGAAAACAAAAACCACTTGCAAAATCTTCTATCTCAAATACAAAGAGAAGTAACAGACATTCACTCTGAAGAAAATAAAGCATTCACAAAAAGGGACAATGAACTGATATTTAATCTTCAAGCATTGTTACTTGAAAAGGATTCTATAAACAAAATTGTTGCAGCCCGTCTGTTAAAAGTTGAAAATGAAAAGCTTTTAGAAGAGGCAGAGTTCCATGATAGGATATTAAAAATGACTATTGCAGGTGTCATCCTTGTTCTATTAGCTATAACGGGATATGTTTTGGCCTTGCGTATAAGAAAACAGAAGCAACAATTGGCTATTACCAATCATCAGTTAGAAGAATCAAAGGACAAAATTAAATTATTATATGAAGAACAAACTGATGGTATAAAACTGGCTTTGGTGACTCAACAAGCTATACTTCCTCCATCTTCGTTTTTAGAAAATTGGCTGCCTGATCATTTCATATTATACAAACCAAAGGATATAGTAAGTGGAGATTTTTATTGGGGAGAAGCAAAAGACGGAAATTTATTCCTGGCTTCTGTAGATTGTACCGGACATGGTGTAGCCGGAGGGTTCACTTCTATGTTAGGATATTCGCTGCTTAACCTTGCACTGCAAAATGAGGAGATCCCAACACCGGCCCATATTTTAGACCGGTTAAATGAAGGTGTAATCCGCTCGCTAAGACAAGGCACTGCAGGGTCAAGGTCTAAGGATGGAATGGATATAACATTGATTAAATACCATCCTGCAAACAATGCTATTCAAGTTGCTGGTGGTGGTAATCCGGTTTATGTTGTGAGAAATGGCGAAATTTTGCAATACAAACTGGACAAATTTGCAATTGGAGTCCCCAGGATGGGGAGAGAAGTTCCAAAATTCTCAAATTTTGAGATAGATATACAAAAAGGTGATATGGTATACATCTTTACCGATGGTTTTGCAGACCAATTAGGGGGTATAGATGGCCAACAGAAATATATGTATAACAAGTTCAGGGAATTACTTGTATCGATAAGTTTCGATGATATGGAAACCCAGCAACAGAAACTGGAGGAATCGTTCCTGAATTGGAAGGGAGACCATGAGCAAATGGACGATATTACGGTAATCGGCATACGTGTGTAGTTAATAGTTAACAGTTGTAGTTAATAGTTGAAGATCAATCCCTTGGCGACATTTTAACAATCGCAATACGCAATACGAATTACGCAGTACTAATATGAATATAGGTGATAAGGTCCGTGTGGTTCATGGCAAGGAGGAAGGAATAATTGTCGGTTTTGGATTAAAGGGTATTATTGAAGTAATGCTTTCAGATGGCTTTAGAATTCCATTTTCAAAGTCGGACCTGGTAGTTGTTTCAAACCTGGAAGAAAAAGTTTTTAGCAAAACTGAAGATAGCAAAGATGTAGTAAAGACTCCCATTAGAACTAGCTTCTCTGACAAAGGCATTTTTATTGGAAAGACGCTGGAAAATGATGGTACTCACACCTTTCATTTAATAAACAACACAGATTTTCAGTTACTTTTTACTTCGTACCTTATAAAGCCAAATGAAGATGCTAAAACCTTAGCCTCAGCTATTCTTCAGAAGAAAACAACTATTCAACTCTTCTATACACAACAGGTATCTCTACTTGAAGAAAGTAAGCTTTTGTGCCAGATTTTATTTTTTGCAAATGGAAGAAATGAAATTAAACTTCCTTTGGTAAAAGATGCTGATCTAAGATTGAAATTCTGGAAAGGGGAACAGGATATATTGCCTGTTTTAGGAAGGAAAGGTTTTAAGGTACAGATTGACCATGACCTGGCGATTGAGGAATGGAAAACTGTTGGGACTGCCATGACTGAAACAAGCCAAAAGTCAATACTTATTAGCCATAAACCTCCCTTAGAATTAGACCTGCATATAGAAAAGCTTGTGAATGATTATTATACCTTAAAACCTGATGAAATGCTCAGATATCAGTTAAGGGCGTTTGAAAGTCACATTGAAAAATCAATATCGGCCGGGTTGAAGGAAGTCGTTTACATCCATGGAATTGGAAACGGAATTCTGAAAGCAGAACTTGCCAAGAAGCTATCCGGAAATATATTCGTAAAACATTACGAAGATGCCAGAAAAGACAAATATGGCATGGGGGCAACTAAGGTGGTTTTAAAATAGGTCAAATAAGAGCAAACAATTTTTAGATTTTATAACACACAATTATTGGTAGGATATTATAATTTATAATATCCTGGTTTAGATAACCAACCTAGCTATCGCTTTGATTTTCAGTTTAAAAGCAATAGATTACAATGTATTTTATTACCGTTAGTTTCAATCATCATTTGCACGGTAAATTATTGCTTCCAAAAAAATACAAGGACGAACCGCAAGATTCGTAGAGAAAGATATCTTCTTAGGGAAAAGTGGGAATAAGTACGTAAGACATTCACTACACCTTTAATAGTTTAGAAACATCATGGTTGAACCTACCTTAGCAAGTCCTGCAATAAGACCAGATCTTTTTCAGGAAAATAGTGAAATGGCAACTCTTATAGCAAATTTTGGATTGTCAAATTCATCTTTGGGCCCAATTTCATCGTGGCCACAATGTTTAATAACAACTCTTGATATTATATTAAATTCAAAGTTCTCAATGTTTCTTTTCTGGGGGCCTGATCATATATGTTTTTATAATGATGCATACAGGCCCAGTTTAGGGAATGATGGAAAGCACCCTTCAGCACTTGGAAAGCCCGGCATACAAGTGTGGCCAGAAATATGGGGCGCTATTAAACCTATGATCGATAAGGTCTTAAAAGGTGAAGGCGCAGTCTGGAGCGAAGACCAGCTTTTGCCAATTTACAGAAATGGAAAACTGGAAGATGTTTACTGGACTTTCAGCTATAGCTCTGTGATAGACGAAACAGGAAACCCCGGTGGTGTATTTGTAACTTGTGCAGAAACGACTCAAAAAGTTTACGCCCTTAAAAAGATTGAAGAAAGCGAACACAGATTTAGGCAGTTGGCAGATGAACTTCCCTTATTTATATGGTTAACAGATTTTACCGGCTTTAACCTGTTGTTTGTCAATAAATCTCTTTTAAAGTATATAGGCCATGAAACTGAAAAAGAATTTTTACTTGAATCTTGGAAGGAAATAATTCACAAAGATGATTTTATCCATTTAAATGCAACATATAAAATTGCCTTCGCCAAATTTGATCCATATTTTGCAGAATGCCGCTTTAAAGATAAAGCAGGAAACTATAGATGGTATTACATCAAAGGGGTTCCCAGGTTTAATTCAGACAATAATTTTGAAGGATATATATTGACAGGTTTAGACATACATGAAAAGATCATACATTCTCAGCAATTAAAAGATAAGAATGATCATTTGACCAGGATTAACAATGACCTGGACAATTTTGTATATACCGCATCCCACGATTTGAAAGCCCCTGTATCAAATATAGAAGGGTTGCTGACTGCACTAAGAAATCAACTGAAAGACGATAATGTGGATTTGAATGAAGATACTAATTATCTTCTCAATCTTATGAACCAATCTATAAATCAGTTTAAAGAAACAATTCTGGACTTAACTGAAATTTCGAAAGTACAGCAAATCCAACAGGAAAACGCATCAGAAATAATTATTTCAAATATTATAGAAGAATTAAAACTTACAATATTAGATAAAATAAAGGAATCAGGTGCTCAAATAACTTATGATTTTTCTTTAGCAAAAACACTCATCTTTTCAAAAAAGAATATCAAAAGTGTTTTTTACAACTTATTAAGCAATGCTGTAAAATATAGAGACAATAAAAGAAATTTAAAAATTACTATAAAATCAAGTATTGAGCATGGCTTTACGGTTATCGAATTTGATGATAATGGTTTGGGTATTAGTGAAGAAAATCAACAAAATATGTTTTTGATGTTTAAAAGATTCCATACACATGTGGAAGGAACAGGCATTGGTCTTTATATTGTTAAAAGAATTATGGATAATTCGGAAGGAAGGATTGAAGTGATGAGCAAAGAAGGAAAGGGCACAACTTTTAGGCTATATTTTAAGATTTTATAGGAATTATTTAAAACAGTGCGATAATTCTTGATGGTAAAAGAATAGGAATTATCTGTTCAACCTGGCCCCAAAATATCCAGTTAAGGCAACAACAAATAATACAATACTTACAGAACTAAGTGGCATTAAGACAGCTGCAATTACCGGAGATAATTCTCCTTTCACGGCAAAAAATAAACCAACAGCATTGTAAATCAGAGACAACGCTAGACTAAGTTTAATGGTTTGAATGCCTGTTTTGCTATAATTCAGAAAAGACTTTATATTAATTAATTGTTTCCCTTCAAGAATACCATCGCAGGCAGGGGAGAAACTGTAGACATCATCTGATACCGACAAGCCTACATGGGCAGCTTTTAATGCTCCTGCATCATTTAATCCATCTCCCAGCATCAACACATTCTTGCCTTCACTTTTCAATTTTTCAATGTAAGCAAGTTTGGAAGTTGGAGATTGCGAAAACAGCATTCTTGAAGATTGGAAGTAATTTTTTAAATGTGTTTGTTCTTTATTATTATCACCAGATAGCAAATGAAGTTCAAAATTCTTACCAAGATCATTCAAGGTGTTTTCAATATTTTCTTTGTAGCAATTTTTTATTTCAAAGTACCCTTTGTACTCTCCGTTTATTTGAATATGAACACACGAAGGGTTTATCGATTTATTTCCAGCCAGACCCAATAGTTCTAAACTTCCGGATAGTATCTGATACTTTCCTATACTGGCAATAATTCCCTTTCCGGGTATTTCAGAAAAACGTGTTGTTGGCAAAATTTCTTGCTGAATATGTTTGTATAGATCAATGCTTAATGGGTGCGTAGAATGGGCAACTACAGATTTTACCAATTGTAATTCTACCTCAGATAATTTTTCTCCCTGATAACTTATTTTAGAAGATCCCGCAACAGTGAGTGTACCTGTTTTGTCAAATACAATTGTGTCTATTTGAGAAAGCTTCTCTATCGTATCAGCATTTTTAAGGAACAAACCATTTCTGCCTAAATACCGAAGGCAATTTCCTAAAGCAAATGGAAGGGACAAAGCCAGTGCGCAGGGACAGGCTACCAGCAATACGGAAGTTACCGCAAAAATAACTTTTGAAGGATCAATAAATGACCAGAAAACAAATGTTGCCATTGCGATAGCAAGTGTTCCCCAGACAAAATACCTGCTGAATAATAATACAAAAGAAGATAGATATGCATCATTTTCTTTTGTAAATATTTGTTTGTTCCAAAGTTGTAGAAGGTAGCTATTACACACTTCTTTCTGCACTTTAAGTTTGATTGCACAGCCGGTTTGCCTCCCTCCGGCATAAATTAATTCCCCATCCCTTTTTGTCACCGGTGCAGATTCTCCGGTGACAAAACTGTAATCAATCCTGGCTTCGCCTTCAATCAGTAAAGAGTCTGCCGGTATTATTTCCTGGTTTCTAACAAGAATCAGGTCGTTGATTTTAAGGTTTTTAATAGGAATAGCTTGTTCTTTATCAGTTAAAACAGTTACTGAAATAGGGAAATAGGATTGATAATCACGCTCGAAAGAAAATTGTTTGTATACTTTGGTTTGGATCCATTTGCCAATCAGCAAAAAGAATATAAGTCCGGAAAGGGAGTCAAAATAACCAGAACCGGTTTGGGAAATTACTTCGAAAACACTTCTTAAAAAGACAGCAGATGTTCCCAGGGCTATGGGAATATCCAGATTCAGCACTTTGTTTTTAATTCCTGAAAGCGCAGATAGAAAATATCCGGAAGCACCATAAAAAACAACCGGCAGTGAAAGAACTAAATTGAGATAAGAAAATAATCGTTTGAATTCTGGTTCCTGAAAAGCATCCATGCCCAAATACTCCGGAAAGCTCAACATCATAATGTTGCTGGCGCAGAAGCCGGTAATTCCCAGTTTGTAGAAAAGTGACAAGTCGGCCTTACCGGATTTCTTTTTGTTGTGAGAATCCAGGCTTATTTCCGGAGTGTAGCCCAATGAGTCTAAAATCTCAGCAATCTTTCTTAGTGAAATCTTGTCTTTCCTGAAGGAGATGTCTGTTTCCTTTCTAAGAAAATTAATCCTGGAACTAATTATCCCAGGTTGTATTTTATACAAATTTTCCAGGAGCCAGATGCATGAACTGCAATGGATTTTCGGGATATAAAATGTGATGCTTGCTAAATTCCCTTCGTTAAAATTCAGCAGTTTTTCTGCTATTTCTTCATTTTCCAGGTAAGCAAAATGTTCTTTTTGCTTAGTTTTTATTTTAAAACCTGGACTCTTTTCCAGGTCATAATAGGTGCAGAGGTCATTTTCCTGGAGTAGTTCATACACCATTTTACAGCCATCACAGCAAAAGGACTTGTTTTCACTTTTTAGTGGATTTTCTAAACAATCTTCTCCGCAATGGTCACATTTCACCAGAATTGCTGCTTTGTTTAAAATCATACTTTGCTATTTAAGAAAGGGGAAATGATCCAAAAGGGTCTAGACCGCAGCCCTCATCTGTTCAGTTTTAAACTGCATAACGCTTGCAATATTCTGTGCGCTTGCTTTAGTACGCTCAGCCGCAGGGCCTTCATATAATTCATCAATAGTTGATATAAAAAGCTGTTTCCAGTTGCTGAAATGATTTTCCAACAATGGAGTTTTTTGATTTAATGTCAGATGAGGCAGCAATGGATTTCCTTTGTAACCTCCTGTTGCAAAAATTACATTCTCCCAAAAATCGTACATGACTGGCAAATGCTTTTCCCAGTCTATTTGGGCTACTTCATTAAATATTGGACTAAGTAGGTTGTTTTCGTTCACTTTATCATAAAACCTGTTGACAAACAGGATTATGTCTTCCCGGTTTCGGATATCAGATTTTTTCATTGAATTGGATTTGGAGATTTTTAATACCGATTACAAAAAGCAATACAAGTTTGAGAGCTTCTAGGGCGATATAGAAAAAGTGAAGTTGAGAAGGTGGTGCTGAGATGCCCTTTATGATCATTTCAGCCTTGTTATCCAGAAAAGGAAGCAGCCAAAAGGTTTGAATAGCAAGAATGACGAACAGAAGGGCGGTCACTATTTTAATTACATCAGCTTTAATTTTAAAAAATGCAATGCATGAAATAACTATCGCAAAAACAATTTCAATTTTATTTAATGTGCGAAAAACTATGCGACCAATCCCCAGGCCGAGAGGCAGTGTAATTCCTGGCGCTTGAAATTTTAAAGGAGCTTCCAGGAAGCTAATACCTGCTACATAACCAAACCATATAAATGCGATAATGCTTAAATAGAGAGCTGATGGCAATTTCATGCAGCTAATTTCTTTCTAATTGCATTATTATTCTATGATAAAAATCATTTCACATCATAGCTTTCAGCATTTTTCGGATCAGTTACGTATAGCTTTCAAACGGTTTTCCTGTAGAATAGTAATTTTACTTCCATCCAGTTGCACCATACCTTCATCTTTAAACTCTGATAAAGTCCTGATCACAGTTTCTTTAGAAGCCCCGGTTATGGAAGCCAAATCTTCCCTGGAGAAAGCCATGGCAAATGTGCCGTTATTTTCTTTTTTAAAACTATCAGACAGCATCAGCAGTGATTCTGCCACTCTTTTTCTGACAGAATTATAAGCCAGTTTCAGAAGCCTTTCTTCGTTTTCCTTTACATCGCATGAAAGCATTTTGATAAATTTTGATGCTATGTCCAGGTTGCTGTACAATAGCGCAAAAAACTCTTGTTTGGGAATAATGCAAACCTCAGAATCCTCCAATGCCATAGCCGAATCTATGTATTCAGTATTTTCCATCAGGCTCAAATAGCCAATAAAATCTCCGTCTGCATGTAACCCGGTGATGTATTCTCGGGCATCTTCATTGGTTTTATAAGTTTTTACTTTCCCCTTAACAATAAAATACAAGGACGAAGCCATATGGCCTTCAGCGTAAATGACTTGTTTTTTTTTGAATTTATTAATGCGTCTTTTATCTGAAATAAGTGCTTCCAGTTCATTCAAACCCCTCGCTTCATTTGCTATCTGGTTCAGATTGTCAATGGAAACATTTGAGCTTTTGCGTGTGAGTTCATTTTTACGCAATCGTATTTCTACTGCATCCAATAATTCCAGGTCGTCAAAAGGTTTGGTCAGGTAATCGTCCGCACCCAGGTTCATGCCCTTTCTAATATCTGCTTTTTCAGTTTTGGCAGTAAGGAATATAAATGGAATTGCAGCAGTTTCAGGATTTTTACTCAATACATGAATCACGCCATAACCGTCAAGTTCAGGCATCATAATGTCACAAATAACCAGATCCGGAAGATTCTTTTTCGCAAGGTCAATACCTATTTTGCCGTTTTCAGCTGTAAGAACTTTGTAGTCCGCCAGTTCCAGTATTTCAGCAATATTTTCCCGCACATCCAGGTTGTCTTCTATCACCAGAATTGTTTTCATGATTTTTTAGAATTTGGAATGGTTATTTCAAATTGGCTTCCCTCGTTCAGCTTACTATCGAAGCTTATTGTTCCGTCCAGCAGGCTTACATATTTCTGAACTATGTTCAAGCCCAAACCAGTACCGGGTACATTAGTTGCATTCTGAGCCCTAAAAAACCTGTTAAACAATCTGGATTTATCTTCATCAGGAATCCCAATTCCCTGATCTGCAACTGTTATTCTTAAATGTTCATTATTCACAGTTGTCCGGAATTCAATTGGCTTTCCTTCTGACGAATACTTAGATGCATTGGAAAGCAGGTTAATGATAATGTTTTTGATAATGTGTGTATCCAAAATGACGATTTCCGAGTTGCCATTGTGATTATATTCAATTCTTTGACCTTCTTTCAAGACTGAATTTAGTTCGTCGAGTATTTCCTGAGATAATTCTTTGATATTAAATTCGGAAAAAGAAACCTGGACCATGCCTTCTTCCAGCTTGCTGAGCGACAAAAAATCATTCAATATTCCAGTAAGATTGGCAACAGAAGATTTAATCCTGTTCACATGTTTTTGTCGTTTGCTTTCATCATCTGAATCATTGTATTTTCCTATTAAAGATGCTGATGAAAGAATGGCACTAAGTGGTGTTCTGAACTCGTGAGAGGCCATTGTAACGAATCTTGACTTCAATTCATTGAGTTCCATTTCCTTTTTCAAGGCATCTTTTACTTCTTTCAATTCAGAAATATCGTGTATAATTCCTGTAAATATTTTTTTGTCAGTTAATTGAATCTCACTGATACTGAGTAAGAATGGAAAGGTGCTGCCATCTTTTCTTCGACCAATTACTTCTCTTCCTTTTCCAATTATTTTTCCCTGTCCGGTATGATTGTATTTTTCCAGATATCCATCATGTTGCGTACGGTCAGGTTCCGGCATCAGCATTTTGATATTTCGTCCAATCATCTCATCAGTCATATAGCCAAATTGCTTTGTCACAGCTGGATTAGTGGACTCAATAATTCCCCGGGCATCAATTGTAATGATGCCATCTACGGCTGTATCAATTATGGCTCTCAACCTGTTCGCGTTATCTGCTTTACTTTCTGAACTAAACATCAGTGTTGTCTTATTATGGTAAAACTAACACCTAAATGCGACTATTGGCTGTTTTAATATAATGAGCCTCTACATGTATTTAAGGTCATTATTTGGCTTAAGCTTAATTACTCTTATGAAATCTAAAAGAAGGATAATGGGATATGCAGGATCAAACTCATGCCATTTTTTACCAAAATTTGCCCTTCCGCCAAACTTGTGATGGTTGTTGTGGTAGCTTTCTCCAAACATCAAAAAGTCAAATGGAAGAAGATTTTTAGCTGTGTCATTTACTTTATAACTGACATAACCAAATTTATGAGCAAACCAGTTGATAATGGCACCATGTACAGGGCCCATCAGGTAATGAATAGGCAGCAATAAAAATTCCCACCAATGAGTAGCAAACTGAATGTAGAACAAAGTATAAGCTGTTCCCCAGGCGACTCTGGACATCCAGTTATCCCCTATTTTTTCTATAAAACCCCAGTAAGGAACTCCTTTAATGAATTTTGGATCTATTTTTTCTCTTTTGTGCAAAATGTTGTTATAAATGCTTTTGGTTTTCCACATCATGGCAAATAGGTTATCCGAATATTTGGGTGAATGTGGGTCTTTCTCAGTATCTGCATAGGCATGGTGAAGTCGGTGCATTACACCATATGCATAAGGACTTAAATAAGATGAGCCCTGAAATATCCAGGTAATTATGTAAAATACTTTTTCCCAGGTTTTATTCATGGTAAACATTTGATGCGCTGCATACCTGTGTAAAAAGAAGGTTTGAACGAACAGGGACAAATACCAATGCAAAACAAAGAAAATAAGTATGGGCATGGGAAAATTTAAGTGACCTGCAAAACTAGGTTCAGCCAAATAGACTTTTAATGATCAAAATCATTTTTCAAACTGTTCCTTCTCACCAGATTTTCGTGTA
Organism: Cytophagales bacterium; assembly: GCA_014376535.1. Lineage (GTDB taxonomy): Bacteria > Bacteroidota > Bacteroidia > Cytophagales > UBA9547 > UBA9547. The sequence continues at coordinate 4,319 of JACMRH010000121.1, read as the reverse complement.
TTGAAGGCTTGTTTTGCACTCAAGATCAAAAACAATGAGTGTAATTCTTATCCTGATCGGCATTAGTTTGAGTGTGGCTGCCTGTTTTCTTGCTTCCTTTTTATGGGCTGTAAAAAATGGTCAGTTCGAAGACGATTTTACTCCTTCAGTCAGAATGCTTTTCGATGACAAGAAATTTGAAACTCCATTAAAAGAAAAAAATGAACAATAGTAACCTGGAACGTTTCTCTTACGACAATACCATTGTCAGAAACTTTATGTATGCCACAGTTATCTGGGGCATAATTGGAATGTTGGTAGGGTTGACCATTGCCCTTCAATTGGTATTTCCTGTCTTAAATTTTGCCGAATACACCACATTTGGAAGATTGAGGCCCTTGCATACCAATGCAGTCATATTTGCTTTTGTTGGTAATGGAATTTTTACCGGGGTGTATTATTCGCTTCAACGCCTTTGTAAAGCGCGAATGTTTAGTGACGCTCTCAGCAAAATCAATTTCTGGGGTTGGCAGCTCATCATTTTATCAGCCGTTCTAACCCTGCCTTTTGGATATACTACCAGCAAAGAATATGCTGAACTGGAATGGCCAATTGACATAGCCATCACCATTATCTGGGTTGTTTTTGGCTGGAACATGTTTGGAACCATCCTGAAAAGAAGGGAGAAGCATTTGTATGTGGCTATTTGGTTTTACATCGCCACGTTTGTTACGGTAGCTGTTTTACATTTAGTCAATTCGTTTGAAATACCGGTATCGTTTATGAAAAGCTATTCCTGGTATGCTGGTGTTCAGGATGCGCTGGTGCAATGGTGGTACGGGCACAATGCGGTGGCATTTTTCCTTACCACGCCCTATTTAGGTCTGATGTACTATTTCGTTCCGAAAGCTGCCAACAGACCAGTTTATTCATACAGACTTTCAATTATTCACTTCTGGTCACTCATTTTTATTTATATCTGGGCCGGTCCTCACCATTTGCTTTACACAGCATTGCCAGACTGGGCACAATCACTTGGAGTAGTTTTCTCTATTATGCTTTTGGCTCCTTCCTGGGGAGGAATGTTGAATGGCTTGCTAACACTCAGGGGAGTTTGGGACAAGGTAAGGGAAGATCCGGTATTGAAATTTATGGTGGTTGCTATCACCAGTTATGGAATGGTAACCTTTGAAGGCCCACTTCTTTCATTAAAAAGTGTTAATGCGATAGCTCATTACACAGATTGGATTGTTGCCCACGTACACATGGGGGGATTAGGATGGAATGGCTTCCTGACATTTGGAATGCTGTATTACCTGGTGCCTAAAATGTATAGCACAAAATTATACTCTTTGAAACTGGCCAACTTTCACTTCTGGATAGGCACCATGGGGATCATCTTTTATGCGATTCCTATGTACTGGGCAGGTTTTGTTCAAAGTGCCATGTGGAAAGAGTTTACTGCTGATGGAGTATTGGCTTATCCTAACTTCCTGGAAACAGTCACCCAGATCAAAACCATGTATATGTTACGGTCCATGGGCGGGGCCATGTTTATAATTGGAACTGTCGTGATGGCTTATAATTTGGTTAAAACAGCAGCAAATGGAGTTTTCATTGCCAATGAAGAAGTAGAAGCACCACCTTTATCAACCGATGGACACAAAGAGACAGGCGAGCATTGGCACAGATGGATTGAACGTAATCCTATTCAGATGCTGGTAGGAAGTTTGGTTGTGGTCCTTATTGGCGGACTGGTTGAAATGATTCCTACTTTCCTGATAAAATCAAATATTCCAACTATCACATCAGTTGCTCCTTATACTTCACTTGAGTTGGAAGGAAGAGATTTATATATCAAGGAGGGCTGTAATAACTGCCATTCCCAGATGATAAGACCCTTCAGATCTGAAACAATGAGATATGGTGAATATTCCAAAGCGGGGGAATTCGTTTACGACCATCCATTTTTATGGGGTTCAAAACGTACCGGACCGGATTTGCACCGGATAGGCGGAAAATATCCTGACTCCTGGCATTACAACCACATGATTGACCCAGAACTGACTTCGGCAGGGTCTATCATGCCACCCTATCCGCATATGTTTGAAAACACACTCGATATGAGCCATTCGGCGAAGAAAATAGCAGCCATGAGAACATTAGGTGTTCCCTACCCTGTCGGATATGAAACTAATATAGATGCAGATATGAAAACCCAGGCAGATAAAATAGTCAAAAACCTCGCCAAAGACAACATCACCGTTTCCAGCGACAAAGAGATTATAGCCCTGATAGCTTACCTGCAAAGATTGGGGACGGACATCAAGAAATAGTGAATAGTTAAGAGTGAATAGTTAAGTGTTGATGGCATCCCGGCACTAATCGTAATACACAATACTCATTACGCAATACGAAAATGTTAAAATTCATAAAACAACACGTTTCCAGCATATCAGGAATTGAAATATATCCCCTGATATCATTTGTTCTCTTTTTTGCCTTCTTTATCGGTGTAGCTATATGGGTGATCAAGGGCAACAAGCAACATTTTAAAGACATGTCTCAAATTCCACTTGACAATAACGAAACCCATTAATATGAAATCCTTTTTGAAACTAAAGCCAGTAATGTTAATGCTTTTATTTTCGGTGTTTCTTTCAGGATATGTTCAGGCAGGGCCGGAAACCGCTGAAATCGCTTCATCTGCCATTCAGGATCATTTTCAGTTGGCCCTGTTTTCCCTGGAAGTCATTGTGTTGATTATCGTCTTATTTATGCTTGTATACATGGTTTATGTTTTAAACCAGTTAAACAAATACCTGGATGGAAAAGATATTTCTGAATCTGTTCCGGCTTTTGACCTGACAAAATCTATTCCTATAGAATTAGAACATAAAATTATGTTAAGCCATAATTATGACGGAATACAGGAATTGGATAACTCCTTACCACCATGGTGGGTTGCCATGTTTTACATCAGCATAGCCTTCGGGGTTGTCTATTTTTGGTATTACCACATACAGGGTTCCGGCAATGTGATGGAGCAGGAATACCAGACAGAATTGGTTGAGGCAGAGGAAAAAATGAAGTTAATGGCCAACAGAGTAGACGAAAATTCTGTTGAACTGCTTTCTGATAGAGAAAAGCTCAAAAGTGGTGAGGCAATTTATGCCAAAAATTGTGTGGCATGTCATGGTAAAATTGGTGAAGGAGGAGTTGGCCCGAATTTAACAGACAATTACTGGCTCCATGGTGGCGACATCAAAAGTGTTTTTAAGACGATAAAATATGGAGTTCCGGCGAAAGGAATGATCCCATGGCAGGCACAACTAAGCCCAGCCCAGATCCAGGAAGTGGCGAGCTATATTTCAACTTTACAAGGAACGAATCCGCCAAATGGGAAGGATCCGCAGGGGGAATTGGTGGCGGTGGCGAAATAGTAATAATGGAATTAATGCTTTTAGATTATGCTTAGTTATCGTCTCCTAAATCTGTCCGATATAATTTGGGTGCCAAATTCCGGCTTTTCATTACAATCTTTTCGCGGTTAGAGAATGTGAAATTGGAGAATTAAAGCAGCGAAAAGGATTTGCATTGCAATCCGGGGCGCTCATGCTTCGGGATTAAAGCTGTCCTAATTTGGATTTTATTTGTGATATGATGTCTTTACCAACTTCGTTAACAATTTGTGTCACTTCATCAGTTAAAAATGGGGAACCATAAAGCTTTTCTAATTTAAAATTAGAGTTTCTTATGGTAATAAAATAGGCTAAAGGTTCAAATTTAAATTCAATATTACTTTCAGCAGATTCGATGTTTAAATCTAAAGTTTTATAAGAATTTAGTCTATAAACGAAGTTAATTAAAGAAATTTCAGTGATTATTGATCTTATAGGAAAGCCAGATAACGTCCGAACAGTTTTGCCTTTTATCTCTATTGGATAATCTTGAAAGAGAATTTTTGAATCCATAAACAAACCTTCTAATTCTGCTAACTCCTTTGACCTCATAGATTGGAAAGCACAAGCAAATTCTTCAACAGTGTCCAAAACATTATCAGAGCTTCTAATAGATTTATTTGAATTCTTTCCAAAATTCTGTTTTATCAACTTAAGTTCTTTCTTCCAATCTTCTTCCTCATCAATCTCCACTCCTTCAATTGCTTTCAGGATCAATTCCTGTGAACGGGTAAGGAGAGAAGCCATTAATTCATAAAATAAGTCAGGGATACCACCATAAGCCTGAATATCAGCAAGGTATTGTTTGTATTGCTGTTCTTCTAATCCTTTTTTGATAATCACAGGTGGAAAGCCCAGTGAAATCAATAACAAGTTCAT
>JACMRH010000120.1 GCA_014376535.1 Cytophagales bacterium | reverse complement strand
TAAACTCCCTTTGGTTTGCTGCTTATATCAACAATAGTTCCGTCAGAAGTTTGATTCAAGTTTGCCTCAACCTGATTGCCAAAAACATCATAGACTTTCAATCCACTTACATTATCAGAATTAATGTTAAATACTCCGTTTGCAGAAGGATTAGGAGAAACTGATAGCTTAATGGTTTGATCAAGTTCATTATCGATTGCCAACGGAAAAGCACTAAGAGTGATGTCATCTACCAAAAAGAAAGAGTTGGCTTCCAGCCTGAAATTATTAAACTGAACTGGATTATAGGCGGCAAATTGTAAGCCTAAAGTATCTCCTAATTTTACTTTACCATTGAATTTTAAGGAAAAACCTTTGTATTGGTCCTGGTTGCCGGTGAAAATTACGCTGTCTATTGGGTTATCTTCAAATCCAGCTTGTTTTGAATACTTACTTAAATAGGCTACAGCAGTATCTCCAGGTCCGAGAAGATATTTTGCATATCCAATGACATTCTTATCGTTAACGCCTGGTTTTATAAAAGTGTAAACAAATGCAGGTGAACCTGCTGGGTTGATGCCTAATTTTAGTGCATAGGCACCATTGCGGGAATCGGAACTCTGTGTAACCGCATTTGTATCAGAGAATTGTAGCAGATTAGCCTGAAACCAGTTGTCTGGTGTTTTTGTGCCCTCCACATTATACCATTTATCAAATCCACCATTTGACACTAAAGGTTCTGCATTTATAACTGGCGAGGGCGATACTCCACCAAAGCCAAGACTATCAATTGTTAAATTTGAATATGCTGACTTAGGACTCGCATTATTAGACCAAAAATCATAGCTGCTGATAGTTAAAGTTAGCACATCTGATTTCCTAAAAGGATAGTATTGTGCATTTGTTTTGATCGTAAAAGGAACATAAGTTGCTGATGTGCCAGTGAATGATTTGATACCGATGATAGATTCGGTCACATTTCCATCAATATCCACAGTTTTATATCCGAATGATATTATTGCTTTCTCCCCGGGAGCCAGAGAATATTTGATATTACCTTTTAAATAAGCAGGCAAAGGTTTACCTTGTATATCAACGTCAGTGTATAAAATCCCACCAAAAATGGTATCAATTCCCTGATAGTTTACAGCCACATTTCCAAGATTTGCAGCATAAGCACCACTGAACTTTGAAGTTGTTTTAGTTACAGAGGCTGCACCGCCTAATAATGAAGCTGTTGAATTAATGGTCTTCCAGCCAGTCGGCTCTTCAAAGTTTCCATAATCTGCTGGTTGCCAGTTTTCGAAATCATTGTTTGGAATAGTTTGCCCGATACTAGCTAAGGCGGAAATAGAGAGTAGAGCGGTAAATAGTTTTTTCATAGAGATTTTATTTGGTTTACAATAATAAGCCTTTTTAAAAATTAAAAACAAAAACATTTATAACTCATTCAAAAAGGGACAATTGAAACTCATTCTTGAATACTTTGATTCTTCTTACCGATTTTTTGATTGGAAAATAAGGCGCCATTTCAGGTCTAAGTACTTCTGTAATGGTTGTTGTCTCAGCACTTTTAATATTGTAAAGTGCCGTTTCTTTAAACCGCGAAGCAATGATTATTTCAGTTTCACCAGCGGCCTTTTCAAACAATTTTTCCACTAAAGCCGGACTGTTATTCTCATTCGATAAATGAGAAAGGAACAAATGGGAAAGCGTTTTTGATTTGTATTCTTTAAATAGATTGAATGCTTCCCTGTTTGAAATATGGCCTTTTCCTCCTGAAATACGCTTTTTTAAATGATACGGATAATGCCCTGTTTCAAGCATTTCTTCATCATAATTTGATTCCAGAAATACTGCATTGCAACTTTTGAAATGATGTATTACCTGTGGACAAACTGCTCCAATATCTGTAAATACTCCTACAAAAACATTTCCGTTGGAAACCACAAAACTATGTGGGTCAGCTGCATCGTGAAGCTTCTGAAATGCTAAAATTCTAAGGTTCCCGATCACAACAGGAATTGCGTTATCAAAATTTCTGATCATTTCGGGACAAGGCAAAATATTGCTGTTTTGCAAAGTCCTTGGGGTAATGTATAGAGGAAGATTATATTTTTTAACCAGTACGCAAACCCCACTTATGTGATCTGCATGCTCATGAGATATAAAAATTGCCTTTATTTTATGGATATCCAGCCCTAGGCGCTTTAATCGTGTTTCAGTTTCCCGGCAACTTATGCCTGCATCAATCAGGATGGCTTCGTCGTCATTGCCTACATAATAGCAATTGCCATTACTTCCAGAGTTTAAAGATGCGACAAAGAGGGACATTTCTTAAAATTAAACATGTCTTTCCATTTTTAGCTACATATTTCTGTATTTATTAACAAAAAAACAGTTTACAAGACCCTTTATAAAAACGGAATTTTTGGAGATACCTTTCTTAAAAACATCTTGGACTCAACTCTACATTGAAAAATTAGTTGCAGTATGTCATCTTAGCAATTTTGAATTAGTCCTTCGAAAAATCCGGACAAAAGCGCTTTTTCTTCCACCTGAATATTGAAAGCCTCTTTTAATATTTGAACTAACTCTACAAAGTCCAGAATCATTTGTAGTTCTATTGTTTTGATTACTCCAAAAGTTGGTAGACAGGATATTTTTTTGTCATCTGGAGATCTGTAGCAAAGCTATCCATCATCTTTCTCTGGTTCCTATACACAATCTCCCACAATCCCGGATTAGCTGGGTTTAAGTAAATCGTACTTTTATTGTAATTTTACGTCTACTAACCCTCCGTTATGAAAAAGATTGCTTGTTTTATTTTTATCACCATTTGCTATTTTTCTTGTGTTTCCAAAAAGAAATATGATGAACTTTTAAAACATAAACTTGCCCTTGAAGTAGACAAGGCTGCTTGTGAAAACAATTATGACAGTCTTTTAAGAGCTAAAAATCAGTTAATAAATGATTCGGTAAGGCTTTACGCAAAATTGAAAAATACTGAACACTTGTTAGATGAAGAAGAAGATAGAGCTGCCGAATTAAGATCAGACATCCGTCATTTGATTGATAAATCGACTAAAGAAACAGGTCAACTTACTGGTTCGCTTGCCGATAAACAAAAGCAATTAGCAGAAATAGAAAAAAATCTTCAGGATGCCAAAAGGCAAAATGATCAGCTAGCAGCAAGTCTCGCAGAACGAGAAAAAAAGATACAGGAACTTCAGAAAGTATTAGATGATAAAGACAAAAAGGTAAATGATCTGAAAAACAAAATTTCAAATGCCCTTTTAAGTTTTAAAGATGCTGACCTGACCGTTTCAGTAAAAAATGGAAAAGTCTATGTTTCTCTTGCTGAGCAACTTTTGTTTAAATCTGCCAGCACAACGGTAGATAAAAAAGGTGCAGAGGCCCTTAAAAAACTTGCCCAGGTTTTGAAAGAGCAAAATGAAGTAAATGTGATGGTAGAAGGCCATACAGATGATGTTCCTTTGCAAAAAGGCTATATGGGTATGAATGACAATTGGGACTTAAGCGTTTTAAGAGCTACTAGTATTGTAAGACTGCTAACCTCAGAAGGAGTTCAACCTCAGAAACTCACCCCTAGCGGAAAGGGAGAGTTTTCGCCAGTTGCTGAAGGAAAAAATGAAGCATCCAGAACCAAAAACAGGAGAACAGAAATTATTATTACACCTAAACTGGATGAGATATTCAGGATACTGGAGAATAATTGATTTGTGTAATGTGTAGTGTGTGATGCGTGATGCGGACTTAAACGGAATTTAATCACATTACACAGTACACATCACACACCACAAAGTAAGAAAATCCGTTTTTTTTCCTTTATTTTGTAAATACCTATTGACCGAATAGCCATGAGCGAAAGACAACGCTACACTGATGAAGAACTAAAAGAATTTGAAGTTCTTCTTACCGAAAAAGTTGACAAAGCCCAAAAGGAGCTTGAATACATTAAGGAGAGCCTTAGCAGAAAAAATAACAACGGTACAGATATAACTGCAGGTGGCGTAAAAGTCCTGGAAGATGGAGCTGATACTGCTGAAAAAGAAAGCCTTACCCAATTGGCAGTACGTCAGCAGAAATTTATTAAAAACATGGAAGCGGCCATGGTCAGGATAAAAAATGGTACTTATGGCATATGCGTAGATACTGGCAAATTAATTCCAAAAGAAAGACTTCGTGCAGTACCGCACACAATGCATTCGATAGAAGCGAAACTGGCCAAAAGGTAGTTGTTAGAATCAAGTAGTGAGTATCAAGTATCAAGACATAAACTTCAGGCGAAGCGACTATTAACTCTTAACTACTCACTATTAACTACCTCCTTCTTCATATTGAAGCTCTGATCTTTAGTTCTGCGGAGCCATTGAAAGTTGAAGATATGAAAGCCTGCCTTGCAGAAATGTTTGATGCTGAAATTCCATTAGAACATATTCAGGAAGCATTAAATTTTATTAAGGAAAAATACCAATCTGACAATTTTTCTTTTGCCCTATATAATTATGCGGAAGGCTATCAGTTTTTAACTAAGCCTGCTTATCAGGCAAGTATTAAACTAATTTTAAAACAAGCTTCAAAAAAAAGGCTATCAACTTCTTCAATTGAGACTTTATCGATAATTGCTTATAAACAACCTATAACAAAAGGACAGGTAGAGCAGATAAGAGGTGTAAATTGTGATTATTCTATTCAAAAACTGCTTGAAAAGGGCCTCATAGAAATGAGAGGCAAATCTGACGGAATTGGCAGGCCGGTACTTTATGGATCAAGTCAAAAATTTATGGATTATTTTGGGCTTAAAGACTTGAACGAACTACCTCAGCCAAAAGATATTTCTGTTGAAGAAAACGAGATAGGAACAGCTGTAGATTAATAATCAAAAATATCAATTTTTAATCTGAGCCTGATCAGATACACAGCATAAAGAAAAGTTACAATACTCATATAAATTAAATGTTCACGAAGCCGGTCTGCACTGGTGTATAAGTGCCAACCCAGCTCAATCAAACTGGAATAATAGACCATACAAAGGCCAAGATAAAATAGTATACTTGTTAATAATGGTATCGCCATGATCATCATAGCTTCCTGTAAATACTGTCTGTTATTTTTTCTTACAATAATGGATAGAATACAAAGGGCAAAAACCAAAACACCTGAAATGTATATTTTAATATAATTTGATTGCTGAATTACAAAATCATGGATCATAAAATATTTTTCACTGATAAAAAATTGTTTCCATAATTGAGGATTTGACAAAACACCAAAATTATAATCCATATCATAATACCGGTACTTTGTCTTATAAAAACTCCAAAGTATAAAAGGAATAACTAACAGAATTAACAGGTATTTGACTTTCCATGTTCTTAAAAGGCAGTATTTAACAAATCTTTTGTTTTTAGAAAGTAGTAGCATTGTAATGAAACCCATCATAATACAGATTGCGAGCAAAGCACCTTCATTTTTAATATAGCAGATTAATATTGAGGTGGCCAGGTAGGAGTACAAATACTCTTGCTTTTTAATGCGAATAAATTCACATAAAAAAAGAATGGATAATGCGGCGTAAATCCCCAGCCAGGAATCCAGATATCCACTTGTCAATTGTATTGGATTAATTGGAATTATGATCAATATAAATCCAATTCTGAATAAAACATGAAGGTGTTTTAAACTTATTAATGCAAGCAACAGCCCGAAAAACAAAATAAGCAAATTTGATTTAGGCAAATATTCATTCCATATCCCAAGATCAAAACAAATAAACGCACTTATTGAAGGCAGCAGAATTGGGTATGTTGCATGAGAAAATGATGTTGTACATCCTTCAGTGCAAATTCCAAGCGCTTCTGAAAATCCATTATTGAAAAACAATTGTTTAGCCCGGAAATACCAAATAGACCTGGAGTCCCAATATACTATAGGTTGGTAGATAACAGACTTTATCAAAGATTTTGAAAAATATAAAAAGACTACCCCCAAAATTCCAGTTGAAATCAAATAATCCTTCTTTATACTTAATGCTCTATTGTGCTTCCAATACTTATAGAGCGTAAAAATTAGGGCAAAAACCGATATTATTTTTGAGTAAACTACCAGTAAGCCAAGAGGAATTTGTAATAATACCAGAAGATAATACACTATAATTCCGATAGTGAAAATTAAAAAAAAGGCTTCTTTTTCTATTTTATAATTTACTAAAAAACGGTATAATAAGTACCCGATGAAAAATACTGTAGTAATAAAAACAAACAATATTTTACCTAGCTCCCACACAGAAATTATCTTTATTATATAAAACTTTCAGGCCAGCTACTTTATTTAATTCTTCCGGAAAACCGAAGAAAAGCCGGCTTGATGAATCATTTCGAACTGGCCAGGCAGATTCCTGCATTCTTTGATAAAATTCCACCTGAACTTGTGGAAATGATCCGTAAATAAAATAATTTTTGGAATGTAGTGAATCTAAAAGGTGAAGACAGGTTTGAACGTTCAAAGGTAAAATCTGTCTTCCTGAATTGGAACTTAGTAAAAGGCTGTCATTTCTTATAAAAGAATCAGAAGCTCCATTGAAATCAGAAAGATTTTTAAAAAATGGTTTGAAGGCCTCTATAAAAATGATTAAAATAACAACAGACAATACGATATGAACCAATTTTTTCATCTAAAATTTTCCGGGCACAACTGCCTTATTTTCTACTATCAATTAAACAGATTATATTTCAAAATACAGTAAATAGCCCTGAAGCCATCTTTCCAGTTAATTTTTTTGCCCTCTTCGTATGTACGTCCATGATACGAAATTCCCACTTCATATATCCTAATACCAGGCAACCTGGATATTTTGGCTGTTACTTCCGGCTCAAACCCAAATCTGTTTTCTTTTAGTTTCAAACTTTTGATTTTTTCTGATTTAAACATTTTGTAGCATGTTTCCATGTCAGTAAGGTTTATATTGGTCAGAAAATTTGAAAGTGTTGTCAGAATCTTATTGCCAACTGAGTGAAAGTAAAAAAGTACCCTGGCTGGGTTACCACCCTTAAATCTGGAACCAAATACAACATCTGCGAATCCTTCCTGGATTGGCTTTAGCATTAGGTTGTATTCCTCCGGATCATATTCTAAATCAGCATCTTGAATAACTATCAAATCGCCTGTTGCCACTTTTATGCCTGTTTGTAATGCTGCACCTTTGCCTTGATTTATGGTATGCTTGAAATAATTTATTTCAATATCGGGGTAATTGTCCTTAAATCTGAAAACCTCACCTTCGGTATCGTCTGTTGAGCAATCATTTACAACAACTATCTCTTTTCCAATACCATAATGAAGTTTTACTGTTCTTACTTTTTCGAGGATCCGGCAAACAGTTCTTGCTTCGTTGTAGACAGGAATAATAATGGACAATTTTTCAGGCATGGCCAGGCTCAAAATTTTGACCTGCAATCTACTGCATTTCTATTGCAAATGAATATCTTAGAAGCCTGCTAAATATTACTTCTCATTTAAAGTTGAAGTTTTTTCAAGGTACACTTCTGAATAGTCCCGATACTGGATGGCATTATTAGGAAAGTTTTTCACATTACTTTGTAGCAGGCGGAAACCCATGTCGTACCATAAAATAATGACAGGGGCATCTTTAATTAGCAATTTTTCAGCCTGAAAGAAGAATGGCGTTGCTTCTTTAGCTGTTTTAGCTGACAAAGCTTTCTCATATAATTCATCGTAAGCAGGATTCTTATACCTTGAAAAATTAGGAAATGATTTTTCATCAGGTGAATCAGGAACGTCCTTTCCATAGAACAAGGAAAGAAAATTTTCAGGATTTGGGAAATCTGCCATCCAGCCAATTCTATAAAACTCAGCTTTACCGGTAATGATATTTTCTATCAATTGTGAAAACGGCATTATTTTCATCTCAATATTGATATTCAGGTTTTCTTTCAATTGCCTTACCACCTCTATTGCCACATTTGAATTTCTTTCTCCATCAGAATTTAACTCCAGTGTGACGGGTGGGAAACCTTTGCCTTCGGGATAACCAGCCTTTGATAAATATGCACGGGCTGAATCAAGGTTGTATGGATATCCATCTACACTGTCAACAGGATATTCTTTGAAAGCCGGAGGGATTATTCCTTTGTAACCTGGAGCAAAACCTTCTCTATTCAACACGAGGTCGAAAATCTTTTGCCTGTCGATTGCAAAAGAAATGGCTTTACGAAGGTTCTTGTTGCTGAAAACTTTACCCTTATTGTTAAAAGTATAAAACTGTGTAGCCATTTCAGGAGTTTGCTGCAATTCATAAGAACTGTATTCATTTTTCCCCCCATTTTTGCTTGCTTCCAGGATTTCAGCGACATGTTCTGCGGGAAGCCGATAAACCATATCCAGGTTTCCTTTCTTAAATTCGAAAAGTTCTGTTTTTTTCTCTTTGATATATTTAATATCAACCGCATCAAGCAGTGGAAGTTTATTGCCAAAAAGATCGATACCGTGATAATTAAGATTCTTTTTTAAGATGATAGAAATATCTTCATCCACATTTCCAAGTGTGAATGGTCCAGTCCCAACTGCTTTTATGCGCATATCTAAGCCATATTTTTCGTTGGCTTCTTTAGGATAAATCAAAGTAAAAGGCCTTGCCAGGTCATACAAAAAGATAGAACTTGGTTTTACAAGTACAATTTTAATGGTGTATTTATCTTTTACTTCCAAACCTTCAATATCAAATGAAGGTGCTGTGCCATTTATTGAGGCCGTATGATAGTGATCTGCACCTTTTAACAAACCTTTGAATACCACAAAACCCTGGTTATTGATGTTTCTTATGCAAAGCTGGGTGAAGCAATATTTAATATCTTCCGCAGTAAGTTCACGTCCTTTTCCGCCTGGAAAACAAGGATCGTCGTGAAAAAAAACGTTCTTTTTTAATTTAAAAATATATTCTGTTCCAGAAGAATCAACTGAATAATCCTCAATAAGACTCTTTTTTAAGGAAAGGTTTACCTGGTCGAATTTAAACAACCCTTCATAAATCTGTGAAGCAACCCGAAATGAAAATGCGTCAGTAATACTCGGCGGGTATAAAGATTTTATATATTCGGTTTCGTTTAATCTTAAAACTCCACCATAAAATCGGCCTCCTTTAGCTTCAGATGTATTTATTGTTGTGTTATCAGATTTTTCTTTGTGGGTGCAGCCTATGAGTGCCGGCCATAATAAGAGACAAAAAATGTATTTTTTACTGAGCATATATTTAAAATAGTTTGAATCTATAGTTCTAGCAATACCGGACAATGGTCTGAATGGATTGCATCTTTTAGTATAACGCATCGTTTCAATTCTGGTTTCAGAATTTCGGTGGACGTAAAATAATCTATACGCCAACCCAGGTTTTTTCCTCTTGATCCTGCCCGGTAACTCCACCAGGTATAGTTATGTGGTTCATCATTGAAAACCCGAAAAGTGTCAACAAAGCCAGAATTGAAAAACTTTTCCATCCAGGCACGTTCATCGGGCAGGAAACCTGAAGAATTTGCGTTCGACTTGGGATTGTGAATGTCTATAGGCCGGTGGCAGATATTAAAATCTCCGCAAACGATAAGCCTGGGAATTTCTTTTTTCAGGTTAGCGATATAGGTTTCAAAAAAGTCCAGCCATTGGTACTTGAATCCCTGCCTTATTTCTCCGCTTGAACCAGAGGGCATATATACATTTAGGACTGAAAAATCCTTAAAATCAATTCTTAAAACCCTTCCTTCACTATCAAATAATTCATTTCCACATCCATAATGAACATTTATAGGTTGCACTTTGCTAAATATTGCAACTCCGCTGTAACCTTTCTTTTCTGCAGGATTCCAAAATAAATGATTAAAACCCAATTCTTCAATTGCATCAGTATTTACCTGGTCTGGTGTTGCTTTGACCTCCTGCATGCAAACGCAATCGGCATCTGTTGCCTTCAGCCATTGCACAAATCCTTTCTGGATAGCAGATCTGATACCATTAACATTGTAAGAGATAATCCTCATTAAAGAATGCTGTAATTCGCTTACGAATGTACTGAATTAATTTATCCTAGCTTTCTATAGTCTCATAACCAAAAGCTACAAATCTTGTATGCAGCAGTCTGAATACTAAATACTCAATACTTAGTACTAATCAAGACACTTCTTTTTCAAAGTATTCCAGAACGTTCATTTTGAGAAATTTCTCCTGCTCGTCTAAAGTAAATGGTGGTATTTTTTTAAGTAATTTCCAATGTGGCCAGCCTTGTGCATCCAATCCTTCCAGTTCATAATACCCTGAAAAACTGAGGACTTTGCAAGTAGCAATGTGCATAAGATCCTGTTTTTCTTCTTTGGAAAAGTTCTTAAAACCTTGACCAAGTTCCTGAACCCCAATTAAAAACAGGATGCTGTCCATATTGGCTTCTTTACCTGTAAGGTCTTGCAGCCGGGTAATGAGGTTTTGCCAGTCTTTTTCTAATGATAATTCTGAATAAGCCATTTCAATTATATCTGCAATTTCACAAATCATCGCTTTACATTATCTTTATAGCCGATAAAAATGTTGAAAATGACTTTTCAGGAGATACTCAGTAATCTAAATTCTATTTTACCTGAAGGGGCAATTACAAAAGTTGAAGAAACGCTGGTTCAACCAAGAATTACGGTTTCAAAACATTTTTTAAAACAAGCCTGTCACCATCTTCATCAAACAGAAGGGCTTTATTTCGATTTTTTATCCAATCTGACTTCTATAGACAATGGAGTTTTAAATGACTCACTGGAAGTAATTTATAACCTCTATTCAATTCCTTACAATCATCATTTTGTTTTGAGAGTGGAGCTTCCACGAACTTATAAACCGGAAAATGCTGAGGAATTTATTTCTTTTGAAGATTACTTTCTTCCAACCATTCCAAGCATTACAACTATTTGGAGGTCTGCAGACTGGCATGAAAGGGAGGCTCTTGATCTGATGGGAATCTGGTTTGAAGGCCACCCAGACCTGAGAAGGATTTTGATGCCAGCAGACTGGAAAGGTCATCCTTTAAGAAAGGACTACAATAACCTGGAAACATACCACGGCATTAAAGTGGCGTATTAATTTTCGGATGATAGATTTTCAATCGGTTACCAAAAACTTTGAGGGGCATACTGCACTTAAAGACGTTACTTTTTCTATTTCATCTGGTAAAATTTTTGGTCTGCTGGGACCTAACGGCGCCGGCAAAACCACTTTGCTCAGGCTGTTAACAAGAATGCTTCTTCCAGACACTGGAAGAATCCTTTTTGATAAAAAGCTTATGTCAGACACTGATTTGCACCAAATTGGTTATTTGCCTGAAGAGCGAGGTCTTTATCCTAAAATGTTTGCAGATGAGCATATTCACTTTCTTTCTTCACTAAAAGGAGTAAAATTCAGGAATTCCAAAGAACGGCTTAGCTATTGGGCACGAGAACTAGACATAGAAGAATTACTCAGAAGGAAAATCGAAAATCTTTCGAAAGGCCAACAGCAGAAAATCCAGCTGATTGCCTGCTTGATCCACGAACCGCAATTGCTCATTTTGGATGAACCTTTCAGTGGGTTTGATCCTATAAATGCTGAATTATTGAAGAAAATATTGTTTGATTTAAAGCATAAAGGGAAGACTATTCTTATTTCCACTCACAGAATGGACAATGCCGAAGAGCTTTGTGATGATATTTCCATGCTCTACCATGGATCTTTGGTTTTAAATGGAAGCATGAATGAAATCTTGAATTCACAGATTCATAAAAGGCACAAGGTCAGAACAATTTCACAAATTTCGGGGGACAGTAATTTTAAAATACTGTCTTATTTAGATAATGAATCGACTATTGAAATAGCTGAAGGCATTCCCTTAAATACCATCATTTCTGAAATCATGTTACAATCCGAAATCATTTCTATTATGCCTGAAAAGAAAACATTAAGAGAGGTTTTCCTTGAAAAGGCCAAATAATTTTTTCAGCCGGAATTTTTTCACAGATTTGTAGACACAAAATTCTATAAAAATGAGAATATTCCTGATTGCAGCTTTTTTAACACAGACTTTTTTTGCTGGTTTTGCCCAGACAGCCCCCAAAGGCAAAGCATATCCTTTTGGACTTATGCCAACAAAGTACAATACTGAAGAAGTGACCAAAGCATACACTCTTTGGAAAACTAAATACATTACTGACAAGGGATGCCCTAAAGGGAAACGTGTTTTGTTTGATGATATGAAACATACTGTTTCTGAAGGAATCGGATATGGAATGCTTGCTTCAGCTTACATGAAAGACAAACCACTTTTTGACGATTTGTATGCTTACTACAATTCATTCTTAGATCCACAAGGTTTTATGCACTGGAAAATAGACGAAACTGGAAAACGTGCCGGCGACAATGCAGCAACCGATGCAGATGAAGATGTTGCTTTTGCCTTAGTTGTAGCAAGTAAAAATTTTAACGATCCTAAATACCTTGAAGAAGGTAAAAAGCTTATCAACAACATGATGAAATTCATGATAGAGCCAGTAACTTTTATAGTGAAACCTGGTGACGCATGGGGTGGAACAAATACGACCAACATATCTTATTATGCTACAGGGTATTACAGATTCTTTGCAAAAGTATCTGGTGATAAAAACTGGTTGAAAGTGGCTGATAAATGCTATGAAATCATCAATAAATCTATGAACAAAACTACTGGTTTAGTACCTGACTGGAACAAAGCAGATGGTTCAGTTCCTGCTGAAGGCGTGACTGAATGGGCAAGAGAAAAAGGTGTTGCATATTTGTACGATGCGGCCCGTACACCATGGAGAATTGCTTTTGACTATTTATGGTATGGAAAACCAGAAGCTAAAAACTATTGCTCATTGGTTTCAAGTTTCGAAAAGAAAATAGGTATTGAAAACATCAAAGACGGCTACTTCCTTGATGGCAAACCAGTTGGAGCAAACCACACTAGCACATTCGTAGGAACTTTTGGTGTAGGATTAATGGCAACAGACGCAAGCTATCAAGCAGAACTTGACAAAGCTTATGCAGATAATATCAAAACATTCAATGATGTGTATTTCAACGATATGCTTCGCTTATTGACTTTGATGGGACAGACGGGAATGTTTTTTTTGCCGGAGGTTAAGTAATTTTTAATAATCACTCAACTCTATAATCGACCTAATCGATTATAGAGTTGTTTTTTTT
>JACMRH010000119.1 GCA_014376535.1 Cytophagales bacterium | reverse complement strand
GCAGGGCGGGGTGGTTGCTGCCAAGGTTCAGATTTCTGAAGTATTAAGTCAAGTATCTTACAACTTGTAACAATAACCACCCCGGTCTGCGACCACCCCTCCTTGAAAAGGAGGGGAGTTTAGGGTAAAGCTGGAATTCTCATTCTTCTCGTTTCTTACGATTCTTATACTGAAACAGACATTTTTCTCTTTCTCAAGGTCTTAAAACAACCAATCATTTCCCCAAAATGCCAGAATGGCCTGGGTTCTCACAACTCCCCTCCTGCGAAGGAGGGGTGCCCAAAGGGCGGGGTGGTTGCTGCTAAATTTAGTACACTAAAGAAAAAACCAGAATCCCACCACCAAATACAAAATTTAACATTTTAATAATTTGTAATTTATAAGTGTGGTTTATATATTTCATTTTTATCACTTATCCATTATAAACATTATTATTTTATGCCAACAAACAACATTTCCGCAACATTTGCTCAGGCAGATTTAGAATTGATTTTAAAAGATTTAAGCGAGATCGAAAGCAAATTGCCCTTTTTAGTATCTCAAACGAACAAGGACAAACGTTCAAAACAATTAATGGGAACAAACAGCATTGGCTATGTTCAATACGGTCTGTCGACTGCAAAAAACAATGAGGACGTTCTTGCCCGAAATTTCTCAATCGAGGAATATGAAAAAGATGTTCTTTTGGTAAATCAATTGCAACAATTACATGGCCGTATTGCACCCTTGGCCCAGAAAATCAAAGATACCTTATCGACAGTAGGACAAGAATTAATGATCCAAACTAACGAGGTTTACAGTGTAGTGAAAAGAGAAGCAAAAACAAATGGAAAACTAAAACAGGTAGCGGATGAACTGGGAAAACGATATGAAGTTTCCAGTCAGGACAACACTCCGGTAACACCGCTTCCAGGTGAAAACTTAAATTAGGTTAAGCAGTTTCTGAAGATAAACCCTGTTCACCTTAGTGGGCAGGGTTCATTTTTTGTGCCTTGAGTCAATTTGAGAAGGTATGGATTCAAATTGGGAAAATGAGGACCCAAATCCAATCCCCATGGATTCAAATTGAATCAATGAGGACTCAAATCCATTCCCGAGGGATTCAAATTCAGTCGATGGGCATTCAAATCCAATCCATAAGGATTCAACTTGAGTCCTAAGAGATTCGAATCCAATCCCTTAGCACTCAAAAAGTGTTGATGGGGATTTAATTTTAATCCCTGAAGATTTAAAACGTATAGATGGGTACTCATTCTCATTTGACCGTGCGGAGCAGATGTTGGCTGAGCGGAGTCGAAGCCCACATCAATAAACAATGGTGTAAGAGGGAATCGAACCCAGTAGAGAGTGAGGGATTCGAACCCTGTCATAACTCATAAATTATTTTCATAAATTTGACCAATTACTTTTATGAAACTAAGCCTTTTCTCTCCCAAACAATCCCTGAACAAAGCGTATCTAAAAGAGAAAGTCAGCCGCACAGATATTGAGCTTTTTAAGAAAAACTTGACAATCCTTTCTTCTAAGATAAATGAACAGGAAAGTGAAGAGCATCATAAATATCCAGTAGCTGATTTTTTGAAGGATACCTGGTACAAAGACCAGTTTGAGATTAACACCAAAGGGCGGTCAGACTTTGTTATCCATTCAGGCAAAACAACTAAAGAGCCAGTTGGGGTTATCATTGAAGTAAAAAGACCGACCAACAAATCTGAAATGATGAGCCTGGCAAAGCCAAATGCCAAGGCAATGCACGAACTTATCCTTTATTATTTGCAGGAAAGGATCATTCATCAGAACACCGCAATTAAATACCTGGTTGCTACTAATATATATGAATGGTTTATAATTGACGAAGTCTGGTTCGACAAGCATGTTTACCGCAACAGTAAATTAAGAAAGCAATACGAAGAAGATTACAAACAGGGCGGTCATGATACAAAGTTCTTTTACGAAAGCATTGCGAAGCCTTTTCTCGAAACCCTGGAAGAACCTTTACCTTGTACTTATTTCAACTTCAAGGACTTTGATACAATCATTACCAACCAAGATCAGAAGGACGATAGCAAACTAATCGCACTGTACAAAATATTATCTCCTGCTCATTTACTCAAACAGGCATTCGGGAACGATAGCAATTCACTCGACCCAAGGTTCTACACCGAATTGCTGCATATTATTGGCCTGGAAGAAATAAAGGATGGAGGCAAAAAGCTGATCAAAAGAAAACTGAAGCCAGACGATGCGTCGCTTCTGGAAAACACCATCCTGAAACTGGAAGACAAAGAATCGTTGCGGAACATTCCCAATCTTTCACAATACGGAAACTCACGCCCCGACCAGCTATTCAATGTCGCATTGGAACTTTGTATAACCTGGGTGAACAGGATATTATTCCTGAAACTGCTGGAAGCACAACTTTACAATTACCACAAGGGCAAAAAAGAATACCAGTTTTTGGATACCGGACTGATCCATGATTACGATGAGCTGAACAATCTTTTCTTTCAGGTACTGGCAGAAAAACCTTCAACCAGAAAGGAGAACGTAAAAGAAAAATTTAGCAAAATTCCTTACCTGAACAGTTCCCTTTTTGAAAGAACAGAACTGGAGCGGAAAACTTTTGACATTGGTGGCCTGGACAACAGGTTAGAACTTTCTTTGGCCGTTTCTACCGTACTCAAAAACGAACAAGGCAAACGAAGGATAGGCAAGGCATTGACACTTTCTTATTTCTTTGATTTCCTGAATGCCTATGATTTTACCTCTGAAGGATCTGAAGAAATTCAGGAAGAGAACAAAAACCTCATAAACGCCTCTGTACTGGGTCTGATCTTTGAAAAAATAAATGGCTACAAGGACGGTTCTTTCTTTACACCCGGCTTCATTACCATGTACATGTGCCGGGAAACCATTCGCCGGGCAGTGGTGCAAAAATTCAATGAAAAGCACAGCATTGATTGTGAAACATTTGAGGACCTGAAAAACTTTGTGGGCAGCAGGTTCAAACAAAAGGATGTTTTGGAGCACAATGCATTGATTAACAGTTTAAAAATTTGTGATCCTGCAGTCGGTTCCGGCCATTTTTTAGTATCTGCCTTAAACGAACTGATAGCCATCAAAGCAGAGCTAAACATTTTGGCTGATAAAGATGGCTCGCTGCTAAGTGGCTATGAGGTGAAAATTGAGAATGACGAACTGATCATTACTTACAATAACAACACCGAAATATTTGAATACACTCTCACAGGCAATTCGGTGGACCCGAAAATACAAAGGGTGCAAAAGACCTTGTTCCACGAAAAGGAAGCGCTGATTGAAAACTGTCTATTCGGGGTGGACATAAACCCAAACTCCGTAAAAATATGCCGCTTGCGATTGTGGATAGAGCTGCTGAAAAATGCCTATTATACCGAAGAAAGCAAGTTTTTGGAACTGGAAACCTTGCCTAATATTGACATTAATATTAAGTGTGGAAATTCATTGATAAGCCGCTTTGGGTTAGATTCCGATTTGGGAGCTGCGCTTAAGAAAAGCAAATGGAACATAGACAGTTACCGCTTAGCCGTGCACACCTACCACAATGCTCATACAAAAGAGCAAAAGCGGGAAATGGAGCAGTTAATTGATGAAATCAAAGGCAATTTTCGTTCTGAAATAAGCAATAACGATCCCAAAGTTGCCCGTAAAAACAAATTAGGAGGGGAATTATACAATCTGGTTAGCCAGGTACAAGTGTTTGAACCTAGTGCTGCCGATAAAAAAGAGCGTAAAAAGAAACAGCAAAAACTGGAAGAAGAAGTAAATAAACTAAGCACCGAAATTGAAGAAATAAAGAGCAATAAGATTTACGAGAACGCTTTTGAATGGAGGTTTGAATTTCCGGAGGTGTTGGATAATGAGGGTGGGTTTGTTGGGTTTGATGTTGTGATTGGGAATCCGCCGTATCTTTCAAGTAAAGCATTTGATAAGAAGTTAATAAGTTATTTGCTTGAGAATTATTCAACGTCTCAGTATCAGCTTGATCTGTATGTTTCCTTTATGGAAAAAGGAATACAAATCCTTAAGCAAAAAAGTTTTATCACATTTATAACTCCAAACTCATGGTTAAAAAACATGATGTTTTCGGGATGCAGACAGTTTTTATTAAACTCTGTTTCCTTTAAGACAATATTTCCAAATATGGAAAATGTATTTTCAGAAGCATCGGTTGATACTTTAATATTTACAGCCCAAAAGGAACTTAATGAATCGTCTATTGATGTTTTTCAGTTTAAAAAACAAGAGGCCCTTTTTAAGCATAAAATCCAACAAAATAGATTTGAAAAAAATGAAAGATTTGTATTTAATGTAGAATCCAGCGGAGATGTAAATTCCATTATTGAAAAAATTCGAGTAAAATCTGTTCAGTTACAAAGTGTATGTGAAATTACAAGAGGGGTTAATCCTTATGATAAATATCAGGGTCAATCTGAAGACATCATAAAAAGTAAGGCTTATCATTCAGATTATAAAAAGGATGAATCTTTTGTTCCTGAAATAAGGGGAAGGCATGTTAGCTCTTATTCTTATAAATGGGATAGTAAACATTATATAAGCTATGGAGATTGGTTAGCCGCTCCAAGAGAATCTAAATTTTTTACTGGTCCCAGAATCATAATGAGGCAAGTTTTAGGTTCAAAATTAAACTGCACAGTAATCAGAGAAAATTTAATCATAGACCAAAGCATATTCATAGCGAAGCCTTTAGCCCATAATGAGAAATACTTGAATGCAATGCAAGGCATATTAGCTTCAAAATTAATTGCTCAATATTTTAAATTTACTAGTAACGAATTTGATGCATTGTTCCCTAAAATAAAAATTGGTGAATTCCGCGAATTGCCAATCTTAAAAGATTTGGAGAAAGTAAAAATAGCTTTAGAAGATAAAGTAGAACTTCTTTTGAATCAAAAAGGAACGAATCAGAATATAGAAAATAATCATTTAGAAAAAGAAATAGACCAACTTGTTTACCAGCTTTATGGCTTAACGGAGGAGGAAATAAGAATAGTGGAGGGAGAAACTGTATAAATTGAAAACCATGGCCATACCAGAATATCAATTTCCACCTATTGAAAGTTACCAACCAAAGAAAGGCTATCAGACTGGTACTGTTGAAGAATTCTATCTTCGTTACGCTGGCAAAACATATGATGAAATTGTAGGTGAAAAAGGTTATGATAAATTTAATCAACCTAACGGACCGAATTTAAGATATGTGGAAGACCCTTTAAGGTCAGGTTATTTTCTTGATATGAGACATGTGTTAATAATAGGCAGATATGGCCAGATAGCAGGTGCGGCATTAGAAATGGTACAAATGCTGAGCAAACAAACAAGAAAAAGCGCTATGGACCCGCAGGATTTTTATTCAAATTCTGTGGGCGAAAGATTTTATTTATTGTATGGTCACTTATTGAAGAACAACCCATCAAAATTCGCTTCCTATTTTAGAAGCTATATTAAAAATCAAAAATACAGAAGTGCTCCAATTGAAAACATATTTATGGAAATAAACCTGAAAGCTTACTAAGATGTCTAAACTTAAGATCTTATTAGTTATTCTATTACTTATCACATTTGGGATTTTGTACCTGATGTTTTTTCATCCCTCATCCATAAAAGGAAGTAAAAATTTTGAGCATTCAAAAAATATCTATCGAGGAATGTCTTTGGATAGTATGATGATGATAATGGGTAAACCGGATAAAATCTTAAATGACAATTTTAGTACCTACCAGTCAGATTCTGGAAAATTATATTATTACGATTTAGGTTTTGCAGCTGCAGACGGAATAAATATAATTGTAGATACTACTGAACGCGTCAGGGCGGTTATCAGTGAATAAAATTTGGGCGTTTCTCCTGTCCCTCACTGTTCCAAGTTTACAAAATCTTACCTGTTTCAAGTTTAGCGGTAGCGTAACTTGGAACCTGCTTTGTATTAAGCTTCCAGCTTAACCTGTCTTAAATACATTTATATTAGTCTCTGAATTTCAAAGTAATTCCCGCACTGTTCCAAGTTTACAAAATCTTACCTGTTTCAAGTTTAGCGGTAGCGTAACTTGGAACCTGCTTTGTATTAAGCTTCCAGCTTAACCTGTCTTAAATACATTTATATTAGTCTCTGAATT
>JACMRH010000118.1 GCA_014376535.1 Cytophagales bacterium | reverse complement strand
GCACCAGCCTCAACAGCTGCATCAACTATCTGAAATGCCCTATCGAGTGATTGATTATGATTACCCGACATTTCAGCTATTATAAAGGGCTTGTGATTGGGCCCAATGGTAATATGGCCGATTTTGATATCTTTCATTAACTTATGCTTTATATATCTTCAATGTATACTTTATGCCATTTTTATGGAAAAAGGCTGGATATTGTTCATTATCACAGATCCTGAGATTATTAAATTGTTCGTCTATGGTTTTATGAATGTCCAGACAACTATCTTCCTTTTGTCTTCTGGGATAATATGAACTTTCACCTGTTTGTGGATAACCTTCTATGTTTGGATATGTAGTACAGAATTTCTTTATCAAATTCATTATTTGTAAGCTCATTTTGTGTTGTAGTTCATCCAATAACTCAGTTCCATCAAACACAACTTTTTCTTTCAAATAAATTTTACCTGCATCCACTTTTTCAACTGCTTCAAATAAAGTCAGTATTATTTCATTTTTACCTTCTACAATTTGCCAACTCATTGGCGACCATCCTCTTCCTTGTGGTAAATCACTTGCATGAACAACTAAGTTGTACTCGTTTAATTCTAAGTGACGAAAAATTCCCTGACAGGACAATAAAAACAAAATATTTCCTTTAACAACCTGGTTTTGGTCATGGATCAAGGTAGTTTCAAAATTATATTCGTCTTTTAATTCTTTGCAAAGTAATTGGGCATAAGGAATTATATATGATTTAATATTGTCTACTAAAATTTGTATCAGCATAAACTTTGAAATAGTTTGTTAATGTGGAGTTGGGAGTTTCCGGTAATGGTACCTTTTTGATTTTGCAGCATATTAGAATATTGCGAACTGTCAATCAACAATAGAGCTTCGGTAAGTTTCTTTTCAAATTCAATTCTTAAATCTCCCAGTTCAATTATACAGTTATTTTGAACGAATCCATTGTAAATACTCATCTGGTTGTCTACATAATATCCACCAATATATATCAGACCAACAGCACAGATTTCAAAACCAATGCTGCTGGAAGGAGCTATTGCCAGTTGGCAACCTGACATCAGTTTGCACATCTCCTCTGCATCTAAGTTTTGATGGATTTTAATTCCAGGATTATTATGATAGTTATCCAAACTATCGACATGACTATATGCAGAACCTATCACTATATTGATTTCATAAGAATATGATAATTTCAAATATATTAAGAGTGATTGTAGGGTTAGATTTAGGGGGTCGCTCCCTCCAAAGCAGATAAAAATTCTTTCTATTTTGGTTGTCTGCCTGTCTAAAAGAGCAGCTTCTAAAAATGGTTTTCTTAATAAAGCATACTTAGGTCCTAAACAGAGTTTGGTATCACTTTCACAACTATAATCAGCTGCATTTAATCCAATAGCATGATTGATTACAACATCTGCAACAAAATGCCATGCATGTAAGTCATCGATACATACAAGTTTTATTCCTTTGCTTTTTATAATTCTCTGGTAATCAGTTTTAAAGTTATATCCATCTAAAACTAGAATTTCATTGCGATCCACAATGTTTTCAATAATGTAGTTTGCTTCCAGTAAGGGATCTGAAATAGCATCTAAAATTATAAGCGAATATTCTCTTTTTATTTGATCCTGAATTATTTGAGATGGATTTTGGACTACAAATAAGCACTCGAATTTTGGTTTTAACATATCGGCTAGTGCCATACATCGGGTGATGTGCCCAAGGCCAATGCTTGCGTTACCATCGGCTCTGAAAAATACTTTAGGTTTCAACATTCTATGGACCTCAGCTTTTATGAATTCTTGGTTTTTAGCACAATTTAGACATTATAAAAATCAGGTTAAAACAAGAAAAAACTGGGATTTTAAACACTTTTAAGATGGAGTGAGCATTAAAAACATTTACATCCTGCAATGAAGTTATACAATTATAATATTTTGCGAAAAACTGGCTTAACTACTTCTCCTGTCAAATACTTTTGATATCCATTCTGTAATGCTTCTTTGTAAACTATGAGGCTTTCATCAAAGGCTTTTGCAAAGTAATAGATATCATCTTCAGAATGAGAGAAACTTGGTACAAATGAACCCTGGAACAGGACACCTCTTTTAATCATTTCCTGCATAAATAAGGTGCGGTATCCTGCGGACGCTGCTCCATTATTATCTTTAAAAATAAACACAGGCATCCATTCAGAAGAAGTTATAGTGACAGAATTTTCTATATGGTGTTTAGAAATTAAATGAGTGCAGAGTTCTATTATTCTGTTTCCAGTTGCATGAAGATGCTTGATAACATCATACTTTTGAAACTCTTCTATGGTGGCTAGTGCAGCAGCCATCGCATGAGTTTCTCCTCCGTGGGTAGTAGAAATTAAAAACACTTTTTCTTCGCCTAATCTTCTAATACCTCCCAATTCCATGACTTCTTTTTTGCCTGTTAAGGCACAAAAAGAAAAACCATTGGCGATTCCTTTTCCCCACGTTGCCATATCAGGCTGTATTTTAAATTTGGATATGGATCCAGGAAAGGCAGTTTTAAAACCTGTAATCATTTCATCGACGATGAATAATGCGCCATTCTCATGCGCTAAATCTAT
>JACMRH010000117.1 GCA_014376535.1 Cytophagales bacterium | reverse complement strand
TGCTGAAATTCAATATGTTTTGGAGAAGGATGATAGGTTAATCATACAACATACATTTGTTCCAGAATCGCTTTCAGGTAAAGGAATTGGAAAATTATTGGTGGATAAAACAGTACAATATGCCAGAGATCATCATTTAAAAGTTGTTCCAGTTTGTTCTTTTGCTAAGAAAATAATGGAAGCTGATACCTATCAAGATGTACTGTATTAATAACGTTTTACTTTTGCGTGTACAATAGATTTTATGCCTACAATGCAAACTCTGGAAGAACTTGTATCTGGTAAATTAAATGGGACAAAGAAGCTGAAACTTTCTTGCGGCCTTACCGAATTTCCTCAGGAAATATTCACTTTAGCGGATACTCTGGAATTATTGGATTTATCTTGCAATAAGCTGTCTGAACTTCCTTCTGATATTGGTAAATTAAAACAGCTCAAAATCCTTTTTCTTTCAGATAATCAGTTTAGAAAATTGCCTTCACAGCTGGCTGATTGTGCTAACCTGGAGATGATTGGTTTTAAGGCAAACCAAATTACTGAATTCCCTGAGCATTCTCTCCCTCTCAAAATCCGTTGGCTTATATTAACGAACAATAAAATAAAAAGCCTTCCAAGATCAATTGGCAATTATAAATATCTCCAAAAGGTTATGTTTGCCGGTAATGAACTAGTAGAGCTTCCTTGGGAAATGTCGGCATGTACAAACATAGAATTGCTCCGAATCTCAGCAAATAAGCTTAATTCTTTACCAGAATGGCTGTTAAGACTACCCAAATTAGCCTGGCTGGCATTTGCTGGAAATCCCTTTTGTAAAATACCTTTTGAAGAAAATAAACTGGAAGAAATTAGTTGGGAGGAGTTTGAGCTAAGAGAAAAATTAGGAGAAGGTGCTTCTGGAATTATTTCCAAGGCAGTTCGGATAAGCAAGAAGTTAGAAGTTGCTGTCAAAGTTTTCAAAGGAGAAGTGACAAGCGACGGACTGCCTGAAGATGAAATGAAAGCCTGTATTGCTGCTGGAAAACATCCTAACCTTGTAGAAGTTATTGGAAAAATCAATAATCCGGGAAATAAAAGAGGATTAGTTTTTTCACTGATACCTGATGGCTATAAAAACTTAGGTATTTCCCCAAGTTTTGAATCATGTACAAGGGATATTTTTTCTGAAGAAACCAGCTTTTCCCTGGATCAAATCTGGAAAATTGCTTCTGGAATAGCCTCTATTGGAGAACAAATCCATTTAAAAGGAATCTCACATGGAGATCTATACGCTCATAATATTTTAATTGACCAAGATTCAAATCCCCTTTTCGGGGATTTTGGAGCTGGAGCTTTTTACGACAAAAGTAACTTGGCTACTGCTGCTTTATTTGAAAAAATCGAGGTTCGGGCTTTTGGGTGTTTATTGGAGGACTTGCTAAATCTTACTAAAATTGAAGAACAAGCAAGTTTAGAGTTCAAAACTTTTAAAAGCCTGCAACTTAATTGCATGAATGGAAATGTGATAGACAGGCCTTATTTTAAAGAGATAAATAAATTACTTCAAAAAACCTTTTAGAATACTTTTAACCAGGCCAGGACCTTCATAAACAAATCCAGAATATAATTGTATCAGGTCAGAACCAGCTTCCATCTTTTCTTTAGCATCTTCAAAAGAGTGTATTCCCCCTACACCAATTATCGCAAAAGACTTTTTTGATTTATTTGAAAGGTATTTGATCACTTCTGTGCTTTTGTTTTTCACAGGTTTTCCGCTTAAGCCACCCATTCCAATCTCCATAATTCTCTGATGGTTGGTCTTTAAATTGTCGCGGGATATGGTTGTGTTGGTTGCAATTACACCTGCAATTTTAGTTTCAGTTACTATTTCGATAATATCATCAAGCTGACTTTCTGTTAAATCCGGAGCTATTTTAAGAAAAATTGGTTTGGATCTTATTTGCCTTCTGTTTTCCGTTTGAAGAGTTTCAAGCAGTTTTTTTAATGGCTCCTTTTCCTGTAACTCTCTCAGATTTGGAGTGTTAGGCGAACTTACATTTACCACAAAATAATCCACGCAGTCATAAAGGGCTTGAAAACATTTTAAGTAATCATCTACCGCATTTTCATTTGGAGTTACCTTGTTCTTGCCAATATTGCCACCTACAATAATTTTGGTTTTTCTTTTTTTTAATCTTGCTGCAATGGCAACCATTCCATCATTGTTAAAACCCATTCTGTTTATAAGGGCTTCATCTTCAGGAAGGCGAAATAACCTTGGTTGGTCGTTTCCAGCCTGAGGAAGTGGAGTCACAGTCCCTATTTCTACAAAACCAAAACCAAGAGATTCCCATTCATCAATTAAAAGAGCATTCTTGTCAAGTCCTGCTGCTAATCCTACCGGATTAGAAAAATGAAGTCCCGCAACAGTTTTAGAAAGTTTTCTGGAATTGACTTTATAAATGGATTTAAGAATTGATTTTGAAAAAGGTAGACCTGTAACAAACTTCATCAAATCGAAAGTAATATGATGCGCCTTTTCAGGTTGGAAACGAAAAAGAAAAGGTTTTAGAAGTGATTTGTACATGTGAAGTGCAACGGAATATTAAATTTTAAATATTTTTCCTTTAGGATTTTGTCTGTTATCAAATAAAGATAGGATTGTAATTTGTTCTCCAAATACTTTATAAAATATAGTTACTTGCTTTACTATAACAAATCCGCGAATCTGATTTTCATCATTTTCGATCGTACCTATTTCAGGAAATTCTGAAAGGTGATCTATACTTTTATATACCTTTTTCGCAAAGGATTTTGCTGTGTTCAAACCAAACTTCTGTTCGAGGTAAAAAAGTATGTTATCAAAATTGTTTATAGCTCTCTTATTCCAAAAAATCTTTAAAGCCATTTTATATGGTTTCTTTTTACCTCTTCATTAGAAATAAGATTAAGAGGGTCCTGGCTTTCTATAAGGCTTTGTAAAACTTCATTTTGTTGCTCAGCACTCAATTGCCCCCACAAAAGTCCTTCCTTGATAGTGCTTTTTGCAGTCAATATCTGATAAAGCTCATTTAAAATTGATTCATTTTCAATTTTATCAATCAAAGTATGAAGCTTTTGTTTTAGAGAAACTGTCATTGATTAGCTTAATTTTTTTCTATGACCAAAAATGAAGGCAGATGTTTATTAGAACAAAGATAAAAAAATTGCTGTTTGATTAAAAATATAGATTTTTGTTGAAATTCTCCCGCTTGACTTACGCGAATCCGAATAAATCCATTGAAATAATTGACCTGGGCATGATTCCCTATCAGGAGGCCTGGGACCTTCAGGAAAGGCTATTAAAAGATATGGTTGAATCAAAGATTGAAGCTCAAACTGCCAACCGTCAACCGTCGACCATCAACGAACTCTACTTTTGTGAGCATCCTCATGTTTATACATTAGGCAAAAGTGGCAAAGAGGAAAATTTCTTACTTAATAAAGAACTATTAAAAAGCATTAAAGCTGAATACTTCCACATCAATAGGGGTGGAGATATTACGTATCATGGTCCAGGTCAACTAGTTGCCTACCCAATATTTGATTTGGAAAACTTTTTTACTGACATTCATCTTTATATGCGTTCTCTTGAGGAGGTTATTATTCAAACCTGTAATCATTTTGGAATTCAAGCAGGAAGAGTGCAAGGTTTAACAGGAGTTTGGATTGAATTTGAAAGTGCTAATCCTCGAAAGATTGCAGCTTTAGGTGTAAAAACCAGTCGTTGGGTTACTATCCATGGACTGGCTTTAAATGTCAATACTGATTTAAATTATTTTAACCACATTGTTCCTTGCGGGCTGATTGATAAACAAGTTACTTCAATAGAAAAAGAACTTGGAAGAAGAGTTGAAATGGATGAAGTTAAAGAAGTAATGAAAACTGCTTTCTTAAATACTTTTCAAGCTTCAATTAGTTGATTATATCAATAGCAACACAATACTCTCAACTGAACAATGAATTACCAGCAGGTTTTAAATCAAATCCAAAAAGATATCCAACCGCTATTGGGTACAGGCAAGCTAGCTGATTATATTCCTGCCCTTGCCGGTGCAGATCCTAATAAATTTGGAATGTCAGTTCATAC
>JACMRH010000116.1 GCA_014376535.1 Cytophagales bacterium | reverse complement strand
GTGTTAAGTAAAAGATATGGAAGCCAAATAACCAGGGTAAGGCTATCGAAATATGCCCGCAATTCCATCCAGGATTAAATGAGTTTTCATTGAGATCGCATTTGCAATCCCTAATTCATAATTTGTAATCAGGCTATAAAGGAGTGTACTTGCTCCCAACAATAAAGGTAATGAAGGCTCTATGCTCCCTCTGTAAGACCCGAATAACCATGGTGAAGCCATTAGCATCGCGGCGTCCACTAAGTAATCCATTACTCTGTGGATATTGGGTTTATAAAGTTCATAATATATTGATATTAGTTAATATATTTTCTCAAAATACATTCCATAAAATTTCATTTTTCCAACAACATATGTATTTAAAATGCTTCTGTTCAGAGAGGAATAAATTGAATTTACACATGCATTTGCCCATCTTTAAAACCTTAGGCACTTGTTTTTTGTTTAAATTGCATAAAATACAGAAGATGAAAATCACCCCTTTAGAAATCAGACAAAAAACCTTTGAAAAGAATTTCAGAGGATATGATAAAGAAGAAGTAGATGCTTATCTTCTTGCGCTTTCGCAGGAATGGGAACGTGTGATGGAAGAAAGCAAAGAACTTAAATTGAAAGTATTAAATGCAGAAAAGGAAGTTCAAAAACTCAGAGATGTAGAAACAACCCTTTATAAAGCGCTAAAGACTGCTGAAGATACCGGAGTAAATATTGTAGGCCAGGCGAATAAGACAGCTGAGCTTTTAACAAAGGAATCTCAAATGAACGCAGAAGCTATTTTGAGTGAAGCCAGGACCAAAGCTAGATATCTGTTTGAAGATGCCGAAGAGAAGGTTAGAAATGTTCACTTTCAGGCGATAAATAAAGTAAATGAGATTGTCATAGAAATAAAATCGCTGGAAAGTCAAAAACAAAATCTTGTCCAGGAAATGAAACAAATGGCAAATTCATTATTGGATAAAGCAAATATAGCGTCTGCAAATTCACATGTTCCTGATTTTAACAAAATGCTCTTTAAAGAAGAATTTCAACATTCTGTTCCAAAGCCAGAGCCTGTAAAAGAGGAAATTAAGAAAGAGAGAATAGTTGAAAAACCTATTACCATAGAAGAAAAAATAACGGAAGTAATCGAAGAAGAGTTGGAAGAAGTAATTGTATTGGGCCCTAAAAAGATTACAGAAAGCAGGCAGGTAGTTTCTTTTTTCGACCAGATTAATTAATGGAGAAGTTCAAAATTTCACTTGAAGGAATAGAACTTTATGGTCGCCATGGCCTGTATCCTGGAGAAAAGGAATTGGGGGCTCGCTACAGGATAGAAGTTTCTTTTGAAGTTAAGCTGCCTGATAAAAAACTTTATGAATTAGAAGACCTTGTAGACTATAAAAAAGCCTATGATATAGTTGTTGAAGCATTTCAGCAGCCCACCACTTTATTAGAAAATTTGTGCAGAACAATTGCTGCCAGGTTGAAAATCGCTTTTTCAAATGCGCATTCTGTAAACATTGCTATTTCAAAACTATCACCACCTTTAGGCGGAATTTGTCAGGCTGCAAAAGTAGAATACACATTAACCTAAAAAGGAGGACAATTGCCCTCCTTTTTATTACATTTTTATCCAAAAAAGATTTGTTATAATTCTTTAATATTGAAAGGAATTCCGAGTATTTCACTGAAATTTTCACCAGCTTCTAGCATTTCCTCATCGTTGTTCTCGTAGTTCCAGTTAAACACTACGTTATTACCCATATTGTAAATATTGGCAAACTTTTCAAGCACATCCAGTATACACTTGGCTGAACTTGTATTGAAATATTTAAATTCAATATTAACTACAGTAGATCCATGAGGACTTTTTCCATATTTCTCTACCCAATCCAAAACCGGTTTATAGAACTCCAGAGAATTTTCAGAACAAGACATGCCCTTTAATTCCATCAATCCCGATTTTCCGTCAAAGTTTATCAAAGGGGTTTTTGCCTTTGGTTCAAATACTAACTGATCCATTTTTCTTAACTGTTAAGCAAGTACTTTTTTAATGTTTAAATTAAAAGCGAAGAATGCGTACTTATCGTCTACATTATTAAAGTTGTAATTTAATTTTCCAACTTTTCTGGCAATATCAACAAAACCAAGTCCTGCCGTTCCCTTATCTGAAAAAGTTTTGTTTCGTAAAATTTTGTTATATAACTCTTTTACTTCCTGTTCCGAAAGCGAATTTATCTCATCCAACCAAGTTTTCAAAGAATCTGTTTTATCTTTTACAATAAAGTTCCCTGTAGTGATCTGGTAGCCATTTTCATCAGAATCTAACATGAATAAGGCCGATTGCTGATCATACATAGAATTATACTCTAGGTCAACATTTTTTTCAACATGAAAACAAAGGTTTTGAAGGCATTCCAGCATTACCCCATATACTTTTTTCTTTGTAACTACATTTGATTCAATCTGATCAAGCCTGTTGGATATAATGGCAATAATCGAATCTATAAGTTCGAAAGTAACTGTACCTTTAAAAGTTAGAGAGATGCTGTTGTGCTGCATCCGTTTGTGGATATCCATGAAATTAAGCACCATTAGTTAATTTTCTACAATCTATAAATCGTAAAATACCCTTTTATTAATTGTATTAACCTATACGGGGTCACTTAGTCAAGGTTGCGACGCAAAAGCTTTAAATCTTACGTTTTTTGTTTTTTCTTTTTTGCAGCTGGAAATAAAATATTGTTTAGTATTAACCGGTATCCGGCAGAATTAGGATGAAGGTTTAAATCAGTTGGATCCTCGGTTACAAAATGCTCATAATCTTCAGGATCATGGCCACCGTAAAACGTCCATGTACCTTTACCAAAAGTTCCATGGATATATTTTGCTTCTCCCTGGGTTTTGTTCTCACCCATGACTATAACCTCGTTTTTGATAAGGTTTTTACTAAAAGCAGTGGTCTGCCCCATAAAACCTTTTACAGAAGACAAATGGCATTGGGAAAGCATGCAAGGTATAGGGTCCCATTTCGCAGAAAATGTAAACAAAGAAAAATAATCGTTTTTTTCCTCTACTTTTTTAGGCTGGTTGTTTGGCCTGCTGTCTATGTTCGAAAATTCGTATTCAAAAGGATTGGTAATAAGTTTGAAGTTTTTAAATGCAAACGATTGATTATAGTCCAGTTTGCTTTGAGCAGAAGGATCAGCAGCATCTCCATCAAACATCGCTTCACAAATATCTGTTCCTGAAGCTGACAGTGCTATATCGTAAGTATCTGTAGCAGAACACATGGCAAAGAGGAACCCCCCTCCAGCGACAAACTCTTTGATCTTTTGTACGGTGGCCAGTTTTAATTTAGACACCTTATTCATCCCATATTTTTTTGCAGAGGCTTCATATTCAGCCTGTTGCTGTCTGTACCAGGCATGATCTCTGTACATGGCATAAAATTTCCCATATTGGCCTGTAAAGTCTTCATGATGG
>JACMRH010000009.1 GCA_014376535.1 Cytophagales bacterium | reverse complement strand
TTTAACAACTTTGACAATCTTTTAAAGATTGTCAAAGTTTTAGTTACTTTTGCAACCCACACTTGGGGGATTAGCTCATTTGGCTAGAGCGCTTCGCTGGCAGTGAAGAGGTGATCGGTTCGAATCCGATATTCTCCACCAAGACACCTAATGTATCTGATAATCAACGTTTTAGTAGGTTATCAGATGCTTACTCAGCCAAAAGTCAGCCACAATTCTTATCTTTGGATTACATGGCAACTCCAGATATACCATACACAATTCCAAAATTGATCAAAGGAAAGCGGATTACAACCGTTCCAAAGGGTAGCACATGGGTCAAAGAAGAGGCCAAACAGAGCTGGTATATCGAATTCTTTTTCCATAATGCCGAGTCGGATAAAATGGAAAGGTTCCGTCCAACCAAAAACCTGAATAGGCTTAAAGTTCCAAAGGAAAAACTAATTCAGTTTACTAAATTATGTGAAGCTTACAAGATTGCCTTAGAGGGTGGGTGGAGTCCAATCGATGAAAAAGCAAACGATAAATTAAAAAGACAAGTGTCCTCGCTTACTCTTGCAGCAGCCAAAATTCTATTTGAAGAATATCATATTGCAAAGGGAACAAGGAAAAAATCCCGCCAGTCCTATCTTTCAAAGGTGAATCAATTCATTGCCTATTATGGGCAGGATAAAAAGGTAAGTGAGATTTCCGATTATGAAATCACTGAATTCTTGAACTTTATGGAAAAGGAACATAAATGGACTGGGGTAACTTATAACAGTTCTAGGATAATTCTCAACAACTATTTCAAGTATCTTAAAGTAAATAAATATATCTCCGAGAACCCAGTAACGGATATCGAGACCAGAACAAAAATAGCGACAGAATCGCATCAAATATTTTCCGATAAAGATTTCGCAACCATCATGAAATGGCTGAATGAGCATGACCATTATTGCCTTTTCTTTGTAAAGATGATTTATTATACCTGTATCCGACCAAAGGAACTTCGCTATCTTCAGCTTAAACATATTAGCATGGAGCAAAACGTAATTACTGTGCCAGCAAGTATTGCCAAAAACAAAAAATCATTACCAATCAGTATCGATTCAAGCCTTCGTAATGAGTTGAAAGAACTAAAGCTTTCTTCGTACCCTAATACGGATTATTTGCTAGGATGTACTAAAACCATAATTAGTGAGAAAAGGATTGGTGAGAATACGCCTTATAACAGGTTCCAGAAATGTTTGAAGGCTACAAAGCTGGACAATAAAAACTACACGCTTTATTCATTCAAGCATTTTTCCAATGTGAAAAAATTTAAGGCAGGGTGGACATTGGCTGAAATTTGTTCGGCAAACAGACATGGAAGCCTAGTGGAAACAGAGACTTATTTAAAGGATCTTTTGAAATTTGTGAAAAATGATAAGACTATTCCAAAAATCTAGGTATTTATTATCTCTTGCGCTTTCTTGGAATACCGAGCAATATCTCGGCGAGGAATTTTTCAGTCAGGTTCTTTTCTTTTTGAAGCGCATCTTTTGGAAAATGGAGGGCATGAATTTCTGTAATCTTTAGTGAGATATCGGAGAGATGAATAAATTTTTGGTTTAAGCGGTCAACCTTATCGTTCAGCTCAACTATCATTTCAAACAAGCGGTTAATAATTATTTCCGAAGGTATATTCCCCTGCTCGATTTTATCGAGCAGGTCTGAAATTGCATTACGTTTTTCTGAAATCATAATATGATCATATTTTTAAGGATAAAGATAAAGTTCAATAAGATTTTTGAATCGCTATAACAACGTGAGTCACGTGTTTATGACTGTGTATTTATGATATGTATTGTGATCAAATATTTATTGGCAATTGCAATTCCAAATTGAGATTGAAAGATAGAAATACACTTATTAAGAAGCTAAAAGGCACTTAAAGCGCCGAAAAAAAGCCCCTAATTCCGTGAATAAATCGGGAATTAGGGACTTTTAAGCACTTCTAGATTGCTTTTAAATAAATGCCCCTGCCAATATTTACAGGGGCATATTTGATTAGGCAGGGATAAAAATCTCCCCCTCGATTACAGCCAATTTATTCACGCAGAGGGTGTTGATATACTTGGCTACCGCATTGATGATAAAAGGGTTTTTGGTGCTGAACTCGTTGCCCTTGTCGTCCCCAATTTTCAAATCACATCTTTGGAATTTGGTGTTTTCCTCGGCATCTTCTTCCTCCATTTGTGCCACTTCAAAGGCTTCCAATGTGCCTATAGTTCCTAAAAGTTTATCCCTTTGGATTTTACGGCGGTGCAATGTTTCAATCAGTTTAATGGTGTGATCAAGACTAAGGGCAGGTTTTTCCTGTTTTAATTGTTCCTTGATTTCCGATTTGCTAGGCTCTGCCTTTGGTAGTTCGGTTTCTGCTTTTTCGGCATTGGGGTCTACCTGCTCGGTTTGCGGTTGTAGGTTTTCCACTTTTGGCGCTTCTGTTTTTGGTTCTTCTTCGCCTTTCTTATCTTCAAATTCCTTGCTGATTGGCAGACCGTTAACTTTTGGCTGTTCCTTTTTGTTTTCAATACTGGCTCTGTTTACCGTTGTACCGTTCAATTTTCCGTTTGTTGGAGTATTTACTGTTGTCGTTTTCATGACCTTTTTGTTTAAATGTGTTTTAAAATGATTTGTATAATCTGCCCGATTGGGGGCAACTGTACAGCCGTTGCGGTCTGTGCGCTTGGTTGTTGGTGGTTTGGGTGGGTGGGCTTCTGCCTTTTGGTGCTTTCATGGTTTAATTGTTTATAAATCCAGTCGGCAGGGCCTTCTGGCTTTTTGTTAAACCACCGCTCCTGATACAA
>JACMRH010000115.1 GCA_014376535.1 Cytophagales bacterium | reverse complement strand
CAATCCATTATATTTTACTGCCCAGTTTGGTATTGGAAAACTTCTGAATATCCCCAGGGAAATGTCTGACGCATTAGAACCGGAATAAGCGGCTAGAAAAGCAGGCAATAATACTGCCTGATTATTTTTACCATATCCTAATGGATAACCTTCACCATCTAGTTTAGCCGGATTATTTATATCTATTCCTCGTTGAGAAGCTAATCGATTCGCAACTGCAAGTCTGTTCTTTCTAAAGTCATCAAATGCAGCAGATCCATTTTCATCACTTACTGAAAACGCTGTTTTTATTAGAACCGTCGATATGGAAAAAAGACCATAACTATAAGGTGATTGAGGTATGTACCCTTCTTGAATATCAACTCTATATTGTTCCGAGGAATTTCTAGAATACGCTCTGTCTAATGACAAATCAATTTTTAAGTCAGGAAGCAAATCAACGTTTGCCGTAGCTTTAAATATTCTATTTGTTACTTGGGTAAAATTCTGATTGAATTCCTGATAATTGGTCAGCCATCCATTTCTAGCCGCTTCATATCGCACATCATCTTGGCTACCAAAAATAAAACCTAATGACGGTCTTGATGAACCCAAGAACCCAACTCCTGGAGTATATCCAGGTAATATTGTACCGCTATTCTCCGTGTAATTCATCTGAATATTTTTGACACTGGTTAAAACCCCTATCAAGCCGTCTACAAATTCATTGTTTTTTGCAGGTTGTTGGTTATTTGTATTTACTACTTTTTCACCCGGTTTTGGGATAGCCGCTTTTGGCTTAGCTACTGATTTATTACTGTTTTTTGTTAATCCCAAATACTTATACAATGCATCCATGTTGAACGCAGCATTTAAATTATTAGAGCTTGCATTTTGAATCGTATTTCCTAAATTATAATTATTCCCATCAATTTGTATTTGAGACAATGCATTAGAAGCACGCTGCCAGCTATAATCTCCCGTGTAAGAATAATTAGCTTTTACAAAACTAAAAAGTGGAATTTTATTAATAGGCAACTCATAATTTAAAACTAATTGTTGCATATGTTGGTTAGGATCTCCAATATCCCAATAACTATCCCAAATTGTAAAAGAATCTATAGGTTCATTGTTCTCATTCAAATAATTTTTGACAATATTACTGGATGAAGCTGTATAATTTAATTTTAAAGATTTTGTTAAATTAAAATTAAACCCATATTGATAATTGAATGCAAAATTTCTTCTGTACAAAGGATCAAGTCCTATTCCCTCCACATCAACTTGTCTAAACTGCTGACGGTTGTATTGCCTGTTAATATTAGAATTAAATGAAATATTGGATGGCAAATAATTAAAATTAAAATCACTTAACAATTTCCAATAATTGCTTTTTTTCATGAAAGCGGTTTTCTTAAAAGGCTCAATTGGTTTAGGTTGAAAAACAAAGCCATAATCAACAGATGAACTTACATGCTGATCGATATAATCTTCAATTTCAAAATCATGTCGCTCCACTTCATTTATAGATTGAGAAAAGGTGAAATTTTCTACATCATAAACATGTTGTTTCTGCTCCGGACTTCTTTCTTTTCGAACTCCTATAAAGTTAATACTTGTTCGTTTTGTATAATCCGTTGCTCTTCTTTTAATATTATCTCTTTCTGCTTGATTATCTGTATTATCTAACAACTGTTTTAGTTTAATATCTTGATTGAAGGGATCATACTCTGGGGTAATCATTTCTTCACCAACAGCATAATTAAAAGGTAAATTCACGCCCCATTTTATTGGCAATAATTTTCCAAGATTTAAATTTGTTACGATGTTGTATTGCTTTGTATCTTCACGGCTTCTTTCATTTGGACCTTGTTCTAATGCTCCAAAACCTATGGTACTCATTTTCCCTGTAGCAGAAACAGTGGCAAAATCTGCAAGATTTGAGTCCAAATTCAGTACTGCAGCCATACCGCCTTGATTATCCATATCAGCAATACGCAATTCATTGAACCAAACCTCTCCTTTAATATCCTGATGCGTTTCATTACTTTTGACACCAACCATTAAAGTTCGAACTTGGCCAAAATTAGGATTCCCTTTGATCCCTAATCTTAATTTATTAGGTTTATTGGATAATGACGGATCCAGTTTATCATCATCTTCATTTTTATAATAAATTCCGTCCAATGGTAAATCATTTGGATTTACACTCATCGCCAAAATCTTCAATTTGGTCAGTAAGGCCAAAGATAAATCAATTTCATTATCCGCTGGCCAAACTGCTTCCGCACTTAAAGCAGAGCAATCTGAGGTTGAAGAGGAAGAAGGCTTAGTAATTTTCAAAGGAATTTCTATTTGATAGAAATTTTGTGTAAAGTCATTTCCAAAACGAATAAAACCAACCATTTGATTATCCTGAAGCGCAATTTCATTTGGCAAAGATTCAGCGTGTAAGAACATTTTCAGTTTTTTGAACTGACGCATGTCGATACTCACATTTTTAAAAACAGCTCTCGAATCTTCTGGCTCCAATCCGTCACCCGATACTCTTAGAGCTAATGATTGTTCATTTTGATTAATAACCGTATTATTATTGTATAATTGCTCTCTTACTACCCCTGGAGGAGTTATATAATTTATTGGACATCTTTCATTATTTTCTTGAACATTAACTGCCAATACATCCAGATCAGTTTTGTCATCAGCTACATTAGTATCATTAAAATCAAGTGTATTTGTATATCTTCTCCATTCTCCTCTAACTAAATCTAAAGCTCCAAAACGAACCGTTACTTGGTCATTAAAACCCGTCATAAACATTCTCATGAAACGTATTGATCTAAAGTCTGAAATATTTCCAATAGTATTTTCGGGTTGTGAAACTGGTACTTTAAACTGAATCCATCTTGCATCAGTTACGGAACCGTTTGCCAAAGTGACTTGGGTATTTCTAATGTCAGTAATATAATTTTGTCCAATACTCATATTTGGTTTGACATCAATACTATATTCATAATATGCATTAATGGTATTCATAGTATTGTCTCTGTTAATATCCTCGACATCTGGAACCGTAGAGGCACCTCTATTGGGATCATTAATATCAACTGCGGAGTTTCCGTCCACACCATTATAATTTTTATATCGTTCTGAAACATTTCCAGAAGCATTCAAATAATAGGTGTAATCATCTGATGCAGGATCCCGTTCTGACGCAAAATTATTGTAAACTGAAACTTCTTTGACATTTGCCAAACCATCTAAACCGACATCCTGATTTTTTCTATTATCAGCATTGGTATCAAACGCATAAATTAAAGATTGCGATGCAGGGACATCTCCCCAGACAGATGGCGGATTTGACAAAATTTGATCTGGACCAAGACCATTTTCATATTGTTTTCTTCCGTCTTTAAGAACATCCTCAGAGACCTCTCCTAAATTGAAATAAATTTTACCTGTATTAGTTTGAGGAATTTGCCCAGTTCCAACATACGGATCTAATACCCAAAATTGAATATATTCTACATTTCCTTGTTCAAAATTAGTTGAATTCAATGATCTCATAATCCCACCAAAATTTGATGATGGGCTTTTACTGTAATTTAAACTATTATTGTAAGGTCCTCTATCTGAAGGATAATAACTTAAATCTAATGTATTAACAACTTGAGATTGTCCTTGTGCAATATCCGTTAAAGGATATAATTCTTCGCTATAAATTCTTCTGGTCGTATTTAAAGACAAATCTTCATTTGAAATTCCAGATGGCTTTTGGGTGTAAAATACAGGGTCAATTGAATACCATGCTAATTTTGCTCTTTTAAAACCATAACTCAAATCGTTAGCACTGGCATTAAAATCATACGTACTCCTGGCATTTCTTTCTGGTGTTGATGATAAACTCCATGAATATGGTGAGCGCATATCAATGGTAGATTGCGAACCTTCAAAATCATCAACATATATAGTAGATTCTCCTTGAAAACGATCTGCTTTTGGCGAATCCGGTTTCAAAAATGCAATTTCTCCTCTTACGGACAGATTCGAAGGGACATCTGTATCTATATTAGGTAATTTATTTACTAATCGGGTTAAGAAAGGAACTTCAGTAGAAAAATTGGAGTTCAATCCAAAAATAGTATTATTTACGGATTCCTGACCAAAGCTAGATTTTTGTGTAAATGGTCTTTCAGACATTTTTAAAAAAGTAGCACCCACTAAAAAATTATCCGAAATTTAATGTTCCACATTAACGCCCATAAACCTTCTGGTTTGT
>JACMRH010000114.1 GCA_014376535.1 Cytophagales bacterium | reverse complement strand
TTACCTGGAAAAGCTTGTTCGCCTGCACTTTGATTTGAATATTAATCTGGAAGGAATTGAAACGGTTTCTTATTTATTACAGAAAATGAATAACATGCAGGAGAAGATCCTTATGCTTTCGAATAGGTTGAGGGTTTATGAAGGATGAAATAGTATAGTTTTATGTTAGTGAGACCAAGTGCATTTCAGGTACAAGTATAGACTTTGTAATTATTACACAACGATCCAAAGAAAAAAGAACAAATTCTACTATGGAACATCAACATACATCTGAAACACAGACCAGCACAAAAATGGATCATAGTAAAATGGATCATGGAGCCAATCCACATATGGGAATGGAAGGTCACAACCATCACACCATAATGATTGCAGATTTCAAAAAGCGGTTTTATGTAACGCTTGCCTTGACGGTTCCAATTATGTTGTTATCAGAAATGATTCAACATTTTATGGGAGTGAACTGGCAGTTTCCGGCTTCACCATACATCTTATTTGCTTTGTCTACTATTGTGTTTTTTTACGGTGGCTGGCCATTTTTAAAAGGCCTTGTTGATGAGGTTAAATCCAAAAATCCGGGAATGATGTTCCTGATAGGATTTGCCATAACTGTTGCCTATGCTTATAGTGTGGCTATTGTTTTCGGTTTGAAGGGAATGGATTTTTTTTGGGAACTGGCGACATTGATCCTCATTATGCTTTTGGGACATTGGATAGAAATGAAGTCCGTTGCCGGAGCTTCAAAAGAATTAGAATTATTAGTAAAGTTGATGCCAGCAGATGCCCACATGGTCATGCCCAATATGGTGCATGATGTAAAAACAGACACTCTAAAAGAGAATGACATTATCCTTGTAAAACCTGGTGAAAAAGTAGCGGCAGATGGGATTATTTTAGAAGGAGAAAGTTACCTGAATGAATCCATGTTGACGGGAGAATCTAAACCTGTTCAAAAAGCAAAAGGTGAGAAAGTGATCGCTGGGTCTATTAATGGGAATGGATCTATCAAGGTCACTGTTTCCCGTGCAGCAAAAGATTCTTATCTCTCTCAGGTTATTAAGCTGGTAGATGATGCCCAAAAATCTAAATCTAACACACAGTTATTAGCTGACAAAGCCGCCAAATGGCTGACCATCATTGCCATTGTATCAGGCATCGCTACATTCTTGTTTTGGTACCTTACTGGTCAAACCCTGGCTTTTGCCATGGAAAGAATGGTGACGGTAATTGTGATTTGTTGCCCTCATGCTTTAGGTTTGGCCGTTCCATTGGTTGTAGCGAAATCCACTGCTTTATCAGCAAAAAATGGATTACTTATTAAAAACAGGACTGCATTTGAAAACGCCCGAAAAATTACCACAATTGTTTTCGATAAAACAGGAAC
The DNA here is from genome assembly GCA_014376535.1 of Cytophagales bacterium. Taxonomy (GTDB): domain Bacteria; phylum Bacteroidota; class Bacteroidia; order Cytophagales; family UBA9547; genus UBA9547. Next base: position 10,413 of record JACMRH010000114.1, on the reverse strand, counting down.
ACTTACTGTCGGCAAATTTGAAGTTTCAAAAATTGTTTCTTTAAACAAAGACCTGAACGATAATGAAATTATCCGGCTTGCATCTGCATTAGAGCAGAAATCAGAGCACCCAATCGCTACAGGGATTCTTCAAAAAGCAAAGAATTTATCTATCACCATTCCAACTACGGAAAATTTTAACGCCATTACCGGAAAAGGAGTAGAAGCAAATGTTGATGGTAAAAAGATACTTGTTGTAAGTCCTGGTTATTTAAAAGAGAAAAGCATTCCACTTCCAGAAGGTTTTTCTTCAAATGATACTGAAACAGTGGTCTTTGTTTTAATAAATGATCAGCTGACAGGATATATTGCTTTGTCAGACCAAATAAGGCCTGAATCTGTGGAAGCAATTAAAACCTTAAAGGAGAACAATATTAAATCAATCTTACTTACAGGTGATAACAGTAAAGTTGCCAAAAGCGTTAGCGATACCTTGGGTATGGATGGGTTTTTTGCAGAAGTACTTCCGCATCAGAAATTGGAGAAGATAAAAGAAATGCAAACTAAAGGTGAGTTTGTAGCCATGACCGGTGATGGTGTAAATGATGCCCCAGCGCTTGCCATTGCAGATGTCGGAATTGCAGTTGGCAGCGGAAGTGACATAGCGGCTGAAACCGCAGGTATTGTATTAGTAAACAGCAACCCGAAAGACATTGTGAGTTTGATTTTGTTTGGCAAAGCAACTTACCGGAAAATGATACAAAACCTGGTTTGGGCAACCGGATACAATGTTGTGGCACTTCCTTTGGCAGCTGGTGTGCTTTACAATCAGGGCATTGTATTGAGTCCTGCGGCTGGTGCGGTATTAATGACAGTCAGCACAGTAGTAGTGGCTATTAATGCCAGCATGTTGAAGGTTAAATAATTTTATCATGAAGCCTTATTCCAAACAAATGCGTAGCAGTAATTGGGATAAGTTTATCTTTCAAAATAAAACATACATATGAAAGGTTGGATGTATATTCTAAAATGTGCAGATGAAAGTTATTATACCGGAAGCACAAAAAATTTAGAAATCCGTTTAAACCAGCACAGGATGGGGGAAGGAGCAAATCACACTGCGAAACGCTTACCTGTGGAATTAGTTTACTTTGAAGAATTTAATCGGATTGATGAAGCTTTTTACCGTGAAAAGCAGGTGCAGGGATGGAGTAGAAAAAAGAAGGAAGCATTGATAAATGGGATGTCGGAAACACTTCATGAGTTGGCAAAGTGTTTGAATAGAACCTCACATGTTGGCTTCGGCTTCGCTCAGCCAACGGAAAGCTTCGCTCCATCAACCGACGGCTCTGGTCAGCCCGGCAAGTGACCTCCCTGCAAGGTCGTTGAGCGGAGTCGAAACAATCTTGCTCACACGTTGGCTTCGGCTACGCTCACCCAACGGAAGGCTCCGCTCGACAAAAGGATGACTACGGTCAGCCCGGCGAGTAACCCCCCTGCAAGGTCGTTGAGCGGAGCCGAAACGATCTTGCTACATGTTGGCTTCGGCTTCGCTCAGCCAACGGACGGCTTCGCTCAGCCAACGGACGGCTTCGCTCAGCCAACGGACTCCTACGCTCGACAAAAGGATGACTACGGTCAGCCCGGCGAGTGACCCCCTTGCAAGGTCGTTGAGCGGAGCCGAAACGATCTTGCTCACATGTTGGCTTCGGCTTCGCTCAGCCAACGGACGGCTTCGAAACGTACTTGCTAAGCATTAAAAGGCACCATTTTGACAGCCTCGCCCAGATCATAGACATTTTGCTTTCCCTTTAATATCATTTCCAGAATACTCGATCCCGCAGCGGATCTGTACCCTCCTGCACAATGGACTACTATGGGTTTATCAAGAGGTATTTCAGAAAATTTATCCCTTAATTCAGATAGCGGAATTGCAAAACTGTTTTGGAATATTTTTCCTTCCTTGACCTCATTTAAGTTTCGGACATCTATAATAGTGTAATTGGAACTATGCAGCTTAAAATCTTCCACCTCCAGCATTTTGCTTGAATTATTGGCATTTTCAAGGTGATACAAAAGCCCAACTACATTTGTTTCATACCCTATTTTTGCCACCTTGTACAAAAGTTCCTTTGCCTCATTTTCATCCGATCCAATCAGATAAAACTTTTCTGAAGGTTTTATAATAGATCCTAACCAGGTTTCGAATTTTCCTCCGTTCTGAATATTAATGGATCCCTTGATGTGGCCTTTTTTGAACAAGGTTTCAGTCCTACCGTCAATTATGAGAATTGGTTCTTTCAATTCTTTATCCGAATCCAGAAACGGTATTTTGGAAAGGCTTTCTTGAAGGTTTAATGCTCCTGCTTTATTTACACCCACATCAAACGCAAAATAATGCGGAATAAAAGGCTGGTCCGTAGTAAGGGATTCAACGAAATCCTGTTCTGACATAGCCTTCATCGACCAGTTGCTTTCCTTTTCAGAGCCTATCGTACTTTTATTGGCACTACTCAATGCTTTCCCGCACAAAGTCCCGGCACCATGGGCGGGATATACAATGGTCTCATTTTCCAAGACCATTAGTTTATCATGCAATGAATGATACATCTCTTTGGCAAGTTCTTTTTGTTTGGCTTTGAAATTACCTGCATCTTCTCTTAAATCCGGCCGTCCACAGTCGCCAATGAACAAAGTGTCACCTGTAAAAACTGCCTTTTGTTTGCCTTCGTGTTCCAGCAAAATGCAAATACTGTCCGGGGAATGGCCGGGCGTGTATATTGCGCGTAAAGTAATCTTTCCTAATTCTATCTTGTCTCCATCATCAAAGCTTTGGTGAGGATAATCTGCTCCCAATAATTTAGAACAATAGATGGTTGCATCAACTTTTTGATGAAGCTCCAGATGCCCACTTACAAAATCTGCATGGGGATGGGTTTCAATTACACCTGTTATTTTTGCTTTGTTGGACTCAGCAAATTTCAGGTATTCTGAAATATCCCTGGAAGGATCTATTAGCACGATTTGACTGGTGCATTCACTTAATATTGCATAAGAATAATGCGCTAATCCCTTATCTTCAAATTGTTTGATAACCATAATTTTATTTAAAACCTTAATTAATAAATAATTAGTTAGGTAATTTATCCCTTAAATATCCATAAACCCAGGTGCCACCAATAGCACTTAAAAGTGTTATAAATACAACGGAGTACCCGAATCCAATTTGGGCAAACAAGGGTCCGGGACAAGCTCCTGTTATTGCCCAGCCTAACCCAAATATCAGCCCGCCCCAAATATTTCCCCAATGAAATTTCTTGTCCTGGATATGAATTGGTTCGCCGGATATAGTTTTTATATTGAACCTTTTGATAAGCTGAATAGAAATCATTCCTACAACAATGGCCGAGCCGATTATTCCAAACATGTGGAAAGATTGGAAATGGAACATTTCCTGTATACGAAACCAGGATATTACTTCTGATTTTATAAATACAATCCCAAAAAAAATGCCTAAAACTGTATATTTTAAATTGGAAAATATATTGGCTTGGGTTGTTATAACATTTTGAGAAGATTTCAAATCTGTAGGTTGATTTTTCATTTTAAAAGATATTGCAGAATAGATGGAAGTATAAATTGGGACATCAGAATTCCACCTGCCATAAAAGACATTGTGGCAACAAGTGAAGGCCATTGTAGGTTAGAGATACCCATGATTGCATGACCTGAAGTACATCCTCCGGCATACCTGGTGCCGAACCCAACCATGAAGCCGCCAATGACAAAAAAGACAAAGCCTTTCAAATTGAAAATGTTGTCCCAGGAAAAGATTTGTCTGGGCATCAAACCTTCAAAATCTTGCATTCCCTGCGCCTGAAGCATTTTAATAGTTTCCTCACTAATGGCAACAGGATGGTTGCCTCCCAGAAATAAATAGGTGATAGCACCCCCTAATGTTATTCCTGCCACAAAAAACATGTTCCAAGCTTCCGATTTCCAGTTATAGCTAAAAAAGGGAAGTTTAGATGGAATGCAGGCCGCGCAGATATGCCTTAAATTGGAAGAGATACCAAATGGTTTGTTTCCAGCTAAAAGCAGAAGCGGAACTATCAATCCGATAAGAGGGCCAGCAACATACCAAGGCCAGGGTGCTAAAATTTTATCCATAATCGTTTGTTAATAAAATAGTGTTTCTTTAATTAATATGTAAAGCCCGGAAATTAAAATGAAAACCCCAAAAGCAGGTTTGAGTTTTGTTGGTGTTATATAGTTAGATAAGGAAGTTCCTATTAAAATTCCAATTGCAGCAATTCCGGAAAATTTCAGGAGAAAGAAATAGTCAATTTTTACTCCTAAATACACATCGCCCAGGAAACCGATAAATGCACTCAAAGCCATGATGAACAGTGAAGTTCCCACAGCTTGTTTCATAGTGTAGGAGCAGTATATCAAAACAGGAACAATCATAAATCCTCCACCGGCACCGAGCAGCCCGGTAAGTGAGCCAATAATAAAGCCGAGCAAAACAAGGGTTTCCTTATGTATCCCGGTATTCAGGTTAATATCTTTTGCATCACTTTTTCTGATCATGTAATAAGAAGCGGTAATCATCAAAAGGGCAAATAAAATGAGTAGCAAGATGGATTTTGTCATTACAAAATCACCTGCTGAAAATATAACAGAAGGGATCAATGTCACCAGATATTTCCTTGTTACAAAAACACCAATAATTGATGGAAGCCCAAAAAACAGAGCATTCTTAAACCTGATATTTCCCTGCCTGTAATGGCTTAGTACACCAATGGCACTTGTGGAGCCCACCACAAAAAGCGAATAACTGCTTGCCAACAATGTGTCCATGCCAAATAGGTAAACCAGGATAGGTACAGTAAGGATAGAACCGCCGCCGCCGATTAATCCCATTGTAAAGCCAACAAGTATAGCCAAAAGATAGCCCGCCAATTCCATTTGCCTCAATTTTAAACAAAACTAAGGTATGCAGGTTTGTTGGTTTGTGACCCAGGTCACATAGCGGAAATTATTCTGATTTTCCCCCTTGAAAGTGCTATCAGGCCTTTGTTTTCCATTTGTTTTAAAAGCCTGGAAACTACTTCTCTGGCAGTTCCCAGATCTTGAGCCAATTCCTGGTGGGTTATGCTTAATTCTTTGTTTCCTAATGCAAAAGACTTTTTCTTCAAAATGTCTATTAACCTGTCATCCACACTATGAAAGGAAACTTCGTTGATAAAGTTTAAAAGTTCTTCAAACCTTTTATTATAGAGATTGAATACAAAACTGAGCCAGGCTGGTTCGGTTTGCATCCATTTCATGGCTTTTTCAATGGGAACAATAATCACCTCGGCAGTTTCTTCAACTACTGCTTTGATCTGGCTTTTATTGTTGCAGGCTGCTCCCAAAAATGACATGATACAGCTTTCACCGTCTCCAATGTAATAAAGCAGCATTTCATGTCCTTGCTCATCAGACCGTGTTACTTTTATCAAACCTTTTCTTATTACTGGAATGTGCTTCACATAAGCATCTTCGTCCAGTAATACTGTTCCGGGTGGAAATGTTTTTACCTCAAGGTCCTGATCTAAAGCTTTAATAATGTCGTAAATCATATTTTTCTGAATGAGCAAAAAGTAAAGTTTTGAATAGTATTAAAAGGTGTTCTGTGATCTTCATTCACACATTTTATCTTGGAAAATCCTTCTTCAAAAGCAGATTGCAAATCAGCTTCGGAATACTGTTTTATATTCAGGTTACTGCATTTTGTGGGACCATTATCGGAGAATGTGCCTATGGCTAGAAAGCCAGCTATGGCAGTGTTTGCAATTTTTAAATATTCCTTAATTTGATTTGCTGAGGTTAAAAAATGAAAAGTAGCCCGGTCATGCCAGATCTGGTATTTTCTTTCAGGTTTAAATTCGGTAATGTCTGATACAATCCACTTCACTTTTGAGCTGTTTTCTCCCAATCTGAGTTTGGCTTTTTCTAATGAGGATGAAGAAATATCTAAAACAGTAATGTCAGTATAACCCTCGGCTAATAGATAATCTACCAAATTAGAATCACCTCCACCAATATCGATGATTGAAGCTGTCTTAGGTGATTGAAAACTTTTAATAAAATCAAGTGAGGTTTGTGGTACTTCTTGTGTCCAGCTTACTTCATGAGGTTGTTTGTTTGTGTAAACATTTTCCCAATGGTTTTTAAAAGTGTTATTCATATTCGGGTTTTAGTTTTTAATCTTAATGATTTCCTAAAAGTTCAATTTTAGCATATACAGTATTATAAAAACTAATTGTCATACTAGGCATCCTCAGAATACATTCTTAGCGTTAAGTGCTATAAAATTTGATTTATGCAACGCTACATAATTCTGAAGGAAAAAGTGCCGGCGCTTTTACATTAAAAAATAACTTTTAAATTTTTGATCGAATGCTGATCATTTTGCATTGCTGCACTTTTGGACTTGTGTTTTTGAGGTATCAGCATTTTAGTTTTTATTTATTGCTTTTCGTTTTCGTAGGAGTCCGTTTTTGTTTGAGCCAATCAAATATTATTCCAGATAGCAATATAGTTCCGGCAACTGCCAAAGCATAAATACCCATTTTGGAATAAAATATACCACCCAAGATTCCGCCCAGGAAGAAAAAGCTTATGATAGTTAAACGTAACTTAACAGATGATAACAGTTTAACTTTTTGTTCCTTTTCCCTATAGAAGAAAAGCTGGGATAAGTCAATTCCTAAGTCAGTAAATAAACCTGTCAAATGAGTTGTCCGCACCGCAGCGTTAGAAATTGTAGTTACCAAAGAGTTTTGGAGACCCATTGCAAACAATAAACTAAAAGCCAAAAGGTCAGGATTTTGGGAAATAAAAAATTTCCCCAGAATAGCTGCTGACAATAAAATAATACTTTCAAGAATTGCAGGAATTATATAAACATAGTTGTCGTTTTTTTTTGAAATTATTTCAACGAGAACGTTAGAGATAAACGAGCCAAGAAAAAAGAAAAAGATATAAAGAAAATAGACAAGCCCTTTATGAAATTCTAACTTAAATACTTCGTCAATGAAGTAAGCGAAGTGACCAGTCACATTTGTGGTCAACCTTTGAATAGCCAAAAAACCTACCACATTTACAATACCCGCTACGAGGGATAATAAAGAACCTAATCCTAAATTGTGCTTTGATGTTCTTAATTCCCCCTTATGCCGAAACATTCTATTTTGTTAATGATTTACGATATCCCAGGGGAAGTGCTTTATAGAGTTTGTTTCCTTACCGTGGCTGGTTTCTTCACCAGACACTCTTTCCTGCTGAATGCAATGGAACTTTTGAATGAAGAGTTTTATCCACATAATTTTGTTAATCAAGATATGCTCTGATTTCTGTTATCAGTCCCTCATTGTTGAGCGTGAAGTTCAAGCCTCCTGTTTCATGTCCGAAATCTCCTGTAAAGTCAACTTGCGCTTTTGCATCCAGATTGTCATGTACCTCAATAGATTCTAATTTTGTTCTGGTTTTGTAATCAACGAAATATGTTTCAAGATATTTCCGTACACCTACAGTGCTCTTAAACTTTTCGCCTACTGACACATCATCAATAACTGCATTGAGTGAAAATAACTTAAGTGCTGTTTCCACATCAAAAGAGTTTGTTGCTTTTATAAATTGTTTTATGATTGTTTTTATATCTGTTTCTTTCATTTTTGTGAGTTGCTTTAATTATTTTGTTCAGTCGTTTCGGTTGTCTTGGGTGTTTCTTCGCTGTTGCGGAACTAAGTTTACCGTACAAGAGGTGTAATTAATTCTCAATCCCTTGATAGAATCAGGACATTATACGGTGCAAGATTTACATTAACATTAAAAGGTTCCGAATCTTTAATTCCTTTGTAAGTCTGAGTGTCATAAGCAAATTGGTTTCCAAAATCCGCATCGTAACCGGTCCAATCGCTGTTAAACCTTATTTTCCACAAACCTTCTTCTGCAACTCCAATATTATAATCTTTTAAAGTATTAATAGAAAAATTTATAACAACAATCACACTGTCTTTAGGGCCACCTTTGTCCCATCTGTGAAAAGCAATCACTTTCTCATTGTTATTTATATGTGTTACTTTCATTTGCTGTCCACATAAGCCCCTGCTTATTCCTTTTGAATTTTTCCGTAAGCCTATCAGGTCCTGGTATAGTTTAGTTATTCCCTTGAATTCGCTGAATTTTGACCAGTCCAACGGTTTATCATCAGAAAACCATCCTGCTTCAAGCATTTCCTGTCCTTGAAAAATCATGGGAATGCCAACTGATGTAAAAACCAACGCGGCACCAATTATAGACCTTTTTTTTGCAAACCAATTGTGTCCTTCACTTGGAGAAATCATTTCAGGGAACCGGACATTTCCATTGGCAACATCATCGTGAGAATCAGTATAAATTACTCTCTGGAATGCATCACTGTTAAACTTCTTAGAAATAGCTTCAGCCAGTTCGTTCATATTTCTATTTTGATCTGTAAAAGCTGATAACACATTTCTGACCGGATGGACAAATCCAGGATCCCATTGGGCACTAAATCCTTGTCCTCCCGCGCCTTCTGTTTTGGTAAGCCACTCATTGTTCCTTAAGTCTTCAGCAATCATTATTTTCCATGGAAAACGCTTTTTTACTTCCTCGTTAATCCATTTTGTCAAAGTCCAGCCTTCCAAAATATCCCATTTTGCCTCACTATGACCATAAACATTGGTTATGAATGCGATTGCGTCAGTCCTTAAACCATCTACATGATATTCTTCAAGCCACATCAGTGCATTGTCGCGAATATATTGGCGGACTTCAGGCCTTCCATAATCAGGCCTGTTGCGTCCCCAGGCTGTTTCTGCCTTATAATTTTGGTAGAAGTAAATTCCTCCACCGTCATTTTCATTCCAGCCATCAAATTGCCATAAATCAAGATCGCCCGGACCAAAATGGTTATAAACAATATCAAGAATAACAGCTATACCAGCTGAATGTGCAGAATTAATCAGGTCTTTGAATTCAGCAACTCCACCGTAAGAAGATTCTATTGCAAAAGGAGAGGAGGGATTGTATCCCCAGGACAGATCACCAGGAAACTCTGTGGGCGGCATTATTTCTATTGCATTTATACCCAAAGACTTTAAATATGGAAGCTTTTCTTTTACTCCGGAAAAATTCCCCGGTTTATCTTTCTCTTTTCTGTTGAAGGTCCCAACATGCAACTCATAAATTACTAATTCATTCCAGTGAGGCATTTGAAACTTTTCATCTGTCCAATCAAAATTTGTGTCGATAATAATTGAATTGCCAGAGGAGTAGGTTAGCTGTTTGGCATAGGGATCGTTTCTTTCTAAAATACCTTTTTCAGTATGTAGTATGTATTTATAAGACTGGCCTGGCTTTGCATTTTCGACGTTTACCTCCCAATATCCATTTGCTGTTGATGTCAATTCAATAACATCTTTATTCCAGTCACAAAAATCTCCTGTTACAAAAATCTGTTTGGCGTGTGGTGCCCAAAGCCGGAAGAGGACCCCGTTTTTATGGACCACAGATCCCATTCCCTCCACATTATATACTTTATTAGTGACCGTATTTTCCATAAAAATGATTGAAGATAAACTATGCTCGTAATAAGTGCCTTTGAGGTGGTTCAATTTAAAAGGACATTCCTAAATTGTTTAAATGTATGCAAATTTAAATCGGAAGATAGATTTCAGCTTCTGCTTTCGCTCGCATGTTGCGGTAAGAGGATTAGATCACGGAAAAAGGTTGCGCCCTATCACCATGGTCTGTGGCACACAGACCATTCATTAGAAAGCAATTAATTTGTATAAATTATTTCAATGTCACAAATTCTTTTTACAAAAAGAAGAAATTCAAGAATAGTTCTTGAAGAAGTTTATTTTTGGACTGATACTATCAAAGACATCACCATGGTCTGTGGCATACAGAACATTAATAATTAGACCACGCTCTGCACCATGGTCTGTGGCACACAGACCATTCATTAATTAAAACAATTTAATTTGTATAAATTATTTCAATGTCACAAATTCTTTTACAAAAAGAAGAAATTCAAGAATGGTTCTTAAAGAAGTTTATTTTTGGACTGATACTATCAAAGACTGGAAAAAATTATTGCAGGACAGGTACAAGGAATTGATAATATCTGACCTTAAAAACTTAGTCGATAAAGAACTAATTATAATTTATGGATTTGTCATAATGCCCAACCACTTGCATTTACTTTGGCAGCTAAAAAAGAAAAATGGAAAGGAAATGCCACATGCCAGTTTTAACAAAGCTACAGGTCATGAAATTATTAAAGATTTGATGCTTAATCACCCGAAAGTTGTTCCACATTTTAAAGTTGAGGAAAAGGAAAGATCTTACAGAATT
>JACMRH010000113.1 GCA_014376535.1 Cytophagales bacterium | reverse complement strand
TTGAACTTTTTGTATTAAATTTCCAAATTGCACCGTTATCTACTGTTCCATTTATTATTACACCACTAGCATTATACTCGGGATGAGGGCCGGCACCGTTTGCAAAATTAATAAACATCGTCCCATCACTTGCAACTGACACTCTTTGAGGCATAAATGCAGCAGTAGGCGCACCGGCTAAAGCATTGAAAGTGGCTCCACCGTCTTTACTTACAAAAATATTTGGCGATTCAAATCTGGAAATTCCAACATAAATAGTTTGAGATGCATTTCCTTTGGTTCCGCTAGATGGATCAACATATACAAAACTAATCCCATTGTCATTAGGAGTGGATGTAACATTTAAACTACTTACCCTTGCCCAACTTGCTCCTGAGTTTGTACTTTTGAACAGTCCATTCCTTCTTGTTCCACAATAAAGTATAGTTCCGTTATTTGGATCTACCTGTAATTTTTCTCCGGTTTGGCGGCCCATACCGTTACCATGGGCTTTGAATTGACTAGTGACATCAGTTACTGTAAAATTATTTCCATAATCATCTGAGCGTAAAATTGCAGTTTTACCACTGTTGAAATAGTCAATTCCCACCAACATATAAAGCTTGTTTGGAGCCTGGGGATCTATTGCTATAGATTCCACCCCAAGATATCCTGTTTCATTCTCAGAGGCCCAATCTGTCAATGGGATCCAACGGCTTGTAGTAGCGTTCCACCTGTAAGCTCCTCCAACATCTGTACGGGCATACATCAGATTTTTTTCTGTTTTGCTCGTGATAATCGCTGACACAAAACCTCCGCCGCCAATTGCTACAGAATTCCAGTTGTAACCGGTGGACTGGCCGTTGGAAATAGTAGGAATTAAAAATGAAGAATAAATTATTCCCGCTATAGTAATATGCGAAATCTTTTTTAATACGAAATTGTACAATTTTATCATGTTATTATGTCGGTTGCTGTTAATACAAAGCTAGGTTTAATAAGTAAATAGAAAAACAAAAAAATTCATTTAGATTTAGAAAGAAGCATATTAAAATGAGGTCTTTAGCGTTTGATAAATTTTTTAATCCAGGTTTTTTGTCCGTCCCATATGTTCATTAGATATATTCCTGGGTCAAGATTGTTCAAATAAATGCTGTTATTTTCAAGCTGATCATAGTTTACAATCTGGTGCCCGGTTATGTCAGTAATTAGAACTGAAAGTATAGGTTTTAGGGATTGAAAAAACACTTTATTTTCAATAGGGTTCGGAAAAATAATTAATCCTAAACCCTCGGTTTTTGTCTCTTCTACAACTTCGTCAACGCCAGTTATAATATTGTTTACTTTGTTTGGATTGTAAGCCAATGGAGATGTATTGTTGCTATAAACAATTCCTGCCGGACTTAGTGAAACTGGGTTTTGCAGAAACATTTGCCTTGTATTTCCAACCCATTCATATAAAGAATACCGTTCTACAAAACTTGCAGTATCAAGCATGTTTATTATTTCGCCTATTGTTGTTTGTTGTTGGGCAAAAGTTGGTGTGCAACATGTCCAGTTTGCACCGTTGTTCCATTCTGTGATCCAAATTGGCCTTTTGGTCCTTACATGAATACCTTTTAGCCAATCGTAAAATTGCCTGGCAGTTTGCCCACCTTTGTACCAATGAACTGCAACAAAATCTACCCGGTAATTCAGCGCATCTGCTTTATCGATGAAACTGTAAAGCCAGGTAAGCCCAGGACCGGCATCAGACGGACATGGAGAGCCGAGCCTTAAACCTGATTTTTGCATTTCGGGCCAGGCAGCAATTGCTTCATCTACAGTTGCATTGGCCTGATCGGGCCTGTCAGGTTCATTATAACCAAGTGCATGTGTACTTTTTAGTTTATTGTTGATGTTTGCATAGGAGTTCCAATTTTTATTATGTCTCATTGGGACGTATTCAACATCTAATGTAGATGTTGAAGCATTGTCCCAATCGTATTGCCAGTGTGCATTTAATGCTTCGGCGGCAGCTAAGCCGCTGGTCCATCCTTTTTTAGCAACCCAGCGCCAGGGAAGGACACGTATAAAGGACACATCATTGTATAGGCCAACCGGAAGTTTATTTATCACTATATCATTATCATAAGCAATGTATACTTTACTTATTCCGCTCCCATCTTCATTCTGTGCTAATGTTGCCATATACCCCTTCTTTAACCTGAAGGATTTTGCAGTTGTGTTAAAAGTTCCCAGCTGAGCGGCCCTGTAGTAATTATTTATATTTAGCTGGAAAGACGTCCCTGCTAGATTTTCAGCTGCAAAAAGTTGTAAAGCCTGGTAAGTAATCGGTTGACTTATAAGCATTGTTCCTTCTAAGTATTCTTCAACACGAATATTCTGGTCCACAACAGCTACAGCACCATTTAATAAAATCTGAGGGCAGATATTTTTGTAAACCAGAGATGGCCTGATGTTTGGAAAATAAATCCAGATGTTATCTGATTTTAAATTAAGAATGCTTCCTTTTATTGGGTTGTTCAAACCTGTTATTGTAATATTTGAAGCACCGGAAATATCTATGTTGCGTGTGTTGTAGTCAACAACATTGGCGTTTAGGTTATTTAAAGTTTCCAAAGTAAGTCCAGGCAAACTTGTCTGAATCGCAAAGGTTTTTGAAATACCATTTTCAGAAGTAACGAGGATTTTCATTGTATTGTCAATAGCAGTGATATTACTGACCTCTGAGTTAGCATTATTCAGGACTTTAAATGAAGAATAAGGTGAAACAGATAAGGAAGATTTTAATTGTGCGGCTCGAATGCCAGAAGGAATTTTAATGTTTAAATTAGGAATATCTATAGTTCCTAAAGAGACTGCTGTAATATCATTTCCAACGTTCACATCCCTTGTCATTTTCAATTCATCGATAAGAACCTCAAGATCATTTGGCATTGGATTAGCCATTGATCCAATTTTGAGTCCATAATAAATATCGACTGAGGTTCCTGCAACACCTGGCACAGTATATTTTTTCTTTCCATTACAAGCATCAGCACTAAACAACCCATTTATATTTGGGCCACAACCAACCCAGGTAGAAAATCCCTGAACCAAATCTGCACCATTATTTGGAAGATAGTCTACGCCTTCAACTGGTGGGACATTACTTAAGGTAATTTCCGACCAAAAACTGGCAACATTATTGGTTTTTATAGCTCCATCTATAGCGTATGTTTCACCAGCTTTGACGGATAACTTTTGCCATAGCAATATGGATGTGGCATTTGCGCTTGTTATCCTCAGGCAACCATTGACCCCTTGAAGAGGTTTTTGAAGAGTGTAATTAAATTCTCTTTTAGCTTTGTTTACAGACTCAAGATTATAGATAAACCAAGAGGTACTATCTGTCATTCCGCCCCCTTTAATTACTTGTACCTGTGAAAATGCTGTTGTTTTAAAAACAGATAGTAATACTAATATTAAATATTTAAACACAAGTTTTTTGTTAGTCAGATTTGAAATCATAGCATTTTTAACAAATACATATTACTAACAGAAACATAACGG
>JACMRH010000112.1 GCA_014376535.1 Cytophagales bacterium | reverse complement strand
AGTTTTTCAATGCATCTAATATTCCTATAGTTGCCATTAGCGTGTGGTCTATATGCCATCCAACTGAAGCCTTAGAAACCGCCAAATTTATTTTATCTAATTCAGATATTTTACTTTCTAACTTATCCAGTACTCTTTTAAATTCAAGCAACACTATTGTAATTTTGAATATTTTATTGATTCTCTCGGATTGGGAAACTCCTGTTTTTAACCAATTCACCAACATGCGAGAGCACATTCAATCTGGAACCGTATGTTTCCTGTAACATTTGCTCGTTACAGATTTCAGCAGTAGGACCGCTGGCAACTAATCTCATGTTAAGCATTACCATCCAATCGAAATATTCTATTGCAGATGGCAGATCATGATGAACAACCACAACCGTTTTACCTTTTTCGCGCATGTCTTTCAGGATTTTAATAATATCAGCTTCAGTAGCCATATCAACACCAGCAAACGGTTCGTCCATAAAATATAAGTCAGCATCCTGTGCAAGTGCCCTTGCAATAAATACCCTTTGTTGTTGGCCACCTGAGAGTTGACTTATTTGCCTGTCTCTAAAAGATTCCAGGCCAACCTTTCTGATTGATTCTTCCGCAACCTCTTTATCAGCTTTGGATATAGCTTTAAAAAGACCCGCCTTCGCATATCTTCCCATCAATACTACATCAAAAACAGATGCGGGAAAGTCCCAGTCAACAGACTCACGTTGAGGAACATAACTTACTCTTTTTCTAACTTTATTTAATTCCTGACCAAATAAGTTACTATATCCTCCCGATGGAGTAATTAAACCCATAATAGTTTTAATCAAGGTAGACTTGCCAGCTCCATTGGGACCTAAAATTCCAGCCAAAGTCCCGGATGGTAATGAAAAATCTATTGCCCACAATACAGGCTTATTATCATACGTTACTGTTAAGTCATGTACTTCCAGTATTGGATTTTTTGCTTGTATAACCATTTAAATTAGAAGGCTAAGAAGAACTTTGACCAATTTAAGCACTAATATTACATAACAAACATTTAAGCCCAAAAAATGAAATTGAAACGTTTAATTGTCAATTCTACATATTTTTTAATTGCTTTAGCTCAAATTACTTGCGTACCTCCTCCCACTAGCACTGGGACTTCTCAAAATACAAACCAAAACAATGTAAAAACATTAATTTTTGAAGATAACATTTATGAAGATAGAATTAAGACAGTTTTACTATATCCAGCGGGATCTTCAGCAACTTCTGTCCTTAATCCGCCTATCATCAATAGGTCTACACCAGTTACGTTGGTGCTGGAATTTGATGATTTAGGAAAACAATATTGCAATTATTATGCTAAATTATACCATTGTAATGCCAATTGGACCAGGTCTAGTTATTCAGATCTCCAATTTGTATCTGATTATAATGAAACCTTGATTCAGGATTATACTACATCAATAAATACAAAAGTCAGGTTTTCACATTATCGTTATACGCTTCCAAGGTTAAAGCTCACAGGAAATTATGTTTTGGTTGTCTATAGAAATGGGAATCAGCAGGATTTGGCTCTCTCCAGAAGAATTATAGTTTATGATCCGGTTGTTTCAATTTCTCCTGATATTCAATATTCCACAACTGTTGCAGATAGAAATTCGAAGCAACAGATAAATTTTATTTTGAATTATGGAAACTTGGACCTGGTAAATCCTCAAGACATAAAAGTTGTTGTCAGACAAAATCAACGATGGGATAATGCAATTACATTAAAACAACCTCTTTATATTCAATATGATAAGAAGCAACTTGACTATTCTTTTTTTGATGGTCAGAACCGATTTCCTGGAGACAATGAATTCAGGTATTTTGATATCAGGAATTTAAGAACTAAAGGTATGAATGTTGCTGAGTATGCCACAAGTGATACAAACAACACAATTTTACTGGTTCAGGATAAGAACAGAAGTAGTATTACCTACAGTGAATTAGTAGATATTAATGGGAAATTTGTAATACAAAGATTTGAATCTCAAGACCCAGGAGTCGAAGGTGATTATGCCAATGTTTTGTTTAGTTTAAACACTCCCCCAGACTTTGAAGGCGATATCTATATTGCTGGACAGTTAACTGACTGGAAAATAAAACCCAAATACAAGATGGAATACAACATTGAAACTGGGTTATACTCTAAAAATTTGTTATTAAAACAAGGATTCTATAATTACCAGTATATTTTGCTAAACAGCAAAGTAGCCGAACGAAACTACTTTGAGGGAGATTTTAGTCAAACAGAAAACTATTATGACATCATTGTGTATTATCGTCCGGCAAATCAGTTTAATGATATTGTAATTGGTTACGAATCAGTCAATTACAGAGGCAGAAACTAATATTAGGTAAGAATCTATATTTAATAGTATTTATAGGCCTTATAAGCAGAGTTAGGAAAGTCTGGATACTTGATACTAAATTCTATATAATCATGGCAAAATTATACGAAACAGTTTTCTGTTTTTGTAAATGATCAGCTAAATCTATCATCCCAAAACCTCTGTTTCCTAAAGCTCCAATGCCACTTTCGTAGACAAATTGGTGTACTTTTTTATCAGCATATAAAGTGAATGGAAATGTGTACCCTCGAAGTTCCAATTTTACACCTTTTTCATAAACTGGGTATATTCTTGCAAATTTTTTATCACCTTCTTTTATTTTAGCCAGATAGTCTTTATCAGGAACTATCTGAAATTTATAAAATGAAGATAATTCAGCTGTATCGAATCTACCAGATGATTCCATTCTGGCAATTGTCATTTCGTACAATAAATCAGAGAACTCATCAGTAAAGGGAGAAATAAAACGCTTAGTATCATTTTCCGGAATATCAGGATTGGTCACGATTATTGGGGAAATACAAACGTATTTTACTTCTTCAGCAAAATCCAGATCTTGTTCACGTTCAACCATATCGGTTTTTAAGACCAATTCACCAATTTTAAGTTTTTCTCTTTTGAATAAAACACTTAAAAATGTATCAATAAATTCCTGATTAGAACTGGAAAATACCAATGTTACTTTTGTAGAAAGATATTGTAATCCTTCCTTTCCTACTTTAATCTGGCCTTTTAAACCTGAAAAATTATAGCCTTTAAAACTTCTGAATTTAGCAGGAAGATCTAGTATTACTTCGTCTATTAAATTTGAAATTAAATATTGGTGATAAAAAGGCACAACCCCACCCTTATTTTCGTTGTTAAATACAATTCGGACCCTCATCTTAAAAAATAGTTAATTATATGTATGAAACAGAAAGTTTTAAAATATGGTTTATTTTTTGAATTAATTAAAGATTAAAAAACAAACACAATATCTGTGCCGCAGAAAAAATTATACAAAATAATATTCTTTTACGTTTTGGTTAGATAATTACAAATCAAACAAAAAAAGCCCCATAAAGTTGGGGCTTTTTGAAAATAAACTTGAAAAACTATTTTGCGTCAGCTTCTTTACCTTTAAGAGCTCTTGGTACTGTTACAGTTCCCAAAGGAATAGCTGGAGTATTTAATATTTCAAAATCACCACCTGGTATTTCACTTACCCTTACAGATTTACCAAGATCAAGATTAGTAACGTCAACTTCAACAAATTCAGGAATGTTTTTAGGCAAACCTTTAATTCTCACTTTTGACAGTTTCTGAACTAGTTTACCTCCTTTAGTAACACCTACAGCAGTACCTTTGAACCTTACTGGAATCTCTATTCTCATTGGCTTGTCTTCACGAACTAAAAGAAAATCAGCATGTTGTAAAACATCACTTACAGGATGAAACTGAGTTTCCTGTAAAAAGGCTTCATATGTATCACCTTCAATGTTCAATAATACTTTGTACACGTCCTGAGAATAAATCAAAGGACGAAAAAGAATCATCGGAGAATAGAAATGAATCTGCTCGGCGCCTCCGTATAACACACATGGAACCATTGCTTCCGTGCGTAAATCATTGGATTCTTTTTTACCGAGATTTGCTCT
>JACMRH010000111.1 GCA_014376535.1 Cytophagales bacterium | reverse complement strand
TTTAAGATTGATATCGAAGGTTCTTTTAGTCTTATTGTTAGAGTGGGAAACATTGTTACCCGATCTTGGTTTCTTGCCTGTTACCTGACAAACTCGTGCCATACCGCTATACTATTTTCAAAATTGAGGTGCAAAAGTAGGTTTTTTTTTTCTAAAATAATAATGGATTCAAAATAATTTAGAATAATGTTATTTAGTAATGATTTATGAAGTATGAATTAGCTTACCACGAAGAACACAAGGGTTTTCACAAGGTACACTAAAGGGTTTTGGAATTTATTTAATTTTCTGGGGTATAGAACACTTCAACAATCAGACTTTTATTTTTTCCTTCCAGTTTGTCGTAGACCTTTTTGTTAATGATTACTAATTCTTGTCCAGTACTTGTTCCTGTTACTTTAGCATGCGCTACTAAGCCTGTTTCTTTGTTTTTTAGCATAATTAATGTCCCAACTTTAGCGGATTTATGCAGTACCAGGTAAGTTTCTACTGGTATAGATTCATCTAATTTTGCCGTTCCTGTTTCCGTTATGGCTGGATACCCAGTTAAGCTCGTTTTCTTTTCAGATTTTATAGGTTGTGGTAAAACACTGTGTGTTTGTTGATTGGTTGTCTTTAAAGGTGATATGGTGATTTGTTTATTTTGAGTTGGTATTAATAATTCTTGTCCAGGGGAAATTCCTTTGGACCCAATTTGATTGGCTTCGCTAATTTGGGCTACAGGAACATTGTAAATTTTACTTATTCTATATAATGTTTCCCCTGGTTCCACTTTATGGATTGTTTGATGACCTTCATCATTTCCTCCTCTTTTGTTTATTTCTTCATTAGGTTTAGAAATGGTTGGCTCTGAAATTCCTTTAGATGGAATGTTCAAATTACTACCGGATTTTATTTGTGTAATACCAGGGTTTATTTCTTTGATCTCCGCAACAGAAACATTGTATTTTCTCGCAATAGAAAAGAGTGTTTGTCCTGGTTCAACTTTATGAATGATAACTCTTTGTCCTTCCATGATATCCGTTTTTAAAGAATCTTGTGCAAACAATTGACCGTTCAAACAAAGGATCAATATAAAAAGGGTAATATAGTTCATAATAAATTTTGGTAATTCGATAGTAAATTAATCAAGACTGGTAATAAATAGTTCTTTCCTGTCCTTAACAAAGCTAAGGAAACTGTTTGATACATTAAAGGTGCCGGTTGCCACACCTTTTAAATCGGTGGCAATACACAAATGCAATTGCTCTTCGCCAGTTAGGTTAGTGACAAGCAAGTAATTCTCTAACATATTATTATGCTTTGTATAATAAGATACCACGATCGCATTGTTTTCTTCAGAATATTCACAAATCAATTCAGGTTTCAAATGGGTGAATTTCTGAATGAAGGTTGCTATTTCTTTAAAGTATGATTGATCTTGTCCGATTATAACACTTTGTTTTTGTTGAATATTATCTTCAAAAAAACTGCCTTCAATTTCAAGTCCTGTCTTTGTATCCAAAAGCAATATTTGATCAGTGGAACCTATGATAGTTTTGGCTTTTAAATGGGTTTCATTTGCTGATATAAAAGCAATAAATTCATTGGACCATTCTATATGATTCTCTTCTGCATTGAAAACAGTAACTCCTTTGTGAATGGGAAGATCTGGTTGAAAATATTCATGAAAAACAATATTTTCACCTAACACACATTCTACACCAGACCACCAATTTAGGTCTGTATCAAGTTTTTTTAGTTTATACTTTTGATTTATAGTATAATACTCAACTTCTTGTTTAGTGGGGTTGCGCAATTCAATAGCCCAAGAGGAAATATCAGAAGAGGATGTTACAATTCTCCATACAGGATGTTCAAAAGTATGTTGGAAAAGTATTTGCAAGCCTTGTTTATTATCTTGTGCAAAAATAGATTTTTATGCGGGGTTTTAATTTATTGATTTTAAGCTTAGTCTTGTTTTTTTCTAGCTTTAGCCAGGCCCAAGATAAAGTTTTTTGGATGAAAATTGAAGGTGAAATTGATCCCCGAACCACACGTTATGTAACAATCGCCTTGCAAAAGGCTAATGATTCAAAATCTACAGCTATTATAGCTGAAGTGAATACTTTTGGTGGAAGTCTGGATGATGCTGATAAAATAAGAACGGCGTTATTAGAATGTAAGGTTCCTGTTTATGCATTTATCAATAAAAATGCTGCTTCAGCCGGAGCTTTAATTTCGATTGCCTGCGATAGTATTTATATGGCTGCAGGTGCCAATATAGGCGCAGCCACTGTTGTTCTAGGAGGTACAGGCGAGGCTGCTCCGGACAAATATCAATCTTACATGCGTTCTATTATGCGGTCAACTGCAGAAACAAATCATAGAAATCCGCAAATAGCTGAAGCAATGGTGGACCAAAATCTAAATCTGGATACTGCAATAAAAAAGAATGGACAAGTAATAACTTTTACAACTTCCGAAGCTATTAAATATAATTATTGCGATGCCCAGGTAAGTGAGATTAAAGAAATATTGGTTTTAACTGGTCACAGAAATTCAATTGTTGAAAAGCATGAACCTGATTGGTATGATAGTGTAATTGCATATTTTCTGAACCCAGCTTTAAGCAGCATTTTAATTCTCTTGATAATTGGAGGAATCTATTACGAATTGCAGGCTCCTGGTTTGGGATTTCCTATTGTAGTTTCAATTTTAGCAGCATTGCTATATTTTATTCCTTATTACTTAAGTGGCCTTGCCCAGAATTGGGAGATTATTTTATTTTTTATTGGGCTGGTGTTGATAGGAGTTGAAATATTTGTAATTCCAGGTTTCGGGATTGTTGGAATTGGAGGATTAGCAATTGTGGTGATGTCGTTATTTCTGGTTATGATCAACAATAATTATTTCGATTTCACTTTTGTGCCTGAGAAAGCTATGATGCAAGCAGGAGTGACAGCAATGCTCTCCATTTTTGGATTAATAGCACTTTTGTTTTGGGGTTTAAGTCACTTGGCAACAAGTAAACGAATGTCAAAGATTTCCCTTCAACATACATTTGAAAGTGGCTCTGGATATACGGTCAGTTCTAAAAATGACGCCTTAGTTGGTAAAACAGGTGTAGTGGTAACAGAACTCAGACCTATTGGAAAAGTAGAAATTGAAGGTGAAATGTATAGTGCAATTTCTTCTGTTTCTTTTTTAGAAATTGGCACACATGTAGAAATTATTGGCCAGGAGATCAATAATTTAAAAGTTAGGCGAATTTCTTAATTCTTATTGTTAAAACCTTATTTTCAATTATAAAGGATCAACAGTGTCAAATAAAGTATTTCCTAATAGTCTTACTTCCCAAAAAAGGAAGCTGCACAAGTCAGTCAGGATAGCACGTGTCTGGTTCTACCGAGAAACTCTGTTTAATTTCCAGGAACATTTCTTTACTTTTTTGGGTTCTTTCTTCGGAATTGGATTGATAGGCGTATTGCATAGCTCGGACTATACCCAAACGGATACATTATTTTTAATAGGATCTTTTGGGGCTTCCTCCGTTTTGGTTTATGGGATTATTAACAGTCCGCTGGCACAACCACGGAATCTGATAGGCGGTCATGTCATTTGTGCCATAATAGGAGTGACCATCAATAAATATTTACCATTTGAACTATGGGTTAACTCGGCATTGTCGGTTTCTTTGTCTATAGTCATGATGCAGATCACCAAAACGCTTCATCCGCCAGGTGGAGCAACTGCTTTGATTGCTAATATTGGTTCAGAAAAAATCCAGTCTTTGGGCTATTTTTATGTGATCAGCCCTGTTCTTACTGGTGTTTTGATCCTTTTTGTTGTTGCCCTTATTTTTAATAATATCACACCAAATAGAAAATATCCTGCAAATCGTATGTGGCCGAGAAGGTTTAGGCAAGGCTAGAAGTTAACATTAATGATTTGCACAATTTGTCTATCTCCTCATCACTATTAAAAGTATGCAGGCAAATTCTCAGTCTTTCTGAACCTTTTTTTACAGTCGGTGATAAAATAGGTCTGATATCAAAACCATTATTTTGGAGTAGAATGGCAGATTTTCTTACCTCCTCATTTCCCGGAATAATGATTATTTGAATTGGACTATGGCTTATTGCTTTGGAAAGACTGGATGAATTAAGGTTATTGAATTTGTGCACTCTGTTTTTTATATCACATTGTAAGTGATGATTTTGTGATATAAATTTATATGCTTCATGAATAGATAAAACGCTATGTAAACTCATTGCAGTAGTGAAAATGAAAGGCCTGGCGAAGTTTACGAGATAATCTTTCAAAACCTGGGAGCCTACAACAACAGCCCCATGACAACCCATAGCCTTGCCAAATGTGTGGATCCTGATTGGAATCTGATCCTCCAGACTAAGCTCACAAACCAAACCTGATCCATTTTTCCCAAAAATTCCGGTAGAATGTGCTTCATCTACAATTAAAATTGCATTGTATTTATTGCTTAAGGCTGCTAATTCTTTTAGAGGTGCAAAATCCCCATCCATTGAGTAAACAGATTCTACAGCAATGTAAACCTGACCCTTTGCTTTCTTAATTTTTTTTTCCAGGCTTTCTAAGTTATTGTGAAGAAAAGGAAATCTATCTGCCTGGCTTAGCCTGATTCCATCTTTTATACAAGCATGAGAAAGTTCGTCAAAAAGTATAGTATCACCTCTTTGTGGTAAAGTAGAAAAAACCCCAAGATTGGCAACATAGCCGGAATTGAAAAGCAATGCAGCTTCGCTTTGGTGTACCTGGGCAAGGTATGATTCTATTTGTTCAAAATATTTATTGTTACCTGTTATCAAACGTGAACCAGTTGAGCCTAGTTTGTTTTTTAAAGTGGCTTCGTCATAAACAACTTTTACTGAGTTATGTAATTCCGTATTTCTAGCAAGGCCGAGGTAATCGTTGGAGGAAAAGTCTGTTAAGACATTGGTTATTTTTAATTCCCGGAGAGATTTTTCTTGATTGCGTTTGTTTAAAGCATCTTGCCAACGAATTTTAGAGATATCAGTGTGCATTTTAGAATAATCTAAGTTTGAATTTTTTCATCTTCAAGTTCTAAGGCCTTTTCTATTTTTTTTTCAGGAATAAGCCACATAATAGAAGCTAAAAAGAAACAAATGCCAGCAAGAACCGAAGAATAATACGCTGACCCTATCCCAGATAAATGACATAATGCAGAAATTAAGCTTTTTTTCTTCTGATAAGTAAAAGCCTTTATCAGATCGTCGCGGTTATGCATATTTTGAACCACTACTCTTTGCAAGAAATTAAATGCAAAACCATTAAAAAGTAACAAAACTCCGTATAGGGCAACTGTATTTGATGCAAAGTTATTTACTCCCATCCAGGCGGTAACAAAGGGGATCATAGACATCCAAAAAAGCAGGTTAAGGTTTGCCCACATAATACCAGATGTTACATTTTTTATTGACTGAAGCAAATGGTGATGATTGCCCCAATAAATACCAATAAAAATAAAACTCATTATATAACTGATAAATAAAGGGGCCAATTTTTGAAGGACCGTCCAATCGCTATCATGTGGAACTTTTAGCTCCAACACCATAATGGTGATAATAATGGCAATAACACCATCGCTAAAAGCTTCTAATCTAGATTTGTTCATTAATCTCCAGTGCCGGGAAAGGAATTGGTTAGCTAATTAGCTAATTCCAGCTTGGAAATCAAGTTTTATAGTTTTGGGAAAGAACTTGTGAATTATCTGAACCACATTAATAATAGTTATAAACTAATATAAGTTTTATTTTTTACATACCTAAAATTTCATTTTGAAAATATACCCTATAAAACTTTGAGTATAATTACTCAATTTGTACCTTTATGCAGTTAAATCACATAGCTATTACTCAATTTTGTGGTTTATATTGAAGCTTACACCTTCATTTTCTGAGAAGTTTAAATATTAAGCCTGATTAATATAATGAAGAGCTTCAAATCTACTTGTTCTTATTGCGGTGTCGGTTGCAATATTATTGTCCATACTGACAGAGATGGGCGATTGACCCTAGAAGGTGATCCTGACAGTCCTGTAAACAAAGGAATGCTTTGCAGCAAAGGGATGAACCTTCATTATACGGTAATGGACAGATCTGACAGGTTGCTCTATCCACAAATGAGAATGAGCAAAGATATGCCGCTTCAGAGGGTCTCCTGGGATGATGCTTTAGACAGGGCAGCAGCAGTTTTCAAATCTATAATCAAGCGTTTTGGTCCGGATGCTGTGGCTTTTTATGTATCTGGTCAGTGTCTGACTGAAGAATACTATATTGTTAATAAGCTTATAAAAGGATTTATTGGTTCTAATAATATAGATACCAATTCAAGGCTGTGCATGAGTTCTGCGGTTGTGGGGTATAAACTCACACTCGGTGAAGATGCAGTTCCAACTTCATATGAGGATATAGAACTGGCTGATACTTTTTTAGTTACAGGAGCAAATCCGGCCTGGTGCCATCCCATTATGTGGAGAAGGGTAGAAGCACACAAGGCTGCCAATCCGGATGTAAAAATCATAGTGGTGGATCCCCGCAAGACACAGACTTGTGCTTATGCTGATATACATCTTCAAATAAATCCCGGAACAGATATTACCCTTCATCATGCCATTGGCAGGGCGTTAATTGAAAAGGACATGGTAGACAATGAGTTTATAGCCAACAATACAGACGGCTATGAAACTTACAAAGAATTGGTCTTTCAGAAAACTGTAAAAGAAGCTGCAAGAGTATGTGGAGTAAAATCTGAAGATATTTACTGGACAGCTGAATACATAGGCAGGTCAAATGGTTTTATCAGCATGTGGACCATGGGCCTGAACCAAAGTGTGGTTGGGGTCAATAAAAATGTTAGCCTGATTAATTTAAATCTCATCACGGGACACATAGGAAAACCGGGTTCAGGACCATTTTCGTTAACAGGGCAGCCCAATGCAATGGGTGGAAGAGAAGTTGGTGGCTTAGCCAACCTTTTACCAGCTCACAGAAATTTAATGGACCCGAAGGACAGGGAAGATGTGGAGAAGTTCTGGGGTGGTACTAAAATAGCTCCTAAGCCAGGTTTAACTGCCACAGAAATGTTCCAGGCATTGGAAACGGGCAAGTTGAAAGCAATCTGGATCATTTGTACAAATCCACTGGTTAGTTTGCCTGATGCACGATTAGCAGAAAAAGCATTGAGCAAGGCCAATTTTGTGGTTGTACAGGAAATTTCTGATAAGTCAGATACTTTAAAATATGCTGATCTTGTTTTGCCAGCTGCCGCCTGGGCTGAAAAGGAAGGCACCATGACCAATTCCGAAAGAAGGATCAGTTACCTGCAACCTGTAGTTCCCCCTCCTGGAGAAGCATTGCC
>JACMRH010000110.1 GCA_014376535.1 Cytophagales bacterium | reverse complement strand
TAATGAATCAAAAGGATTTGGATTCATTAAACCATCAGATTCAAGTGAAGACATCTTCGTACACGTTTCTGGTTTGATCGATGAGATCCGCGAGAATGACAACGTTAAATATGACGTTGAAAAAGGTAAAAAAGGATTGAATGCGGTGAACGTAGAAGTATTGAACTAAGAATATTTTAGATATAAAATTCTTTCTCATTTAATACCCTCACAAAAACCACCCAAAAGGTGGTTTTTGTTTTTTCCCCAATTAATAGATATTGACAAAACAATATCGGGGTTTTGAAACCTTAGTTCAACCTCAAGTGTTGATAGTGTAGAGGATTCAGAATCAGTACAATTTAACCCCACTGAATATGGCAAGATCGCAAAATAGTTTCCTTAAAAACCAGCGCGCTAAGCAAAAAAAACAAACTCGTGACAGCAAGTTAGAGCGCAAGCACGATAAGAAAAATCAAACGCCAAATGTCGATATCCACGACATGTCTAACCTTGAAAGACCTGAAAGCTTAGGGTTTCTTCCCGAAGAAAAATTGGTGGCAACCGGTCCAAAACCAGTTGAAATTAAAAAACCTTTAAGATAACATTAACTAATATTTAAAAAGGCCATAGCTTGCTATGGCCTTTTTTTTTACTTATCAGGTAATCAAGGCCTTAGGTGGCATGATTGTTTGATTTCTACTCTGCTAATTTTAATATTATAGAATTTTTATAAGCGTTTATGACATTTTGCCTTGGGATAAAAGTGAAAGAGGGCTTAGTTGCAATTGCAGATACAAGAATAACGGCTGGATCTAATGTATCGATTAAGAAAAAAATAACTATTCAGCAGAAAGAAAGGCATTCAGTTTTTATTATGACTAGCGGCTTAAGGTCTGTGAGAGATAAGGTTATGCATTATTTTGATGATCTTGTACAGGACGATTCTGAATATAACAAACTTTACAAAGTTGTAAATGCTTTTGGGGATATGATCAAATTAGTTGCCAAGGAAGATAAAGCTGCTTTGGAGAAATCGGGATTAAGATTCAATTTAAACACCATAATTGGAGGCCAACTTAAAGATGATGAGTGCCATAAATTGTTTTTGATATATTCAGAAGGTAATTGGGTTGAACTAGATCAGGATGGTCTTTTCGTTATAATAGGAAACTCCACGCATGGTAAAACCATTTTAAACAGGGCTTTAAAAAGTGACTTCACAATTAAGCAGGCTTTAAAAGCTGGGTTTCTATCTTTCGATTCTACAAGGCTTAGTGCAAATGACGTTGATTTCCCAATTGATGTAGCCGTTTATAAAAGGGACAGTTTTAAATTACAAGAACACCGCTATGAAGAAAATGACTTGGCCTCATTATCTAAATACTGGGAAGATGAGGTTAGGGCTGCTCTTGAAAGAATGCCTTCAGAATGGATTGATGCAATTGAACATAATTAATAAGGTTTATGAAATTTAAAGTAACAAGTGAATTAGAATACAATGTCCGGTATCCAAGTACCTTTATTTTTAATATTCACGCTCTTAGAACGAAAAATCAAACTGTTCTGGAAGAAACATTATCACTAGATCCATTTTTTAGAACGGAAGAACTAAATTCTGCGGTAAGTGAAAATCGTTTTTTGCGTTTAGACGTAGACAAACCAACTAATTTAAGGATTGTTTATACAGCAACAGTTGACAGTTACTTCCAGATTTTGGATATGAATGAGCTGAATGCTTTACCAGTCGTTCAATTAGAAGGACACATTTTACCTTACTTATTTCCTAGTAGATATTGCCAATCGGATAAGTTATTCAGGTTGGCTCAGGATAAATTTGGTAGAATTGAAAATGTTTATGGTAAAGTTCTAGCTATAAACGAATGGATATATAACAATGTTGAATATCTGAGCGGAAGTACCAATTCGCAAACTTCTGCCTTTGATACAGTAACAGAACGTGCTGGAGTGTGCAGAGATTTTGCACATTTAGGTATTACTTTATGCAGGGCATTATCTATTCCTGCCAGATATTTTACTGGTTATTCTTATCAATTAAATCCTCAGGATTTCCATGCTTGTTTTGAAGCGTATATTGGAGGACAATGGATCATTTTTGATGCCACCAAACTTTCACCATTAAATGGCTTAGTCAAAATTGCCACGGCCCGAGATGCCGCTGATGCTTCAGTTGCAAGCATTTTCGGAAACGTAATATCGACATACGTAAAAGTTAGTTGTGAGCTACTGGAACAAAATTTCGTTCCTTTATTCTACAATCCAGGAGAAATGAAAGGTATTTCCTATTAAATACAACATAATGCTCTTTGATAAAAGCCATACTTAATCTTAAGTGTGGCTTTTTCAGTATAAGGTTATATGAACCGGGAAGAAACAATTAAATTACTAAAGGACCAACCTGATAAAATCTGGGATTTCCTGGTTATTGGTGGTGGAGCAACAGGCTTAGGTGTGGCACTAGATTCTACCTTAAGAGGTTTCAGTACTTTATTATTAGAACAATCCGATTTTACAAAAGGAACTTCAAGCAGGAGTACCAAACTCGTTCATGGGGGTGTCAGGTATCTTGCTCAGGGAGATATTGGTTTAGTACTTGAAGCATTAAGAGAAAGAGGAAGACTATTAAAAAATGCGCCACATGTAACTTGTAATCAATCTTTTATAATTCCAACTTACAGTCTTTGGAAAACATTTTTTTACGCAGTTGGCTTGAAATTATATGATTTGCTGGCAGGGAATTTAAGTCTGGGAAAATCAGTTGTTATCAGCAAAGAAAAGGTCATCAAATCACTGTCAAATATTATTCCTAAAAAACTTACAAATGGGATTCTTTACCACGATGGTCAATTTGACGATGCACGTTTAGGTATTAACCTGGCTGAAAGCATCAGTGCTTCAGGAGGATTTCTGGCTAATTATATTCAGGTTAAATCGTTTTTGAAATCACCATCTGGTTTTTGGGAAATTCAGGCTACCGACATTGAAACGAATATAGAGTATTCTATCAAATCAAAATCACTGATAAATGCCACAGGGGTTTTTGTAGACGATATTTTAAATATGGATAAAAAGGAAAGCGAACCTATTGTAAAGGCAAGTCAGGGAACTCATATTGTAATAGACAACTCATTTCTGCCTGGTATAGATGCTCTTATGATTCCTGAAACTTCTGATGGAAGGGTTTTATTCGCTATACCCTGGCATGGAAAAGTATTAGTAGGAACGACAGATACTGCTGTTGAAAAGACAGAATTAGAACCTTTACCATTAGAAAAAGAAGTAGATTTTATATTGGACAATTTGGAAGGCTATTTGATACAATCTCCTAAAAAAAAGGATGTTTTATCTGTATTTACCGGGTTAAGACCGCTTGCCAAGCCATCAAAAAACACTAAAGCATCAAAAGAAATCTCAAGAAGGCATAAATTGATAGTTTCAGAAACGGGCTTAATTACTATAACTGGTGGTAAATGGACCACATATCGCCAAATGGCTGAAGAAACTGTGGACAAGGCAATTGAAGTTTCAAAACTTAAACCCTCCACATGTAAAACTGTTAATTATAGAATACATGGATATATCAAAAACACTGATAATTCATCTTTAAGTATTTATGGTTCAGACGCAAATAATATTTTTAAGTTAATTAATTCAAATCCAGTATTTGGGGAAAAACTTCATATAAACTATCGCTTCACCAAAGGCGAAGTTATATGGTTTGTAAGAAACGAAATGGCCAGAACAGTTGAGGATGTTCTGGCAAGACGATTTAGGATTCTATTTTACGATGCCCAGGCAGCTATTGATATGTCTGAACAGGTGGCTGAAATAATGCAATTTGAATTAGAAAAAGATAATGATTGGAAGAATAATCAGCTTTTGCAATTTAATAACTTAAGTAAAGGGTATTTACTTAAATAAAAATTGTATGATTATAACTCATGGTACTATTTTATAATAGATAATTATAAAGCCCGGTATTATGAAAGCCAATAAAAAAACAGAATCTAAACCAAAGGTAAAATCAGAAAAAGGATTTGATGTTTCACATAAGAATTTGGTACCTCAATTGCCTTCACAAATTGTAAACGCTCCGAAAGAAGCAACAGATCCTGCTGAGATGATCAAACATGCTTAATTTGGGCATAGAACGCTCTTTTAGTTTTTAGGTTATAGGTCCTATAGTTTCTCTTCCAGTATTTAAATAAGAATCAAATAATATTGTCGCCATTCCTATCATAATAGATACATCAGCGAGATTAAATATTCCGGTTTGAAAGATTACAAAATCCATGTGAAAAAAGTCTGTTACAGAGCCAAGAACTATCCTGTCATATAGATTTGCAATCCCCCCTCCTAGAATAAAACACAGGGCTGTAACTAATAATCCGGATAGGTTCGTTTTTATAAATATAAAACTCAACCCAGCCAAAATTACTAAGCAAGGCAAAACAGATAGTAAAATTGTTTTTATAAATGGAGGAAGAGAGTCTCCCAAACTTAAAAATGCACCTGAGTTTTCTATTCGGGTAAGAATTAAAAACTTACCCATTATGGGAATAAGCTCAGATTCCCTGATGTTGGTTCTGACAATGTATTTAGCAAATTGGTCTATAAATATATTGGCGAAAATAATTCCGACAATTATAGAGTATCTCTTGAATAATTTTAAGTTCATAACCTTGTAGAACTCAAAAATATGAAGAAAGTAAGAATTTATTTGCTTAGTTAAGCTTAAGTTATGCGGCTAAACCATCAATATTTAGAACACCTTCGTTTATATCGAATAAATCACGATTAGTTAAAATATCGTATTGCTCAGCTCTAGCATAATTCTTTTTGAATTTTAGCCTTATGTAGAACATCAATGAATGCTCTTCTATAGAAATATAATTATCACAACGTGCA
The DNA here is from genome assembly GCA_014376535.1 of Cytophagales bacterium. Lineage (GTDB taxonomy): Bacteria > Bacteroidota > Bacteroidia > Cytophagales > UBA9547 > UBA9547. Next base: position 22,308 of record JACMRH010000110.1, on the reverse strand, counting down.
ATATCGTCAAGATCCTGAATGAGCTTTATATATTGCTCATGTGTAAATTTAACCCTTTCAGATAAATACTTAACTGTCTCCTTTTTTAAGTTGTCATTTAATCCAATTGAGTAGTCAATTATTTTTCCCACTAGATCTCTTTTTTCATAATAGTCCATGTCCGCGTCTGCAAATAGATCTTCAATTTTTTTATCAATTAGAGCTGACTCACTTTCACTAATATTAAAGTCGGCATCAGCTATTAAATAATACAAAATTGCAATTGCATGTTTTTCATCTAATGATACAGGACAGGTTGAGATTTGTTCCATAGTAAAGAGGTTCAATAAGTTATGAGTTTAAAAAACTTACCGAGCAAAGCCATTAAAGAATCATGCCAAAAGTAATTAAAATATGAAAAATTACATAAAAAGTGCATTTAATAACAAATGTTCTAACTGTTTATTAAAATAATCATAAATCTGCTCTATCAAAGTGTACGATTACAACTATTTACATAAGCTATTTAGGAAACAATAATTTCTAATATTCTGCATAAGACACTTTTAGTTTCAAACCTAAACATTTATGACTCATTTTGACTTTATATAATGGATGCTAAAAACTAAAAAGCAATATCTTCCAACTAAAATATGTCCTGTTTGCAAACTCTCTTTTTCCTGGAGAAAAAAATGGGAGAAAAATTGGGAGGATGTTAAATATTGTAGTGATAGATGCAGGGCCAATAAAAATACCGCTCAAGAATAATGCAAAGATCCATAGTTTGGTTTAAAACAGATTTGCGCTTACACGATAATGAAACCCTTTTCAGGGCCATTGAACAAAGCCATCAGATTATTCCGGTTTATTGTTTTGATGAAAAGCACTTTCAAAAAACGGAATTTGGTTTTAGCAAGACTGGTAAATTCAGAACTAAGTTCCTTTTAGAATCTTTAATTGACCTTGATAAAAACCTTCGTACAGCTGGTTCAGGTTTGATAGTATTAAAGGGAAAACCTGAAGTGGAAATTCCTAAGATTGCCAGGGAATTTGAAGTTCAAAAAATTTATGCTAAAAAGGAAGTGGCATATGAAGAAAACAAAACAGAAGAATTGGTTGAGAATGAATTGTGGAAAACAAAATGTTCTTTTAACAAATTCAGCACAAGTACATTATATCATGCGGAGGACTTGCCATTCACAATTAAAGATATTCCTGATGTCTTTACTAATTTTCGCAAAAGTGTAGAAAGAGATTCTTCTGTGAGACCTGTTTTTCTGAAACCAAAATCAATTAAATCACCTGAAATACCTATTACTAAATTCCCATCATTAAAAGAGCTAGGGTCATTGAATTGCAAACAAGATGAAAGAGCTCCAATAAAATTTAAAGGAGGGGAAACGGAGGCGTTGAAGAGATTGAACTATTATTTTTTCAAATCAAATTTGATATCCACCTACAAAGAGACGCGAAATGGTATGGTCGGAGAAAGTTATTCAACAAAATTTTCTCCCTGGCTTTCATTAGGTTGCATATCACCGAGGCATATATACCTGGAATTAAAACAATACGAAAAAAATGTAATTGCTAACGATTCTACTTATTGGCTTGAATTTGAATTGCTTTGGAGGGATTATTTCCGGTTCATGATGAAGAAATACAGGAATAAGTTTTTCCAGCAAAACGGAATTAAAACTGATTTGCATTCTTATTCAGTTCATAACCAGCAATTACTAGAGAATTGGGTAAACGGAGAAACAGGTAATGACTTTATCGACGCAAATATGATCGAATTAAAGTCCACTGGATTTTTAAGCAATAGGGGAAGACAAAATGTGTCAAGTTATTTCTGCAATGAGCTTAAACTGGATTGGAGATATGGTGCTGCATACTTTGAACAACAATTAATTGATTATGATGTTTGTAGTAATTGGGGCAATTGGGCTTATTTGGCAGGTGTAGGAAATGATCCAAGAGGTAACAGGATATTTAACATCGAAAAACAAGCTAGTGAATATGATCCGGATAAAACATATAGGAAATTATGGCTACAACAGAATTAATTTGTGAATACAGTGGCTTGCCTTCTCTTAAATCTTATGAGGAGAAAGTTATCAATGAGTCATTTTCATATACTGATGATGAAATCAACAGAATTATCGAAATGGCCTGGGAAGATCGTACACCTTTCGAAGCCATTGAATTTCAGTTTGGTTTAAAGGAATCCGAAATTAAAGAACTCATGAAAAAAAATCTAAAATTCAGCAGTTATAAACGTTGGAGGATAAGAGTTGAAAACTGTAACACAAAACATGCCAAAAAACGCGTTGATGGAGTAAACAGGTTTAAAAGTAATTTACAAAGAAGCATTACATTCAATAAAATATCGAAAAGATAATGGTTGCCAAAACGTATATTTTTGCTGGAGCATCAAGCAAAATTGCCATTGAAACGGCAAGAATTTTAAAAGAGAGCGGACATAAAGTAATTGGTATTTCGACCAAATCAAATATTTCTGGGTACGATGAATTTTTCGCGGTTGAGAAGTATAATTTTGGCTCCTTCCCTCCTATTAATATTCCAATTGATGGTATTGTATATTTTCCGGGAACTATAAACCTAAAGCCTTTTAATCGATTAAGTGCGGCTGACTTTTTAAACGATTATGAAATCAATAGTCTTGGTGCTGTTGCTTTTACACAGGCATACCTTCCTAATTTAAAAAACAGTGTACATGCCAGCATCGTCTATTTAAGTACAGTTGCTGTTTCTATTGGCATGCCGTTTCATTCATCCATATCTATGGCGAAAGGGGCTATTGAGGGATTAACCAAAGCCTTATCAGCTGAATTAGCACCATTAATAAGAGTAAATTGCGTAGCTCCGTCTTTAACAGACACTCCCTTGTCAGAAAAATTTATAAACTCACCAGAAAAAATGGAAGCTTCAGAAAAACGTAATCCCCTAAAAAAAGTAGGCAGCGCTTTGGACGTTGCCAATGCAATTGAATATTTATTATCGGAAAAATCTGGTTGGGTCACCGGACAGATTATGGCAGTTGATGGAGGAATGGGAAATATAAAATTGCTATAATGAAGAAAAGACCTTTTTCATATTCTGAAATTATGGCCTTTGATCAGAAATACAGGGCAATATTCATAAATTCATTAGGTGGATTTAAAAGCGTTTGTTTGATTGGTACTAAAAGTAATACCGGATTGAGTAATTTGGCCATTTTTAGTTCAATAGTACATATTGGAGCCAATCCGCCGTTATTAGGTTTTATTGTCAGACCGGATTCTGCTGAACGACACACACTTGAAAACATTTTAGAAACATCCTACTTTACCTTAAACCACGTAAATCAGGCAATTCTGAATAATGCTCATCAAACATCTGCCCGATATCCAAGACAAGTTTCAGAATTCAATGCTTCTAAACTTACTGAAGAATATAATGAGGATTTCTTTGCACCATTTGTAAAAGAATCTTTTGTACAAATGGGAATACAATACAGAGAGAAAATTGACCTGAAAGTTAATGGAACGACAATGGTTATTGGAGAAATAAAACAAGTCATAATTCCAGAAAGCTGTTTGGCACCAGATGGTTTTATTGACCTTGAACTTGCAGGAACTCTAACATGTAGCGGGTTAGACAGTTATCATTCCACAACAAAAATAAGCCGTCTAACTTATGCTAAACCCGATACATGGCCCACAGAACTTAAATAACTAAACCATGCTCACTTTATGGGCAGCATAATTAACAGAATCTATACGGGTATGCCTGAACTTCCCTAATAATTCAAGCTGTTTTTCAATAGAATCCTCTCTGTCTGAGAACCTTTCATAGATAATATAAAGATTTTTGGTTTTTGAAATCAGGTCTTTAGCACCTTCAATAGCTTCTCCTTCCATTCCTTCTACATCCAGTTTTACAACAAGCGTTTCATCAGGTTTAATATTTAAATCTTTAAGAACGTTATCTAAAGTATCAATTTCAATATTTCCCTCGCCCTGGTTACGGTCTATATGACTTGAGCTTGTTACAGTTTTCAGAATATTAAAAGTCACTTTTTCCTGCTTTGCTCCTATTCCACAACGATATGTACTTATCATGTTTTCTAGTTTATTTAAACGTACATTCTCTTCCAGACCTGCATAATTTACAGGCTCAAAGGCGTAGCATTTAACTCCTGATTTTGCAAGCCAGACGTTGTATTCTCCTATGCAGGCGCCAACATCAATAAAATGAGTCATTTTAGGCAATAAATTTTTAAGATATGTTTTTACACCAGATTCATAAGCAATGTTAATAAACTGAAAGTCAGAAGTATTGGCCCTGATATTAAAGGTGCCCATTTCGGAATTACTTATCCAGGATTTATTAGAAGATTTATGAAAAACCAAGTATTTTAAAGAAGCGATTAATGAATTGTAATCATTCCATTTAATATATTCTTTGAAATAAGAAATATAACGGGGATATTTTGAAATGCTCCAGATTGAAGGATAATAGGCGTTGTCTTTGACCATGGTAAAACCTAGAATGATAGGCTTCAATCCAGTACCATAATCATGCCCACAAACAAAAGAAATTTGTTTTAAGCGACTCCCATTCTCTTAATATACATTAAATGAGAATGAAAGGCCTTTAAAAGAGTAGGATATTCTAAGTAAGTAACATTAAATTCCTCACACGTTTCTTTCACTAACTTATTGATAGCCGGATAATGAACATGGCTTATTTTGGGGAATAAATGATGCTCGACCTGAAAATTTAAGCCACCTAAAAACCAGGATAAAACTTTACTTCCAGTACCAAAGTTTGCCGTGGTCTGAACCTGATGAATGGCCCATTCCTGTTCAATTTTATTTGATTCAATATTAGGCTCAGGAAATGCAGTGTGTTCAACAACATGCGCCATTTGAAATACAATACCAATGCACAATCCACATGAAAAGGTCATAATTCCGAAACCTATTAAGGCAGGCCAAAGTCCTGCATATGCTATAGGAAGTCCCAGGTAAAGAATAATATAAGAGATTTTAGTAGCCCAAAAGATTAAATGTTCTTTTGGCTTCCATTTTTTGTTTTCTGTACCAACGGCAACATTTCCTGTAAAATATTTTACAAAATCGTCGATAAATATCCAGGATAAGTATGTACCGCCATACAAAATCACCCAATAAATATGCTGGAATCTATGCATCCAATAACGTGGCTGTGACTGGTGTAAACGCATGAAAGGTTCTACTTCAATATCATGGTCCATACCTTCTATATTGGTGTAAGTATGGTGATTTATATTGTGCTTGATTTTCCAAAACATAGCATTTCCACCCATTACATTGAGACAATAAGCAGATAGATTGTTAACCCACTTATAACGTGAGAAACTCTGATGTCCTCCTTCATGCATAATATTAAAACCAATTATGGAAAGATTAATTCCTAATAATGCACAAAGAATGACAGAAAGGAAGGCATCAAACCGAAAGAATACCAATGTGATATACAATGCTATCGCGGTGGTAACCTGCAAAACTCCTTTAAAATGAAGAGAAAAATTGCCGGTAAAATCCAGGTTTTTACTTGCAAAGTAATGATCCACTTTTCCTTTCAGGCTTTTGTAAAATGGATTGCTTTTATTATTAAATGTAATCTTGGACAAAATAAGGATCTATAGAGTTAATGGAAACAGTATCGGAATGATGGAAGTTCAGATATTGGGCAATTATTGAAAACGTTTATACAACTGTTATAAAATTTGGGTAAATATCGTGCCTGAACCGCTATTTTGATAATTTTTAAACAACCTTTTTTGCACAATTTTTAAGTAATTATAAAAATTACGAGTTTAACTTATATAAACAGGCAATCTACAGAATAACTAAATTCAGATAGAAATGTTATGAACAATAGATAAATTTTAATTAAGTATAAATCAAAGTTAATTATTCACTTCTAACTTTTTCTTTATTAATTTATTATCTGACTCGATCAAAAGATAATAGATGCCTGAATTCATTTTGGAAACATCAAAAAATGAGTTTTTACTGGGTTTTTTGCTAAATAATGTATAATTCCCTTAGAGTCTTTAAGAGTTATTTTGGAGATCAAAGATTCGGATTCAATAATCAATTTATCGGTAGCAGGATTTGGAAAAATTGTTATTCCTTGTTCTAAATTTTCAATATCAAAGCCAGCTGTGATTTCAGCAGCAACCAACTCCAGGGTTCCAAAATAATTTGCGTTTACATAACTGACATTGGTACCATAAGTAGGATCAGGGGGACTAATTAATTGAGAACCATACATTCTTTCCCGGTTCCAACTATCATCAGAATCATTATATGCAGCTGAAAAAACCCATTATTTTACCTTCAACCAAATTTGCTTTTGGATTATTTGCCGCTCCTAAAACGTATTGGTCGGTAAAGACATTAATTGCAAATTCCCAATAATAAGTATTGCCAATTTTTATCCTCGCAACTTGAAGTACATCTTTATAAAGTTGTGGATGGCAATTTTTATCAGCATCAACAACATTATAGATCATTGATATATGATAGGCAAATGCGTTGTAATTACATTGATGATCTCCTTTTGAATGATTTTCATCAATAAAAATTTCAGGACAATCAGTTTTATAATAATCTACAAGTGGATCCTTATTTTCATTCCAGAATGTGAGTTTATCATCTGTTATTCTCATCAAAACATACAATTTGGAAGAGGTCCAAACCGCTTTATAATGGCCTGTAAAATCATCTGGAGTTCCGGAAATTGAGTTCTGTGGGTCCCAGACCTGATTTATCTCCGACCAGGGAGCAGAAATCCAGCAAGCATCGTTCTCATTTCCATCAATTATAGGTGCTGATAGGGCCTTTTATGCTTTGTAGTTGCCTGCAAATGAAAATGTTGAGAATAAAAAAAGAATAAGCCAAAAGATTCTCATAGTCAGAATTTAATGTATGTAAAGATATGACCTTGAGAATAAATTACCTTGAAGTGAAAATAATTAATAGTCTTATTTGATGAGCATTGCTTCCATAACCGGTCCTGTACTTTTGGGGGCATGGATAAATTTTCTGTTTTTCAACATGGTAAAGTTGAGAGAAACGTAAAATAGGTGAGCTTCAAAATTCAGGAAAGGCTTGTATAAATTTCCATTTGCATCAAGCGATTCAAAATTTTTGTTGAAAAAATTAGTAATATAATATTTGAATTTAATGGTTGTCCCTCGCGGAAGTTGAATTCCACACATAACGGAATGCATAACAGCGGGAGTCCTCTCGCTGAACCACACATTAAATTTGTCCACTTTACGCTCATCAATAAAAGTCTTCTCTTTATAATTAAAAGGGAGTTCTAATTCATATCCGGCCAGGAAACAAACTTTTTGTAAATTTCCGATTTTCAATCCAACAGGAATACCAAGATTATAAGTCCTGTATTTCTTTTTTTCTGAGGTATTTGGAACATCGTATATAAAACCAATATTCCGTATTGCGAGACCGGTAAATAGTCCCCAATGTTTACCAGCATCAGCGTTAATGTGCCATTGAAAATTAAAAACAGGAGAATACCTTGTCCTGGCTCCTTTATCTGATCCATTATTGTCAATAACAGGATAAGAAAAAATCCATTCTCCCGAGGTGGTGGTATAAACTTTTTTGGTTTGGGCCAAAAGCATATTTACACCCAACAAAAATAAAGTGATTATTAAAAGGAGCTTCTTCATAAGAAACAAACAATAAGGGGCAAAATAAAGTGCATGATATAACCTATTTACCAAACAGCAAAAAACCATGCTATAATTAAGCTTATGAAAAAGTACAGAAGTAAAAATGAACAATCAGGAGTTATCGCTTATGATTCTGGAGACGATTATATAATGGTAAAATTCGTTGATGAAACTGAGTATTTATATAATGAAAATAGACCTGGGAAGCTTCATATAGAAAAAATGAAAACTTTAGCTCAAGATGGTGAAGGACTTGCAACATATATCAATGTGAATGTCAGGAATAACTACTTTAAAAAACTTAATTGACCAAGGTGAGTTTTATTGTGTCGTAAACTATTACTGTAATTATAATATGAAAATTCTGATAAAATCATTGCATTATTACAATATTGATATTTATAATAATTTTATTTTCAGAGTTGAATAATACCCTAAATAGAAAGTTAAGGAATTATAATATTAGAATAGTTATATATTTTTATTTAATTAAACACATTTTAAGCTTTATTTTAAAAATAGTACAATTTATTTTATTGAAAGCCTTTTACTTTCAAATGGTTTCCTTTACTTTTGAATTATTGAATTATTTTAAGTTTCACTAAATAATAAATGCTATGAAAACCAACACACTCAAATCATACTTTTTAATTTGCTTATCAGCTTTATTTATAAGTATCCAGGCAAATGGGCAGCAGGATGCAGCCTACATTACTAAACTTGAAAATAAATCTCATAGAGCTTATTTGGCTAAAGACTATGACAAGGCTTTGAAATGCCTGCTTCAATTAGACACTTTGGTTTCTTACAAATCTCATGTATACGATTACTGGATTGGGATCTGCTTATTGAGTACTGACAATAAACTGGGTGCAATACCTTATTTAGAACATGCGGAAAGATCTAGCCATACTTCATTCGTTGTAAACTATTATTTAGGTCGTGCTTACATGTTTGCCGGAAGATATGAGGAAGCCAAAAAGTTTCTGAATATGTATGCTACAGAATTAAATATGAGAGGTACAAAATTTGAAGAAGAAAAGGTAGTAAGTGATTCTCATAAAATACATGTAGAGAAGACTTTATCAGATGTACACAATTTCTTAACTGAATGCGAATTGCATCTGAACAAACAAGTATTGACTAGTAACAGATAATATTAAACACTAAACATTTATGCTTAAAAGCGGCCCTCAAGCCGCTTTTTTTTGTTTTATTCAACAAAAAAATGTCCTTCCTCAAGTTTGTAAAATGGGGTCATTTTTAAGTAAAAAAAGTCAATACTCTACAGATTATTTTATGGACGTGGTTGACAATGACAATTCTTTCAACGTAATTTGTCATAGATAACTACAATACATTGTCGTATTAAAAGACAATAACTATAACCATGATACAAAGAACTATTCTTCACATGGATCTCGATTCCTTCTTCGTTTCGGTAGAGCGTTTGAAAAATCCTGCTTTAATTGGCAAACCACTTATTATTGGAGGGAGTAGCGGCCGTGGTGTTGTGGCATCATGCAGCTACGAAACCCGGAAGTTTGGTGTACACTCAGCTATGCCTTCCAGATTAGCAAAACGGCTTTGTCCGGAGGCGATCTTTATAAGTGGTGACATGGAAGGGTACAGCAAGTATTCTAACCTGGTCACTGAAATAATCAATGAAAAATCTCCTACTTATGAAAAGGCAAGTATCGACGAGTTTTATGTAGACCTCACAGGCATGGACAAGTTTTTTGGATGCTATAAATGGGCCACTGAACTTCGGCACACTATTACCGAAGAAACAGGCTTGCCCATCTCGATGGCAGTGGCGGTAAATAAGCTCATCAGTAAAATGGGTACCAGTGAAGCTAAACCAAATGGGCAAAAGGAGATTCCTGCCGGGGAAGAAAAGCCTTTTATTGCTCCATTATCAGTAAAAAAAATCCCGATGGTGGGCGAAAAGACTTCCAGCCAGTTATTTAGCATGGGTGTAAAAACTATTAAAACACTCAGAGAAATTCCACCCAAATACCTTGAAGCAGAATTTGGTAAAAATGGACTGGTGCTCTGGAACAAGGCTAATGCCATAGACAATTCACCGGTTGAACCCTACCATGAGCAGAAATCTGTTTCAACTGAAAGGACCTTTCATGAAGATACAACTGATATGGTATTTCTGAATGCTAAACTGATATCACTTACAGAATCGCTTGCGTTTGAACTGCGCCAAATGGAAAAACTTACTTCCTGTGTGACTGTCAAGATCCGGTATTCTGATTTTAACACGTTGACGATGCAAAGGCATTTGCCTTACACCGCCAGCGATCCTTTATTGATCCAGACTGCAAAGGATCTTTTTGCCAAACTATACGACAAAAGGATGTCAATCAGGATGATAGGCATCCGGTTTAGTCACCTGGTAAACGGCAGCCCGCAGATAAACCTCTTTGAAGACACCCAGGAAATGGTAAGCCTTTGTCAGGCAATGGACTGGATAAAGAACCGGTATGGAACAGAATTAATCCAAAGAGCTATAGCGGCAGAAGATGTATTAAAACCTAAGCCTTCCCTGATTAATTATGCTGAAAAAACTGTTAAACCATTTATGATGGCTTCCTCTCGGGGGCCTGCTTCGTGTTGAAAAAGGAATAAATTGAAACAACACCTTGAACTTCATCCACTACGAATAAGAAAATATAAGGAAACCTTTTAATTGGGAAAGCTCTGTAGTCTTTGTATTGAATTTGAAAAAAGAGGTTTATTGAAAGAATATCAAATGCATTTCTGTATCTTCTTGTTTAATTGCTCAGAAAGTTTTGGACTAATCGAGTTATAATGTTCTAAAGCAGCGTCTATATCTTCATAAGCCGTTGCTTCAATCCTCAGATTAAAAGCCATACTTCTGTTTTATCTTTAAATTAGCTTCGTATACAGATAAGAACACTGACTCTTTACTCCTTCGATGATCAAGCAAATCCTTTTGCTGTTTGCAAAGTTCTAAAGGCATGTCAATTTCCGTTTCGTAATTAAACTTCTGAACCAATTTTAGAAAAAAATCAAGCTCATCATCCGGTATTTGTAAGGTGATTTGTGTCATAGATCAAATTTACAAAATATATAGATTTTTTTCAAAGGGGCTATGTCGAGTAATAATCATTATAACAACACCATCATTCGAGCATAATTCGAAACAGAGCCTAAAGTCAACTGTTATTTTCAAGGTTTTCATATTCCATTATATGATTGTTTTTGAAATCCTGATAAACAGGATCATTTTTAAGAAGGTTATAATATTCTATAAAGATCAGTGCACAAGCTGCCTTAACTGGATCGGGATCCGATGGCAGGATTTTTCTCCCGTGAGCGCCGCTCTGGCCTTTTTTATCATCTGGTACAAGCCCGTCGTACTTTTTCCCACTTTTGTGGTTTGCATATCTCCTTGAACGGGTTATGCCCATTTGAAGAAATTTTCTGCACATATCCATTCCTGGAAACTCATTTTTAGTTCTGTAATCGAGGTAAAGTGAGTAAATAGATTTAGCAGAAATCAGCGATTCTTCAGGAGTCATGAATTTCCAAAGAGGTAAAATTTCGCTTTTATAAGGCTCTACTAATAATACCCCCTGTTCGCCCTTTCCAACGATGTAATTCTCAGGCTCTTTCCTGAAATCTGTATTCTTAAAATCAATCTTGTAATCGAACTTTTTCAATCGGGTGGTAGAAATCTAATGGTTTTGTTCAATATGAGTAAAATTTCAAAATACAATCAATCTTATTCATTTTTGTCTCAGAATAAAACAGTTCTTTATCTGATTTCTAAACATTTTCATTTAGAAAGACTTATAATTAAAAACTTCATAATTTATCATTTATTTGAAGATTAAAGGGAATCATGGTACTTTATCATTGGTTTAGACCCTAACTGTTAGTTAAGAATAATAATATAAAAATGAAAGATCAACATATTGAAATGATGCGCAAGGCAATAGCCTTGTCTGAAGAGAATCTGCATACACTTCATGGTGGGCCATTTGGATGTGTAATCGTCAAAGACGGTGAAATTATTTCGGCCACTGGAAATACTGTAAACAAAGATAATGATCCTACCGCTCACGCTGAAGTAAATGCCATAAGAGCTGCCTGCAAAAAACTAAAACAGTCAGATTTAAAGGGAGCTATATTATATACAAGTGCAGAACCTTGCCCTATGTGCCTGAGTGCCATTTATTGGGCAAATATTGACCAGGTTTACTACGGAAATTCAAAGACAGATTCAAAATGGGCCGGATTTGGAGACGACTTTATATACGAAGAACTGGCAAAACCTTTAGAAGAAAGGACTTTAAAATTTAAAAGGCTTATTCCATCAGAGAGCATGAAAGCTTTCGAAAACTGGGTTGAACTTGCCAGTGATGAAAAAGAAAAAATCAAAAACGGGAGCTTTTAGGTGGAAGAAAGTATCCTCTGTGTTCCAAGTTTCCAAAACACTTGACTGGTTCAAGGTTATCAATAGTTAACTTGAACCTTACCTCTTTATTAACTTCCCCCACCTTGTTGTGATGCACCAACAAAGTTTTTTCGCCTCTTCTGTTCCAAGCATAAAATTTACCCTGGTTCAAAAAGCATTTTAAAACCCGTACAGTGAGCACTTAATTGACAATGTAATTTTATCTTTGGCTTAATGCCCAAAAGAATTAACCATTTAAAAGTCACCATGTCTGCCTTTGTCATTTTAGATCTTTCGATTCACGATGCTGTAGAAATGAAGGCATACCAGGAACTTGCCCCAGCCACTATTGCGGCCTATGAAGGCAAAATAATCGTACGCAGTGAGCAGGCCATTTCAATGGAAGGCGATTGGTCTCCAAATAGAATCGTGATCATTGAATTTGCAACAATGGAAAGAGCGAAGGAATGGTATAACTCAGAAATGTATCAGGCGGCAAGTGTTTACCGAAATAAGGCAGCCGTGACCAAGATGATCTTTGTAGAAGGAGTCAAATAACTGTGGACTCCCAAGCGGATCAGGCGATCACCCATGTTCCAGGTTTCTCGTCTTTTGTTACCAGGCTGTTTCTCCTTCTTCATTGAAAAATTTTCCTGTTGCTCCATTTTTATCAAGAGTTGCATATTTAACAATTACACTTGCACCCTGTTCAACTGTTCTTGTACCCTGGTGATTGTTAAAGTCTGTCGCAGTAAACCCAGGGCATACACAATTTACTTTAAAATTTGTTTCCCTCAACTCGGCCGCTAGCATTACGGTATATGCATTCAAAGCTGACTTTGACGGACCATAAGCAGCAGGCTTGAATTGAGCGAATATCCAGTTTGGGTTGCTGTGATTTGTCAAAGACGACAATTCAGTTGTAACGTTTACGATTCTGGGCTCATCGGATTTTTTAAGTAGCTCAATAAACTCCTGTGTTACCTGAATTGGACCAAAAAAATTAGTTTCAAACACTAGTCGCAGTGTGTCATGGGAAACTTTTGTCGCTGGTTGTGGAAAACCACCACTTATTCCTGCATTGTTAATTAAGATGTCTAATTTTTTAGTTTTTGATTCAAGTTCTTGTCTTGCAGATTTTATTGAATTTATATCGGTAACATCCAATTGAATACAGTCCACATTTGTTATGCCCATAGCTTTTAATTTTTCAATAGCTTCAAGTCCTTTTGTTTTGTCCCGACTACCGATGTAAACAAAATACCCCATTTGTGCTAATTGTCTGGCAGTTTCAAAACCGATACTTTTGTTTGCTCCTGTTACTAATGCGGATTTCATAATTATATTTTTCGATGAAGAGCAAATGTCGTTGGAGTAAAATTAAGTGAGATGGACTATTCACTTTAATTGCAGGACAAATCCTGAAGGCTTTCTACAAACTGTGTAACACTTTTTCCTGTTTTCTTTGTGAAAAGCTTTGAAAAATAATCAGGATCGCTGAAACCTAACTCATAGGCCAATTCTTTTACTGATATTTCAGAATAAAAAAGCTTTCTCTGCGCCTCTAACATCAATCGGTTTGTGATAAATTCTTTTGGTGAAACTCCAGAAAACTCCTTTACTATGTTGTAAAGATTATTTGTCGTTACTAAAAGGTTTCCCGCGATAGTGTTTATAGAATGATGCTCCTTCAAATGAGTTTCAACAGCTATTTTAAATTCTATGTATTTTGAAAGTTTGTTTGGTTCAGATTTTTCTTTGGCAACACTTTTAAAATAAGCTATGTTCAATTCTGTCAAAAGTGAATTAAGATGGGCCAAAATAATTTCAGCATCTTTTTGATCGTTGTCAGAATGCAAAATTTTGTCAAGTATTTGAAAAAGTAGTTGCACCCGATGGCTTGATTCACTGTCAAATGAAATGATTTGTGAGTTCAATGGATTGATTAAAAAAGAAAATTGTTTCGGAAGTAAAGACAAGCAGTTTTGGTCAAAACTCATTTTGAAACATTCAATGTTATCTTGCTTCTGCAAGGGTACAGAATGAATTTGATTAGGCAAAACAAAAAACAATTGCCCATTTGTAATTGTCAGATTGTTTAAGTCGACCTTATGTGTGAGTGAGCCATTTTCGATGAATACAAAAAAATAGTTGGCTTTTCTATGAGGTTGAAAGAGCATTTTCATTACCTCTTCGGGCAAATTATTATTCGAATTAGAGTTTACCCTAATTGCAAGTTTGTCATGCTGTTTTATTCGGTCGAGTAATCCTTTTGTTTCCTGCATTTTTGTCTATTCGATATTGCCGGCAGCGTTCGTATCAGTGACTGCTAACATTATAAACATGCAATAACCTTGCTCCTATTCTCAAATATAGCGCATAGACGCAATATTTCAGTCAGTTTTGGGTTTCAAAAGAATTACACATTTTTTATTTTGACACGATTATAGAAGGCTTTTATCTAATCTAAGCTTTGAAAAAAATCACCATCTTTGGACTGAAGAATGAAAGTCTGTATTGCCGAAAAGCCAAGTGTAGCCAAGGACATTGCCCATGTAATTGGTGCTAATGAACGCAAAGACGGCTATTATGAGGGCAACGGTTACCAGGTCACCTGGACTTTCGGGCATTTTTGCACACTCAAGGAACCCCATGATTATAATCCCAATTGGAAATTCTGGCGGCTGGAGGATTTGCCTATGGTTCCCACCAAATTTGGGATCAAATTAATTGAAAATGCAGGGGCTCAAAAACAGTTCAAAACCATCGCTTCCCTCGTAGAAAAAGCCACTGAAGTGATCAATTGCGGGGATGCCGGACAAGAAGGCGAACTAATACAGCGATGGGTGCTTTTGAAAGCAAATTGCAACGTACCAGTAAAACGCTTGTGGATATCTTCCCTGACTGAACAAGCGATCCGGGAAGGATTTGACCACTTGAAAGAAAGTGCAAAATACGATAATTTGTATGCCGCAGGCAGTTCCCGGGCCATAGGAGATTGGCTGCTGGGCATGAACGCCACCCGCCTTTTTACTAAGAAATATGGAGATGGAAAGGCGGTGCTATCTATTGGACGGGTACAGACTCCTACCCTGGCCATGATCGTACAGAGACAAAAAGAAATAAATGCCTTTGTATCGGAAGTGTATTGGGAATTAAAGACCAAGTATCGTGAGACAGAATTCACTTCGACCATCGACAGGATCAAAATCCTGGAAAAGGCCGAAAAAGGATTAGATTACTTGTTGCAACACCCCTTTGTCGTCACTTCCTTCGAAAAAAAGGAGGCAAAAGAGGGAAATCCAAGGTTGTTCGATCTTACAGCTTTGCAAGTGGAAGCTAACAAGAAATATGGATTCTCTGCTGAGGACACATTGAAGCTTGTCCAAAACCTGTATGAGAAGAAATTTTGTACCTATCCCCGGGTAGACACCACTTACTTATCCGAAGATTTACATCCTAAAATAGAAGGGATATTGCGGAGCATGCACTATTATGCCAATTATACATCTCCGGTCCTGGCCCTGCCCATTCCCAAATCAAAGGCCATTTTTGACGACAAAAAAGTGACAGACCACCATGCCATTATTCCTACTGATATTAGCCCATCAGGACTCAATTTGGAGGAGAAGCGGATTTACGACCTTATCGCTAAACGCTTCATTTCTGTCTTCTACCCAGAATGCAAAGTGGCCAATACTACAGTGTTGGGAATGGTTGGCAAGGTTGAGTTTAAGGCAACCGGAAAACAAATTTTAGAGCCGGGCTGGAGGACAGTATACGCCAATGAAAAGAATCCTGAAAAAGAGAAGGAGGATGAAGAACGGATAATGCCACTTTTTGAAGTGGGGGAAATAGGACCTCATGAACCAAAGGTACACCATGGCAAAACAACACCACCCAAGGCATTTACCGAAGCGACTTTGCTAAGGGCAATGGAAACGGCGGGGAAACAAGTAGAGGACGAGGCTTTGCGCGAAATGCTGAAGGACAATGGCATTGGCCGACCATCAACAAGGGCTAATATCATCGAAACCTTGTTCAGACGAAACTACATAGAACGTAAAAAGAAGAACATTTTCGCTACACTAACCGGGATGGACCTCATTGACACCATCCAAAATGAGCTCCTCAAAAGCCCTGAACTTACCGGCAACTGGGAACGCAAACTTCGCCTGATCGAAAAGGGTGAGTACCAGATGGAGACCTTCAAAGCGGAACTGATTCAAATGGTATTTGAGCTCACCAAAGAAGTGAAGGCCAACACTTTCCATAAGACCATCTCGATTGCTGCAGAACCAGTGGCCATCGCCGAACCAGAGAAGCCAAAAAGGGAGCCTAAGCCTAAAGAGGAAATCAATATCGGAGAACTGCATTGTCCCAAATGCAAAACTGTCTTGCTTAAGAAAGGTAGCACCGCCTATGGCTGTGCCGAATTCAAAACTTGTGGGTTCAAGATCCCATTTGAGATCCTGGGAAAGAGACTATCAGACAAGCATATTCTGGACCTGTTAAGCAAAGGACAGACCGCCAAAATAAAAGGTTTACAAATGCCTGGTGCAGCCGAAACTGTCGATGCTAAACTGATAATGGATGGCAGTTTCAATATTGCGATCGCCTAAACCATTTTTAATGAAATTGTCAGATTGAGTTTTGAGTAATGCCATTCAATACCTTATCCTATTTGATTCCTCCAAAGGCTCCGAAACACATGTTTTTATGAAGTATTTCCACTTTACTAAAGCCAACCTGTTTCATTAGGTCCAGTTGATAATTCATTGACCGGGGAGAATCTTCTTTAGCCACATAATCCAACACCTTTTGACGGTACTCTTTTCCGCTTAATCCTTCTAAATAGTCGCCATACATTTCCCAGGTATAGTCATTCAATAATGCAGTATCTTGTGTGATCAGGTCTGAAATCATTAAACAACCTCCAGGTTTAAGCAGTTTAAATAGTTTTTCAAACATGGTTTCCCAATCCTTATCATCGCGCAAATGATGCAAAACGGCACCTGCTAAAATAATGTCGTAAAAATTCTCTTTCAATTCTACTTCTCTTATATCACCTTGCAGGATGTTTACACCCTTATTTGTATTTTTAGAAACCCTTGCAAGTGCTTTGTGAAGCATGGGTAAGCTCAAGTCAACCAAAGTGCAGATTAAGTTGGGGATTTTGGTCAGCATCATCAAGGTGTAGTTTCCCGCTCCGCATCCTATATCTAATAAGTTTTCAGCATTCGGAACAATCCTTCGGGCCGATTCTGTGATAAGTTCTAAAGAAAGTTTGGCGTCAATCGTAGAGAGTTGCCCTGTGTCCAGGTTTGAAAACCTTTCTACGTCATTATCAAACCGTTCTCTTATTTCTTCAGTAGTTGATTTATTCATTTTCAATTTGTCATTTAAAAAATTTCGAATAGTATCTGTAAAGTGTCCTTTCTGTTTAGGTTTAGCAAACTTTTATGCATTAAAATGCTTTGAATTTCCTTTTGGAATAGAAAGCGATTCCCATTTGTTTGCACACAATTTTCCAATAAATACAATTTGACCAATGTGATAGGAATAATGTGCCAGTTGCCTGTTGATAGCTTCCAGAACAGTATGTCCTTCGTTTCGGATATAAATTATTTTCTCAAGGTCCTCTCCTTTCAAATGCCTGAGTGCATCCAGAAATACTTTCCAACCTTCAGTCCATCTGTCGAGCATTTCCTGTTTTACCGAAATGTCATTTTCAAATTCGGTATCCCGGTTTCGCCAAGCTTTTTCTCCGTCAGTAGTAAGAAAATCTGTCCATCGACTTAACATGTTCCCTGAAAGGTGTTTCACAATTATGGCTACGCTGTTGGAATCTTCATTGTATTGCCAAATAAGCTTTTCATCAGGTAGTTGAGCAAAGGTTTTTTCGGCTAATAATTTATAGTACTCAAATTGCTTTATTACGCTATCTAAATAGTTGGCATTCATGGGATTCTATGTTGTTAGGTTTAACATTCTTAATGATTTCATTCTTTCATCAAATGCTACGTGGCTTTGTAATGGTGAATGCATCTTATTGAACAGTTCCAACAATGCTTCTGAATGTTTGTGGCTTTTTTGTGTTTGTATGTTAAAATGAACAAGCTTTACCCACATGGCTGATTTAAGTTTTGTCTTGTATTCATCCCACATTAATCCTTCTACAAGCAAACTCGATTCTGAAAAATGGATCAATCTTGATTGTATTGTTACAACTTCCATCCATGAGGCTGGTTGGAAATAGGAAATTTGTGTTTGGGCCGTTACCCAGCCAATCCCTTGTTTGTAAGCATAATCTGATACATTAAACCCATAATGGTCCAGCAATTGCTCTGTTCTGGCAGCCATAATATAATCTATGTATTTGGAATTATTAAGGTGGTTAAATGGATCACAATCCTGATATTGAATCCTGGTTTTGCTTTCTAAGGTTTTGTTTTCCATATTATTTGATGTTTAGATGCATTGGATTATGACATAATATACCGTTCGGTATATTTGTAGGTAAAAAATTTACATTTTCAGTTCAAGAATTAGTCTTTCCAGATAATTCATAGCAATAATTAGTTCAGTTGAATTTCCTGTAACCTTTGCCTGCATTATGGCACCCTCGACAAGGGACATTAAAATAACTGCGAACTCAGTTGGGTTTGTGTCAGTTTTTATTTCTCCTCTCTGAAGACCTCTTTTAATTTGATTTTCAATAGCCGTCTTCCAAAATTCCAAGGCCTTAGCTGCCCTTTCCTTTAACTGAGGATGAGTGTCGTCAGCTTCAGTGGAAGTATTTAGAATGGGGCAACCGGGTTTAAAAAAAGGAATTTTCAGAAAGTCGCGGTATACTTTAGGGTATACCAATAAGCGTTCAATAGCATTGTCACTTGCTAATATTCTTTCTTTGAAATATTGGGTAACGCGATTGAAATTATAATCAAATGCAGCTAGTGCTACCTCATCTTTATTTTCAAAATTGCCATAAATACTCCCTTTAGTCAATCCTGTGACTTTTGTAAGATCTGCTAGCGACGTTCCTACATACCCCTTTGCATTGAATACAGGGGCTGACTGTTCTACAATAAATTGCTTAGTACGATCCGATTTTGAAATTTCCTTACTCATATTTAATACGAATATAAAATAAAAAAACCGATCGGTATAATAATTAACGGATAGCCATTCACAAAAAAAATAAAGTTATAATTCCCCAGATTAAGTCCTGGTTTTTCAGTTCGGACTTCAAACTATTTGTAACTTTGAAATTAGGAGGCTAATGATTTATTCGTAACCTATCTCTTTACTCAATTCAATTTTACTTTTCATAAAGTTTCCAGTCCCAAAGGCAATCTCCCTGCCTTTTTCATCATACAGACTAGCTTCTGCTACAAACAAATTTTTAGATTGGAATTTAACTTTCCCCTTTGCAGTAATAATTCCTGAATTAACCGGTCTTGTAAGCTGTATATTAAAACTTGCTGTTAAAACGAAAAAATCCGTGACTATTGAACTAACTGCAAAAAATGCAGCATCATCCAGCATTTTAAAATAGACAGAACCATGAGTTGCATTTAACGCATGAAAATATTTATCAGTTATTTGAAGGGAAATTTTTGCCTCTCCCTCAACTATGTCAATAGTTGTAGTATCAAAAATCATGGTATTTATTTTTGCTGATAAATACATCCTTTGAAGTTTTTCAAAATGTTCTGCCATAGTTGGTCATAAATTTGTAGCTAATTTTAAATGTTTTACATTAGGAAAAGGCTGAAGAAAAATGGTTAAATAGTTTCCTCTGGTTAAGTTTTAACGGAGCTCTTAAATCTACCATAGTAACACATGACTTTGTCCGGGCAATAATTATTATTTTGCAAAATAGGCAATATCCCATTATCTACTACTGAATTTAAGAATTCACTGAGCCGAAGTCTTTGCTTTTCTCATTTTAGTGACGCTTCAAAACACAGATTACCTTTCTATTCATAATCCATTCCAAAAGTTTTAAGTCCATACTTTTCAGGTTCCAAAATTGATTTCCCCAACCTTCGGTATTTAAATTCTAAGAAATAATATATAGCATCGCATCGTGCTTTTAAAAGGACAAAGTATAGGTATTAAAGCGTAATATTTATAAACTAAAAAACCCTGAAAAAACAACAAAGTTACAGAATAACCAGTCCTAAATTCATTATTTCCTATTTACTGCGTTATTTTTGATCATAATTTCAAAAACAGATCAAATGAAAAAACGATTCTTTATAATGGCTCTTGTAAGCGGATGGCTCGGAGTACATGGGCAAACCATAACTGATGCAAAAGTTCAAAAAATGCTTTCTCAAATGACTGTTGAGGAAAAGGCGGGTGAAATGACTCAAATTGACATCCGAAATCTTTTGAATAATGGATATGCAAATACTGACGAAAAGCTGGACGCAACTAAACTGAAAGAAGCTATCCAAACTTACCATGTTGGTTCTTTACTTAATTGCATCAATGCTTATTCGGGATCTAAATGGCAGGAACTCATAAACCAGATCCAGGCTGAAAGTCAAAAAAGCAGGTTAAAAATACCGGTACTTTACGGAACTGATGCGGTGCATGGAGTTTCTTTTTTACAGGAGGCCACATTGTTTCCTCATAATATAGGACTGGCTGCTACCCGAAATGATAATTTGTCATTCCAGGCTGCACAAGTAACTGCCAAAGAAGCTAAAGCGGTAGGTTTAACCTGGAATTTTGCACCAGTACTCGATGTAGGTAGGGATCCACGCTGGTCTCGATTCGAAGAAACGTTTGGAGAAGATGTATACCTGGCTTCTATGATGGGCACACAAGCTGTAAAAGGAATGGAAGGATCGGATCTAAAAAGCAAAAATGCCGTGGCTTCTTGTATGAAACATTTTATTGGCTATTCAGCACCTAAAAACGGAATTGATAGAACCCCAGCCTATTTACCGGAAATAATCCTGAGAGAATATTACCTTCCTACATTCCAGGCGGCTGTAAAAGCTGGGGCATCTACGGTGATGATTAATTCAGCAGAAATAAATGGAATTCCAACTCATTCTAACAAATGGCTTCTAACGGATGTCCTTCGTGGAGAACTAGGTTTTGAGGGCTTGGTTTGCTCAGACTGGGAAGATGTGATAAGACTTCATACCTGGCATAAAATTGCTAAGACTCCTAAAGAGGCTGTAGAATTGGCAGTAAATGCTGGTATAGACATGAGCATGGTACCGAACGATTACAGTTTTCCCAAATATGTTGTGGAGTTAGTAAAAGAAGGAAAAATCAGTCAAAAACGTTTGAATGAAGCTGTAGGAAGAATTTTAAAACTGAAGATAAGATTAGGCCTTTTAGACCAGCCATATACTTCAAAATCGGATCTTCAATTGATAGGTACTGAAGAATCCAAACTTATTGCTTTGCAAGCAGCAAGAGAATCAATCACATTATTAAAAAATAATGCAAATGTACTTCCTCTTGCCAAAGGAACCAGGATTTTGCTGACTGGCCCGGCTGCAAATTCGGTAACTGCTTTGCATGGATCATGGTCTTACACCTGGCAGGGAAATGTGGACAAACAATACCCCAGTGAGATCCAAACCATAAGGCAAGTACTTGAAAAAGAACTTGGTAAAGAAAATGTGATCACTAACGCTACACGAAATTTCAGCGATCTCCAGAATACATCTGATGAACTTTTGAAAGATCCTTCCAAATACGACGCAATCGTCTTATGCTTGGGAGAGGATGCGTATGCAGAACAGCCAGGGGTAGTCTGGGATATGAAACTGGATGAAAATCAAAGGGAATTAATAAAAAAAGCAAAAGGAACTGGCAAACCTGTAATTGTATGCTTACTGGAAGGAAGACCAAGACTATTTCAGGCTGAGGAGCCTATGACCCAAGCAGTACTTCTGGCTTATCGTCCGGGAAGCCAGGGAGCACAGGCAATCGCTGATATACTGACAGGAAAAGAAAGCCCAAGTGGCAGATTATCATTTACTTATCCGCGATATAATGGGGATATGCAGACTTATGATCATAAATTTAAAGAAACAGAACAACAATTGTCTCCCGGTGTGAGCGATTACAAAGCTTTCAACCCTCAATGGGAATTTGGAACAGGACT